>CALARR010000018.1 GCA_937889015.1 uncultured Planctomycetales bacterium | reverse complement strand
CATTCGACATTCGACATTCGACATTCGACATTCGACATTCCTCCCGTCTTCAAGACCGAGTGATCCGTGCGTAGCGCCCTGCTGGGACTCTTCCTGTTCGCCGCCTGCAGCCTTGCCGCCGCCGACTGGCCCACCTATCGCGCCGACGCGGCACGCAGCGGCCAGACTGCCGAGGCCTTGCCCGCCAACCTCTTCCCGGCCTGGGTCTTCCATGCGCGCGAAAAGCCCCGCCCCGCCTGGCCCACCTCCAACCGCATATCGTTCGACCTGGTGCACCAGCCGATCGTGGTGGGCGCCACGGTGCTCATCGGCACGTCGGCTGACGACCGGCTGTTGGCCCTCGACATCCACACCGGCCAGCCGCGATGGACCTTCGTCACCTCCGGTCCCATCCGCTTCGCGCCCGTGGCCTGGCGCGATCGCGTCTTCCTGGCCAGCGACGACGGCTGGCTGTACGCCCTCGCGCTGGCCGACGGCCGACTGCTCTGGAAGTGTCGCGGCGGACCCGACGACCGCAAGTGCCTGGGCAACCAGCGATTGATCTCCCGCTGGCCGGTGCGTGGCGGTCCGGTGCTCTTCGACAAGACGCTCTACTTCGCCGCCGGCATCTGGCCCACCGACGGCGTCTTCCTGCACGCCGTAGACCCCGACACCGGCCGAATCCTCTGGACCAACGACCGCACGGGCAGTCTGGAGATGGGCCAACCGCACGGCGGCGCTACGGCTCGCAGCGGCGTGGCCCCGCAAGGCTACCTGCTGGCCGATGCCGAACGACTCTACGTGCCCACCGGCCGCGCCGTGCCCGCCGTGTTCCGCCGCTCCGATGGCGAGTTGCTCTACTACCACCTGCAAAAGAATCAAAGTGTTGGCGGCACGCGCGCCATGCTCCTCGACCAGTTCTTCTTCAATGGTGGATTCCTCTTCGACCGCGCCACCGGTGATATGGCCGCGCGCTGTGGGCCGGGCGTGGTCACGCCTACTGGCCAAGGACTGCTGCATCTCGACCAGGCAAACCTGACTGCCTACACCTGGGCCGACGTCGAAGGCCGCGACCGCAAAGGCAAGTCGGTCCACTATCGCGGCCTGCAGCCGTCCGCTGACGTCCCGCTGGCCTCCACCGCCTCCGATCCAGCCCTCCAAGCCGCCCTCGAATCCAAGGCCCGGCTCCGCGACGTGTACCTCACGCGCATGCGTTTCCAGCCCGTCGAAACCGACGACCGGCCGGCCTCCATCAACCAGTACCTGGCCCAGTCTCGGCGCGAGCTGGAGAACGTGGGCGTCAGCGTCGGACCGCTCTGGCCCACCGCACTGGACCAAACGCGCGAGGTGATCGTCGCCGGTCCCGAGGCGGTCTGCGGCGGTGATGGCTGGGTGAAGATCGTGGATCTCGCAGCCCGCCGCGTGCGCTGGTCCCACGACGTGGAAGGCCGCGCCCTGGGCCTGGCAGTCGCCGCGGGGCGATTGCTGGTCAGTACCGATCAAGGAGGCCTGTACTGCTTCCACGCCGCATCGACCACGCCTCGCACCGTGGCAGACCACACACCGCCCCCCGACCTGCCCGCCTCGGCCGCGAATCTCGACTACGCCCGGGCCGCAGCCGAGATCCTCGCCCAGAGCGGCGTCCGCGAAGGGTTGTGCGTGGATCTGGGATGCGGTGACGGCCGCCTGGCCCTGGAATTGGCCCGGCAGTCGTCGCTCATCATCTGTGCCCTGGACAACGACCCGCAACAAGTGGCTGCGGCGCGCACCCGGATCCTGGCGGCCGACCTTTACGGCACGCGCGTCAGCGTGCATCAGGCCGATCCCACCCAGCCGCCCTATCCCCAGTCCATGGCCAACCTCGTCGTTTCGGCGCGCAGCCTGCAATCCGACGTTGGCCCCATCGCGGCCGCTGTGGCCCGGCTGCAACGCCCCTTTGGCGGCGTGGCTTGCCTGGGCCGGCCCGGCGCCATGACCTGCCAACGCCGCAAACCGGCCGACCATGCCGGCCGCTGGACGCATCAGAACGCCGACGCCGCCAACACGCTCTGCTCGCAAGACGGCATCCGCGGCCCGTTGTCCATGCTCTGGTATCGCGACGTGGACTTCGAGGTCGCCGACCGTCACGGCCAGGCCCCCGCCCCGCTCTTCAACCAGGGTGTCCTGGTCGCGGCAGGCGTCGACGGCCTCTGCGCGCTGGATGCCTACAACGGCCGGACGCTCTGGACCTACGCGATCCCGGGCATCCTCAAGGACTACGACGGCGTGCATCACGACGTGGCCGTGGGCGATACCGGCGGCAATTATTGCCTCAGCGATGAGCACGTCTTCGTGCGCACCGGCGACCGCTGCCTGCAACTCGATCTGGCCACCGGGCGCAAGGTCCGCGAGTTCTCCACGCCGCCCCTGCCCGACTCCTCCGATCGCGACTGGGGCTACCTGGCCTGGCATGACGGGATCCTGCTGGGCACCGTGGCCAACCAGGAGCACAAGGTCAGTCCGCGTTACCGCGACGTGCGCCTGTACACCGAATCGCGCCTCCTGTTCGCCCTGGATGCCGGTACCGGCCGCCTGCTCTGGACGTACCGGCCACAGCACTCGCTCCGCAACAATGCCCTGGCCATGGCCGGCCAGAGCGTCTACCTCATCGACCGGCCGCTGGCCTCCCAGGACCGCGTCGACAGCCCCAAGCTGGACGGCAAGCACGGCCCTCCTCTCGATCCGGACCAGCACCCCAGTGGGACTCTGGTGGCCCTGAACGTCGCTAGCGGCAAGCTCCTCTGGCGCCAGTCCGAGCAGATCTTTGGCACGCAACTGGCCGTCAGCCCCACGCAAGGCGTGCTGCTGATGAGCTATCAGGCCGTGAAGCACAAGTTCTTTCGCTTGCCCTCCGAGATCGGCGGTCGCATGGCGGCCTTCGACACCGCTACGGGCCGTCGCCTTTGGGATCAGCCTGCGGAATACAAGACGCGCCCCATCCTCAACGACCGGCAGATCATCACCGAGGGCCGTACCTGGGACCTGAAGACCGGCGAACTCCTGTCCTTGAAGGTGCAACGCAGTTACGGCTGCGGTCAGTATTCCGGCAGCACACACCTGGTCCTGTTCCGCTCGGCCACGCTCGGCTACCACGACCTGACGCGCGACGTGGGCGTCGAGAACTTCGGCGGCATGCGCCCCGGCTGCTGGTTCAACGCCATTCCCGCGGGCGGCCTGGTGCTTGTGCCCGACGCCTCCGCCAAGTGTGCCTGCAGCTACCAGATGCAAGCCTGGCTCGCCTTGCAAGGCACCGAGTAAACGCATCCGTCAATCTCACGTGGCTCTTGCCACATCTCGGGCCGCTGGCCGCCTGCGGCCCACGCAAACCGCCAATTGACAATGCCCAGCGCCCAAGCCGATACTTGAGGCAAAGGCTGTGGCATCAACCATGAGCCATCTCGCCGACGCGCGCCAAACCCTTTTGTCGCCTCCAACGAACACGACTTCCACCGATTCTCACGAGAGCCCGACCGTGACCATGCCACCTGCCCGTCGTCTCAGCTCCGAAACCTCTCTCGCCATAGCCCGGTGGCAAAACCGCGCCAGACCGATCGGGCCCCGCCTGATCCGAAGTGCTGTCTGCATTCTGACCCTGCTGGCAGGCAGCGGCGAGGCGCTCACAGCGGCCGACATAACCCCTCTCCCCAATGCCCACGCGCACAACGATTACGAACACCAGCGACCCCTGCTCGACGCGCTCGACCAAGGCTTCTGCAGCGTGGAGGCCGACATCCATCTTGTCGACGGACGCCTGCTGGTCGCTCACGATCGCTCCGGCACGCGTCCCGATCGCGACCTCGATTCGCTCTACCTCACCCCGCTCCACGAACGCGTCAAGAAGCACGGCGGCCGAGTCCACCCGGGCCATCCAGACTTCACCTTGCTCATCGACTTCAAGACGGAAGCCGGCCCCACCTATGCCGCGATCAAACCCCTGTTGGCCGAACACGCCGACATGTTGACCACCTTCGGCCCCGACGGCGTCCGCAAGAATGCCGTCACGGTGATCTTGTCTGGCAACAAGCCGTCGGAGGAGATGCGCCCCGAAGCCACGCGCCTGGCGGCCATCGATGGCCGCATGAAGGACCTGGCCGGCACAGAGCCCGCGACATGGATGCCCCTGGTCAGCGAACGCTGGGGCGCCCTGTTCAAGTGGCGCGGTTCCGGTCCGCTGCCCGAGGACGAGGCCGCACGCCTGCGCGAGCTGGTGCAGAAGGCCCACGCCCAAGGCCGGCGCATCCGCTTCTGGGCCATTCCCGACAATCCCGCCGGCTGGGCCGCCGTGACCCAGGCGGGAGTCGACCTGGTTAACACCGATCACCTCGCCGAACTCCGCCAGTTCCTCCTGGCCAACCCGCCGCGATAGCCCAAGTCGCGGCCTGATCAGAACTCTCCCAGGGCGGTGCAAATCTCCTGGAGAACCGCGTGAAACAACTGGAATCACGTATGCCGCTGGGCTAACATGGGGGGAAATGCTGAGCGAGGCGTATCAGACTGGAGCCCCAACGGAAACCAGCGGCTTGAAGAGACCGTAGAAATCGGCCCCCTTCCAGCCCCAACGACAAGAAGGGACCTGGCGCGATGACCAAGCACACCCGACGACGTTTCCTCGAGGAATCCCTGCTGGCAGCCACCGCCGCCGCGTTCCTTCCCGGCGCACGCAGTCTGGCCGCCGCCGAGCCGCAACCCGCCAAAGCAAGCCCCGGCCAACGCCTCAGCGTGGCGATCGTCGGCGTCGGCGGCCGCGGCGCCGAGCACATCGCCCAGTACCTGGCGAACCCGGACACCGAAATCACCTACATCGTCGATGCCGACGAAAAGATCGGCAACCTGCGCGTCGAAAAGATCGCCCAGAAACAGGGCTCCAAGCCCAAGTACGTCAAAGACCTGCGCACCGCGCTGGACGACAAGTCGGTGGATCTGGTCTCCACGGCCACCCCCAACCATTGGCACGCGCTGGTCGGTATCTGGGCCATGCAGGCGGGCAAGGACGTGTACGTGGAGAAACCGGTCAGCCACGACGTTGCCGAGGGCCGGCTGCTGGTCGACACGGCGCGCCGCTACAACCGGGTCTGCCAGGCCGGCACGCAGGGCCGCTCGGCCACGGGCATCAACGAGGCCATCGACTACGTGCGCTCGGGCAAGATCGGCCAGGTGAAACTGGCGCGCGGGCTGTGCTACAAACCACGCCCGTCCATCGGCCCCAAGGGGCAGTACCCCATTCCCGAAGGCGTCGACTATGACCTCTGGACCGGTCCGGCCCCGATGCTCCCCTTGACCCGCCCCAAGCTGCACTACGACTGGCACTGGCAGCGGGTCTATGGCAACGGCGACATGGGCAACCAGGGCCCGCACCAGATGGACATCGCACGCTGGGGCTTGGGCCTCGATCGCCTGCCCGACAGCGTGATCGCCTTTGGCGGCCGGCTGGGATACGAGGACGCCGGCGACGTGGCCAACACCGAGGTCGGCATCTTCGAGGCCGGCGGCAAGACGATCGTTTTCGAAGTCCGCGGCCTGAACTCGACGCCCATGTACAACGCGCATGTCGGCACGATCTTCTACGGCACCGAGGGCTATGTGGTCGTGGCCAGCTTCAGCGGCGGCCAGGTCCTCGACCCGACCGGCAAGACCATCCGCAGCGGCGGGGCGGCCTTCGATCCCCAGGGCAAGGTCGTCAAAACCTTCAGTGGCGGCGACGATCACTTCCGCAACTTCGTCGAGGCCTCCAAGGCCCACGACCCCAAGATGCTCAAGGCCGATGTCTTGGAAGGGCACCTCTCCTGCGCCTACAGCCACCTGGCCAACGTCTCCTACTACCTGGCCCAGCCGGCGCCGGTCGAGCAGATCAAGACCACGCTGGCCGCGCTGAAGACGCACGAGAACGTGGCGGACTGCCTGGAGCGGACCGTGAAGCACCTGGCCGAGAACAACGTCGACCTGTCCAAGACGCCGCTGGCGCTGGGGCCGATGCTCAAGATCGACCCCAAGCAAGAGACGGTGCTGGGCAACCCGGCGGCCGTGGCCTTGTTGAGCCGCGAGTTCCGCAAGCCGTTCACCGTCGAGTTGGCCAGCGCGGACCATGCACCCTGCACGGCCCCGCAACGGCGGCGCCGCGCTGCGGGAATTTTCGGCCGCCGAGCGCGCCGGCCTTGATTCGCTAGTCCTTCACCGGTCCGTGACGGCCCGAGGTAGGCCTGCCCGGCCAACGGCAGGCGCACCGCCGAGCGCCGCATGCTCACCGCCACCAACGCGGTCTGCCACGACGCTGCGCATCGCTCGTACATCGTCCGCCGCTCGTGCCGACCAAGAATCGCCATCCGAGCCGCGATGCAACGCCGGACACCGGCGGCGATTCGTCAAACGACTGTACCTGGGAGGTGCGAAACATGTTTCGTCCGACCTGCTTGCGGTTCTGGTTCCTTCTGTTGCCCCTTTCGCTCTTGTCCGTTCGGGCGATTGTGGCGGGCGAGTCAAAAGGCACGCGCCCTTCCGCGATTCAGGACGCCGCCGAACCCGTGCGCGCGGCGTTTTACGATCACCTCCGTGCACGTGCCGCCCAGTGTCCCGCGCGGCAGGTCAACGACCGCTATCCCGCCTCGCGCCAGGAGTGGCGCGCCGCGAGCCGGGACATCCGCCAACAGCTTCGCGCCATCTTCCAGTTTCCGCCACAGGACGTGCCGCTCGAACCCCGCCTCCTCGGCCGCATCGACCGCGGCGACTTCGCCATCGAGAAGATCGTCTACCGCGCTGAGGCCGACAACTGCGTCACCGCCAACCTCTATCTCCCCTTGGGACTGACCGGCCCCTTGCCGGCGATCATCTGCCTCAGCGGACACGGCGGAAGCAAGAGCGTCCCCTACAATCAGTACTTCGGCCAGATGTACGCGCGCGCCGGCTGCCTGGTCCTCGTGATCGACACCATCGGCGAGGAAGAACGCGATGAGAAATGCCGCCTGGGCATCCGCGGACACCGCCTGGACCATCGCATCGACCGCTGCCAGGCGCTGGGCATCTCCGTCATCGGCAAAATGGTCTACGACGTCGTGCGCGGCGTGGACTATCTCTGCTCCCGGCCCGAGGTCGATCCGCGCCGCATCGGCTGCGCCGGGCATTCGCTGGGCGGAACCCTGACCGAGTACGCCACGGCCGTCGATCCGCGGATCACGCTCAGCATCCCCACCGCCTGGACCTGCGACTTCCACGAAATCGTGGGTGAATTGAGCTGCTGTTGGCGACCCGTGGGATTGCTGCCTGTGGCCAGCGACGCGGAACTCTTCGCCTTGGGCGCCGAAACCTGCGCCACCCTGGTCCCCGCCGGCGAAGCCGATCGCACGCCCATGTATCCCGACCTCTTCCTCCGCACCACGATCACCAAGGCCAAACGCGTGTTCGAACTCTTCGGCCGCGGCGACTGCCTGGCGCTGCACGTCACGCCCCGCGCCGGGCACCACCCCTTCCAGCTCAACCGCACGACCCTGGCCTGGGTCGAACGGCATTTCGATCTCCCGCGCCTTGCGGCCGGCGACATCGACAAGCTGGCCGACGAACCACCGCCGGCTGCCACCTTGATGGCCGAGCTGCCACGCCCCTTTGCCGACAAGTCCTGGCAGATCGGCCGCCTCACCGACGCACGCGCCGCGTGGTGCGATGTGCGGCTCTTGCCCGCCGATACGCTCCGCTGCCTGAGCCTCGGCGACGAGGCCCGGCCCGAATTCGGCATGGCCGGCTGGATGGCCGCACGCGAACAAGAACTGGCCGCCGCCTTCCGCGCGCCGCGCTCCCTGCGCGAATGGGAAGCGCGCCGCGATGCCCTGGTCCCGCAGATCGCCGCAGTCCTGAACCTGCCCGAACGACCGCAGCCAACCACGCCGCAAGTGCTGGGCATCCAGGCCCGGGGTGAGGCGCGCGTGGTGGAGCTGAAATTCGGACTGCTGGGCCTGAGTTCCTATCTGATCCTGCCCAAGGACGCAACACACCCCCCTCTGGTCGTCTATCTGCACCAAAGCCGCACCAAGCAGGGCGCCCTCGAAAGTCCGCGCACGGCCCAGTGGCTGGCGGCCGGCAAAGCCGTGCTCGCCCTGGATTGCGTCCCCTTCGAGGAGACGACCTATCTGCTCGGCACTTCGCCCACGGCCTACAACGTGAGCCATGTGCTCGAATCCCTGGACGCCCTGCAGCAATGGGAGCGAATGGCCGAGGCGGACCCGCCTCGCGCCGAGCCCACACCAGAGCCCGGCCGCGCAAAACCGGTTTCGCAGACTCTTGCGGGGGATTGCCGCGGCGCTGTCATTCTGAGGACCAACCAACAAGTCTCCTGTGTGGGCGAGGTGGATGACGTGGCCCTGCTGGCGGCAATCCTTGACCGGCGAATCCACAGCGTAACCGTCGCCGCCGCAGCTGGCTCGCCCGCGCCGAAACAAGGCTACCGCCAGAATGGCGTGGTGCCGGGCCTCCGCGCCTTGGCGCATCGCACCGAGCTCCTGGCCCTGTTGGCTCCGCGCGAATTGTGGCTCGAAACCACCGAACCCGACCGCGAGGACCTGGAACGCGTCTACGCCCTCGCCGGCGCCCGGGAGCGAGTTCACTCGGCCCCGAAAAAGTGATGTGAAGCCCACCGACCTGATCTTCGCCGTCGACTCGATCCCCGCCATCTTCGCGATCACCGCCGACCCCTTCCTGGTGTTCACCAGCAAAGTCTTCGCCATCCTGGGGCTGCGCTCCCTGTATTTCGCCCTGGCAGGCATGATGAACAAGTTCCGCTACCTCAAGGTCTCCTTGGCCTTGGTGCTGCTCCTGGTGGGCCTGACGATGCTCTCGGTCGAGTGGCTCAAGGACCTGCTCGGCAAGAACTTCAACTTCTACCTCCTGGCCGTGGTCCTGCTCGTGCTCGCCGCAGGCGTGGTGGCCTCGGTGATCTCCGGGAGCCGCAACGGCAGCCACGCGCCTGGTCGCGCGAACGGACCGCACTGACAGATCTTGCCTCCACCTCCCCTGAACGGATGCAACAACCCGTCCAATGGAGTTAAACCGACTGGAACCGCAGTCTGGTCGCGTATCTCTTTTCCACCCAACAGCTTGTGAATCAACCGCTCCGTCAAGCAACACGTCGGCCGGAACGTGGTGCGTTGCTACGTTGCTAAGCAACACCCGTTGTCATCGGCGCGATGCAATCCAGTCGGGCGCCAGGCTCACGCTTGTTCTGGGCATGCCGAAGCCTGCAACTGCTTGGCCACGCAAGCGTGGAACCATGGCCATCGGCCCCCACAAGTCCCATCTGCGCGATGCACTCCAGCAGCGCGCCGCGCTGCTACCGTTGGCTCACTTTCTCGCTTGCATCCGATCCTCGGTGAGATATACTGTACATGCGTTCACACTTGCCAAGCTGCCCATGCTTCCCGAAATCGCTCCCGAAGAACTGGCCGCCGCCGTGTACGACCTGGCCACGCAATTGCTGGCCGAGGCCGGGATTCTCGGCCCGCCCGTGGATGCCTTCCAACTGGCGCGCGCCCTGGGAATCACCGTGGCCCTGGATGGTGTTCAGGCCGGGCGCGCACGGTTTGTGCGTCTGGCGCGCGGGACGCGCACGCTCGTGCCCACGATCCTGCTCCGACCCGATCCGCGCGCCGAACGCCGCCACTGGGCCGTGGCCCACGAAGTCGGCGAGCACGCGGTCTGGCGGCTCTTCGCGGCGCTCCAAGTCGATCCGCGCGAAGCGACCCCCAATGCGCGCGAACAGGCGGCCAACTGGCTGGCCGGCCACCTGCTCGTGCCCCAGGCCTGGTTGGCTGTCGACGGACCGGCCTGCGACTGGGATCTGCTGGAGCTCAAAGCCCGCTACCGCACGGTCAGCCACGAGTTGATCGCGCGTCGCATGCTCGACTTCCCCGCGCCCGTGGTGGTGACCATCTTCGATCAGCGCCAACTCACCTTCCGCGCCGGCAACCGTGGTAGCCGCAGGCCGCCGCTATCGAGCATCGAGACCCGTTGCTGGCAGGAGGCGCACCGCAGCGACCGCCCTGCCCAATGCGCAGAAGAGAACCGCCGCGTGCGCGCCTGGCCGATCCATGAAGCACACTGGAAACGCGAGATCCTCCGCACCGACCTCGAAGAATCCTGGCCAGATTAGAAACCCATCCCACAACCACCCCAGCCACCTCGGGCGGCCCTGCAGGCCTGAACTGCCGACAGGTTCTGGGACCGGCTCCAGAAACTACCCCACAACCGCCCCAGCCAGGCCGGGCGGCCCAGCAGGACTGAACTGCCGACAGGTTCTGGGATCGGCTGGAAGACGACGCCCCTCGCCTCTATTCACTCAGCCACCGCTGAACGATCTTCAGGCGTTCTTCCTCCGGGCCCGTGGCCAGCCTTGGGCCATCATCCGGCCCAGCGATCTTGGCGTAGAATGCCGAGACCTCCGCCGGCTTCAGCAGCTTCTTGTACTCGTAGTAGCGCAGCTCCATCAGCGGCAGCAGCGGATTGGGAAACGGCGGCGTGGCCAGCGCCTCGGCCCGGCTTCGCACGACTTCCGGCGTCAGTTGCGGCATTTCCGTGAGCTTCATCGTCTCCTCCAGAAACTCGGTGGTTTCCTTCAGCAACTGCTCGGCCGCCGCTTGCGCGATCTTGCTGTCCGGTTTGTCCCCACTGGCTGCCGGCTTGGAAGACCAGATAGTCTTGTCCTTGAGCACGTCATGTACGCGCAGTGTGCAGTTCGACGTCGCCTGCAGCACGCCATCCCGCAACTTGCCCGGCTTCATCGCGATCGACACCACGAGAATGACGTCCAGTCCGTCCTTCAGCGCAGTTCTGGCGGCCGCCGGCAGTTCGGCCGCGGTGAGGATCGCGAATCGTCCCTGGTTGGGCGACGCCAGGCCTCCGTGGATCACCTGGCCGCGGTCGCGGAACGTGACGCGCCCCGCCGGTTGATTCGGCGCCTGCGCGCGCACATTTGCCACCTGCGGCCCCACCTTGGCCTTGATCATCCACTTGCCAAAGCCCCCGGCGCCGAACAACTCCTCGAACTTGCTCATCAAGGGCTCGCCCACCGCAGTGCCCCAGTACTGCAGCGCCGTCTGAGCCGCCACCGCGCCCGGCGTGCCCGGACGCGGCGCGGGCGTCTGCCCCTGCACGAAGACCCCCCAGCGAACCGCCAGCACCGGCCGCTTCAACGCCGGCGACCAGCGCACCGAGTCCAGCACGTCGGGCGTAGCGCGCACCACAGCTTCCGCCAGCAGGTACTGCACACCGAGCTTCTGCTGTCCCTTGGCCAAGGCGTCCAGCGCTTGCCCCACCATTCCCGGCGGAACAGCCGGCGTCTCACCCGGTTTGCCGTCCAAGATCTTCAGATCGACCACCTCGCGCCCTTGAGTCGAGAACAATGCCCGAATGAACTCGTCGCCCAACGAGACGCTCACCGCGCGCACCGCCGCATTGGCAAAGGCCGCCAGAAAAGCCCCCTTGCGCAGCCCGACCAGCCCCGACGTGGGCGTGGCCGGCACGTAGCGGTAGTCTTCCGGCTGGGTCCAAGGCACGGCCCTTTCGGATGACACTTCGACTACCAACAGCGTGTTCTCAGCACCATCCACAATCAGGTTTCGCGACATGCTCTCGCGTCGCCCAAAGATCGTCCCCAAACCCACCGGCACCAGGTAGCAGGTTTTGTCCTCCAGCGGGCCGCGCGGCGTGTGGTATACCTGCGGCATCTTGGCCACCAAGGGCCGGTTGTGGGGACTGTCCCACGGTTCATCCAGTTTGAACTGCCGATACAACTCCTCTTGCCCCAACAGCGGCAGCAATTCCACGCGCCAACTCAATAGCGGCTTGTCTCCCGCCCCGTAGACGGCCTGCGAGGGAAACCGCTGATGCTTGTCATGATAAGCCAGCATAGCCGTGGCGATCGTCCGCAGATTGTTCAGCGATGCCTGCTGCGCCTCGGCCTCGCTAGGAAGCTTCTTGAACGGATCTGACGTGCCGGCCGACTGCCCCTCGGCCATCGGCTTGCCGGCCGTATCCAACCCAGCCTCCTCCTTCTTCTTCTCCGCCTCGGGTCGCTTCTCATCCGGCTCCTCGTCCGGGGCCGCGACCTCCGCCGGGGCCACAGGCTTGCGCGGTGCGCGCCGAGATGGCTCCGCCGACTGGTCGCCCCCGCAGCCCGACAGCCCCGTCAGGCACCCCAACACCAGCGCCAACACCAAGCCCCCAGAACACATCACCCGAGATGGTAGTGGCAAACCGCTATGGACCTGGGGCATAGCACACCTCCACGGTTACTGAGAGCCGCTCCCCAAACGGTTCGCCGGCTCGGTTTCGCTCGGCCATACGAACAGACAGGCACGGACAACGCCAGCATCGACAAGAGCGGTCCGCCTCACGAGACCTGCCCCGATTCTGCCACTTCCGGGTCGTCTGTGTCAAGCACCGCTGCAGTTCGCTCCGCTTGGCGGCACAGCCGCCCATGAACGACCAACACGAGGCTGCCGTCTTCCTGGCAAAACCCGCCGCGACCAGCGGAAGCGGCCCAACACACCTCGAGCGGCAGCTCGCTCCGGCTGGCGGCCCTGCCGCCCGGCAGTTCGCTCCGGCTGGCGGCCCTGCCGCCTCAGTCGTAGGCCTTGGGCACAGGCGGGAGGTTTTTGGTCATCACGGGCGGTGATGTCCGGCCTGCCTGACTGTAGTCAAATGGCTTGAAACCCAGTCGTGCGATGGCTGGCGAGTCGGACCGGAGACGGAAGTCGCCGCCGGGCGCGTCCACGAACAGCGGATCGGCTACCAGGCTGTTGCGGTCCTGACCGTGTTTGGCCTGCCAGGCGGCGAAGTCCAAATCCTTGGTGAACATCAGCGACTGACCTTCAACGTGCCAGTACAGGTTGTGATCCAGTTTGTAGTAGCTTTCCGCACTGGTGCCCCAGCCGCCGCCCAACACGTAACCTCGGTCGCAGAGCACGATATTCCGCTCGAACGTGAACGACGTGTGCCGGTCGCGGCGGTCGTTGCGGCGGATCAGGCACTCCTGGCCAAAAGCGAAGATGTTGTTGATCACCAGGTTGTTGCGCCCGTAGTGCTGGTCAAACCCCCCGTCCTTGGTGTGATGCACCAGGTTGTCGCTGAGCACGATGTCGCTGGAACCCTCGTCGGTGTACAGCCCCCAGCCGCCATAGCTGAATGAATGCACGTGGTGCACATGGTTGTGATGAATGGTCGTCCCGGGCTGGATGCCCAGCGAGTACACTCCCCCCATGTCCGAGAGCACACCCTGACCGATGGTGTGCAGATGGTTGTGGGCGATCTCGTTGTGATGGGCCGGCGAGGGCGCGTAACCCCACACCCAACCCAACGATACGGCCGTGTAGTACAGGTCATAGATCTCGTTGTGCAGCACCTTGTTGTAGGGGCTCTTGCCGATCCACACGCCGACCGCCGACGGATGGATCCGGCCGGCATGCGCGATGGTGCAATTCTCGATCGTGTGGTGTGAGGGCAGGGCCTCGGGATCGCGTGAAACGTCGTGCGAGCGATTCCAATCCCCGCGCCCGGCGTAGCCCACCTTGACCCCACCGCCCCCCAGGTCGAACAACTCGCAGTTGCGCACGGCGTTGTCGCGGCAGCCCATGCCGAAGCCCAACGCGTAGCCGCCTGTATGCCGCACGCAACAGCCGTCAAAGGTGACGTTGCGAGCACCGAAGGCCGCGATCGCCTCTGCCACGCCGGTGGCCGCCTGGGGCATGCTGATGCCCTCCGCGTCCAGGCTCCAGTTACTGTGCGCGAAGGTCAGACCGCGGAACTGCACATGTTCGACCCAGCGGTGCCCGGCCACATCTCCTTCCAACAGCACCAGCGTCTCCAGACGCGGGGCCACGACCACGGTTCGGGCCGGGTCCTCGCCGGACATGGGAATATAGGTCAACTCGCCGCTGGGGCGGTCCAGGTACCATTGGCCGGGCTCGCTCAAGGCTTCCTTCACGTTCAGCACTCGGTAGCGATTGCCCTTGGCATATGCGGTCCACCACGCCGTGCCGCGCGTGGCCCCACCGAACGTCAACAGCCGCTTCTCGGGATCGATCTGCGCGATCCGCATCATCGAAGTGGACCACGTGTGAAAGGCGTCGACAATCACATCCGCGCGGTTGGCCCAATTCGGATTCAGATCGCCTTCACCATAGACGAATTGCGTGAACCCCTTGTCACCCTGCGCTGGCTTGACGTGGTCGGCTACGTGGAAGTAGCCCTCCTTGGGCAGCCGCGTGAGATAGCGTCGCTGATCGCCCACAAACAGTTGCAGGAAACTCCACTGCCCCGCTTTCACCTCGGCCAGGTGGGTGCGCCAGCGTCCGTCGGGGCCGACCTGCCACCCCGTGATTCGCCGCCCGCCGCTAAGGATGGGCCGTTGCCCTGCCGCCGCCTGATAGACGATCGGCGAGTCCGCCTTGCCCGAGTTGTGCGATTGCAGGCGGATCGGCTCCGCCAGTTCGTACAGGCCTCCGCGAAACTCGACCGTAGTCGGCCCTTGTACCTCGCCCCGCTCGCGCCGGTCATAGACGGCCTTCTGAGCCCTGGCAAAGCTCGCAAAGGGCTGCTCGGCTGTTCCCGCAGCCGAGTCGTTCCCGTCGGGAGCGACGTAGAAGTCGGCGGCCTGCCCTACCGACGGCAAAATGCAGGCCAGGCAAGCCCCGGCGATCGCCCCACGCAGCAGCGAAGACATCATGAAAGGCCCCTCAAATGACGATAGTTCTCGACAGCATCCAGCCGCGACTGGCAGTCGCGGCAACTTCAGAAAGCAGCCACGAGCCGTGGCTGGCGTTCATAACCTCATGGTCTGGGCGGCTGCAGGGCGATGGTGGCCTGATTCAGGTAGCTGCACGTACACCAACTGGCCGCATCCGCCAGCAACACCAACCCCCCGGCCGGAATGGCATTGATCCAACAGCCCGGCCGAATGCCGCCGTAGTTCTCCGTTTCGCAGGCGCCTTGCAAGTCGTAGTACCCGAGCGTGGCAGAACGATACACCAGCAGCCGCTCGCTGCCGGCCAGGATCCCGCAACCGTAGGATCGCTTGAATTCGAAGGGCAGGGACTCGCCCGTCAACAGGTCCCACTTGCCCGGTTCGGCATAGATGGCCCTGTCGATGATCACGGGCCGCGAGATGTAGCTCTCTTCGATATCCCACAGGCGTTTGCCGCTGCTGGCGGCAAAGGCCGCCATCCGCCCTCCCTTCTCCGAATCGAGTTTGAACCGCGTGGACTGGTAGCCCATCCACAGCACATCGTGCTGCTCGCTGAGCACCAGCAGCGTGCCGAAGACCTGTTCGTCAACCGTCCACAATACACGGCCAGAGTCGGCATCCAGGCACAGCAGCCGGCCGGTTGGCTGAGCCTCGGGCCGCGCGGAGCCGGTCGCAGGCCCATCGCCGCTAGCCAAGGGCCGGTCGATCAGGTAGAGCCGTCCTGGCCCCACGGCAATGGCATTGTGCCGAACCGAGTGCCGCGGAACGAACTTCCACCGCAACTGGCCCGTGTCCGCATCCAGGGCGAACAGCATCCGCGACTCGGTCAGCATCCCAGTCATGTCCAGCTTGCCCAAGAAGGACCGCCACGATTCCTTGACCAAATGCCCGGAATTGGCCAATGACCCGAACAGCAAACCGTCGCGATACGCCAGGTAGCCCCAGGGGGATTCGCTGCCCTCAGGCCCGCGCGGAGCACGCCATTCGGCGACCTGTTGCCCCGTGGTTTGATCGAAGCTCAGGCAACTCGTTTCCCCGCGTACAAACACTCGATTGCCTCCCAGGCAGATGTTGCTCCCGGTTCCGGCCACGCCGGTCAGGTGGTCTTGGTGATAGGCGAGCAGCGATTGGGGCAGCGGCTGTTCCCACAGAGTCCTGCCGTTATAGATGTTGACCGCCCGAACGGCCTTGAGCCCCTCGACGAACATCCGTCCCTCGGCTACCAGGGGAGCCGGACCACGTCCGTGCCGGCTGGGCATCACCAGGTCCGTGTCGCGGAACCAAAGCATGGTCAAAGGGCTGCGCGGTAAGCGATCGTTAGAACAGAGTGTGTTGGCCGAGTCCGCATACTGATGGGTCCACACGCCGGCCCCGGCTAGCGCTCCGCGAGTCACGATTTCCATGCTTGCCGGACGGCCAATACAGACCCTGCCGCCGTAGGGACGCTGCATGCGCGTCAACGACGACCGGGGAACGGCCGCCGCCCCTTCTTCAATACCTCGCGCCGAGACGATCAAATCGGCAAAATAGTCGGGATAGGGAACATCGGCCAGGTCGGCCTGATGAACAGTGACGCGCACTCCATAGAGCCCTGCCGCCAACAATTTCTGCCGTGCTCTACGAACCTTATCTGGGTCTGGGTCGACAGCGCAAATCTGCAGGCTCGACTGCCGTGCCAGTTCCAGGCTGAGACCGCCCTCGCCACATCCCAGGTCCAGGCAATAGCCTTCGCAAACGCCGCTCTTCTCCAGGATCTCGCGCGCCGCAGCCGTCAGAACGGGATCGCTGGCCGGCATCGGTGCCTGTGCCATGAGGGCCCGCACGCTGCGCGGCGACTTGCCCGGCGCCAGGCAATACAGGAAGCCCTTGTCGGTGCTGACGTACAGCCTTCCGCCGGCCACCGCCAGACCGTAGGCCGTGCCCTGGACCGCTTGCTTCCAGACAACCTGGTTAGAGCGCGCGTCGACGATCAGCACGCAGTCCTCCGCCCCCGCTACAATCGAATCGCCGGCCACCACCAAGGAAGCTACCGCCGGCACCGGCAACTCGGTCTCCCAAGCCGGCCTGGCAGGCGTCTTGACCTTGATCTTCTTCCCCTTACGATCAACGCCATCCTTCAAGACGAACAGGTTCTGGCGGTCGAAAGCGAGCATCCGATCCTGACTGCAGGAGATGAGCCAACGCGCGTGAGCCGCTACCGGCACGGGCGGCATGTTCATGTCCTGCGCACGATCGGTCGAACTCTTCGAGATCGCTTTGCCGAATACAGGCCCCGTCTCGCCTGTCGCCGTCTCAAAGGCCGTACCGCCGTTGTAGTGCCACTGGTCGATGGCCACCACCTCGGAACCGCCCTCCGACTTGCCCTCCTGCAGGCGGAAGTAGCAAAACCGTCCCGTGTGCCGATCCAGAGCGGCCGGAACCGCACGACCCGTCGGTACCAGCAGCATATCGCCGGACACGGCTAGGTGCCCTTGGGCCGAAACACCGCTCTTCGCTCGCGCACCGGGGTGCGGCTGGTCAAGTTCCAGACCGCCGGCCGTATCGTTGCACCAAAGCTGCTTGCCCGTCTCCGCGTCCAATGCGTAGATGAAGATCCCCTCCGAAGGCCAGATGCCGGCCGCGAAGTACACGACCCCCTCGGCAACCACTGGCCCTCCGCGCGCCGGCCAACGGGAAATCATCCGGTCGTTGCCCAACAGCATCTCGGCTCGTGGACCGCCTCGATGCCTCCAAACCACCCGCCCGTCGCTCGCGTTGAGGCAGTGCAGCCAGCCATCGTCGCTGGCGACAAACACCCGTTGCTGCCACACGGCAGGGGCAAACCGCACGGGCGCGTCCGTCTGGAAAGCCCACCGTTGCGCGCCGTTCGCCGCATCCAGAGCCACCACGCGACCATCGGCCGAAGTCCCATAGAACAACCGATCGCCGACCACAACCGGCTGATACGCCCGGTCATAAGTCATACGCGTGCTATTGGGCCAGGCAGGGCGCGGCGCATGTCGTTCTTGCACAATCCAGCGAACAGCCAGCGGTGCCCGAATCGACTGGGCCGTGTAGCCGCTCCGAGCGGTGTCAGCGCGATACGTCGGCCAGTCTCCGCCAGAAGTGGTGGGCTTGATCACCGCCCCGCTGCGCAGAATCGCCTGACGCTCCGCGGCGGTGGCCAATTCGGCCGGTGCCACCATAACAGCCGCCAGTATGGCAAGCAGACAGAGTCGCATGGCAAATCGACCCGAAGTAGTTGGGGCTGGTCAGAGGCGAGTCACTCCCATTGTCGCCATCCCCTTTTCGCCCGTCAAACCTCGAATGGATCGACCACCAGGCCCTACTGTGGCCCATCCGCCGCCAGCAGATTGCCCATCTTCCGGCGGTAACCCCGCACACAGGCCCGACCGGTCCGCAACCGGGGAATCACCATTCTGTTCTCGGCCAGCCAGCGGATACAATGAGTATCATGAAACACAATCCGCCCCCCCCTTTCCGTCGGTTCTCGCCGCAGACCGTTTTTCTCATGAGTATGCTGGTCTTGGCCTGTGTCGTCTTTGCCGCGATGTTCCTGGTCGGTGGCAGAGAAGCCAATGGCCGGGGCGACGAGAACGTCTCCAAGTTGCGACTGCAAGACATCCCTTTCAACGGTGCGCGCGCCTATGAGTACTTGAAGCAATTGTGCGACTTGGGACCGCGTCCCAGCGGTTCGCCGGGAATGGTCGCCCAACAGAACCTGCTGACCGATCACTTCCGCAAACTGGGGGCCGAGGTTGAACTGCAGCAGTTCAACTACCCTCATCCACAGAATGGCAATCCCGTGGCCATCGGGAACTTGATCGTGCGCTGGCACCGTCGCACCCAGGATCGAATCCTGCTCTGCACGCACTACGACACGCTCCCGTTCCCGTTGCGCGACCGGCAGGATCCACGCGGCGTTTTCGTGGGTGCAAACGACGGCGGCAGCGGGACCGCCTTGCTTATGGAACTTGGCCACAGCATGGCCCAGTTTCAGAGCCGCTATGGGGTGGATTTCGTGTTCTTCGACGCCGAAGAGTTCATGTTCGTGGAGAACGGGCGATTCTTTGTGGGTTCCGAACACTTCGCCCGGCGCTATGTCCAGGAGCGCCCGCCCTACCGCTATCGTTGGGCGGTGCTTCTGGATATGGTCGGCGATGCCGATCTCCAACTCTTCCAAGAAATCAACGGCCTGCGCTGGCCTGAAACTCGGCCCTTGGTCGAAGACATTTGGCGCACGGCCCGACGCCTCGGCGTCCGCGAGTTCATTCCCCGGCCCAAACATCAGGTGAGTGACGACCACCTGATGTTGCACGATATCGCTGGCATACCTGCCTGCAACATCATCGATTTTGACTATCCGGCCTGGCACACACGCGCTGACACGCCGCAACAGTGTTCGGCCCTGAGCCTGGCCAAAGTGGGTTGGGTGCTCCGCGAGTGGCTCAACGCGCAGCGTTAGCGGCCCCGCGTGTCTGCCGTCGATGTCCGTCGCAGACGCATCAAGGACAGGAGGCACAAATCAGGTGACAGATTTCTGGACAGTCGGCCTGTTCTCGCTGGCCGTATTGCTGGTGGCCCTGGGGCTGATCTGGTGGCATGTTTCTGCCTGGCAGGCATGGCAGAGGCTAGCGGTCGCACCGCGCGAACGCGACTATCGTCGCCGTCAGTTTCGTCGCCGCATGCAGACCAGCACGATGCTCGGCATCCTGGCGGTGGGCATCTTCCTGGGACGTTGGCTCTTGGAGTTCTCGATTCCGCCATTATGGCAGGGGATCTATTGGTCGGGACTCGTGTTTCTGCTGCTGTGGATGGGGTTGCTGGCCGGCGTTGACGCGATTGCTACTCGATTGCACTTCGGCCGCATGCGTCAGGATTGCCTGCTCGAACAGACGCGGCTTCAGGCGGAACTCCGCCGGCTGCAAGAGCACGGAGGTGATCAGCAGGACGGCAAGCATCGAGCGGCCGCGGCCTCTCCCCCTGATTGACCACCAATCCCCGACCCATTAGCATGACAGGAAAGCTGCTGCTTCGTTCCTGCTCGGCCGCCCAGCGTCTCCCCAACAACACATGGATATGATCGATCCGTTCCGACTATGTTTGGCGCTGGGGCCGGTGGCCGTATATGTGCTGCTGCTGGGGTCGATCAACCTGTCTCGCCGCCCGTTCTTGGTCTCCGGCACGCGCGATGCCGCGGCCCTGGGGCTGGCCCTGTCGGGGTTGACCGTCGTAGGCCCGCTGGAATTATTCCTGCCCGACATGGCCGCAGTGCATCTGGGGCCCTATGCCTGGTTGCTGCTGCTGTTGCTCTACGGATTGGTCCTGGTGCTGGTGCTGCTGATGCTCCGGCCGCGTCTGATTGTGTACAACATCTCGCTGGACCAACTGCGGCCCATCCTCGCCGATCTGGTCCCACGATTGGACCGGGAGGCGCGCTGGGCCGGCGATTGCCTGGCACTTCCGACCCTGGGGGTGCAACTCCATGTCGACAGCATGACCGCCATGCGGAATATCAGCCTAGTGTCCACCGGCGCACGACAGAGCCACGCCGGATGGCGTAAGCTGGAGCGCGGTTTGGCCGAGGCCCTGACGGGCCTGGAAGTGGGACGGAATCCGCGAGGCGTGAGCCTGCTGATCACCGCCGTCCTGCTCTTGGCGGTCATTGTCCGTGAGATATCTCGCGATCCAGAGGCCACGATCCAGGCCCTGTTCAAAATGTTCCGGCTGTGAGCCCTGTCCCAGAACTGTAGCGGGGGCCCGGCGGGTCCTAGCTGCTGCCCATGACGACACCCGACCGAGTAAGGGCCTCTTCGGCGATGGCCCCCCGCCGCGCCAAGCGACCGAGCGAAACGGAGGTGCCGAATCGCCTTCCGGTGAAATCCGCAAGAGCGCCTCGCGCTGGGGCAAGCCTTCTTCGCTAGTTGACTTTCATTGCGAGAGGTTTCTAGAATATCGCACCCCTCATACTTTCTTCCTTCTAGCAACTGTCCTGCACAAGGTTGCGTTCTGCGACCCATACCCCCCCACACAATCAAACGGAGGCAGTCGATGGCAGATGCAAAAGCTGGTCAGATCGTCAATGTCATGAAGGAAGACCGTCTCTTTCCTCCCTCCGCGGAGTTTGCGGCCAAGGCACACATCAAGTCCATGGCCGAGTATGAGAAGCTGTGGAATGAGGCGGCTGGAGACGTGGCGGGCTTCTGGGGCAAAATGGGTAACGAGCTGCATTGGTTCCGGCCCTACGACAAGGTCCTCGATTGGAACGTGCCGTTTGCCAAGTGGTTTGTGGGCGGGCAGACGAACATCAGCTACAACTGCCTGGATGTGCACCTGGGCACTGAACGCCAAAACAAGGCGGCCTTCATCTGGGAAGGCGAACCGGGCGACATCCGCGTCATCACTTACCAGATGCTGCACCACGAAGTGTGCAAGTTCGCCAACGTGCTAAAGAAGTTGGGGGTGGGCAAGGGAGACCGCGTGGCCTTGTACATGCCCATGGTTCCCGAATTGGCCATCGCCATGCTCGCCTGTGCCCGCATCGGGGCCGTGCACTCGGTCGTCTTCGGCGGCTTCTCCGCCGAGGCCATCGCCGACCGCAACAACGACGCTCAGACCAAGCTGCAAATCACGGCCGACGCCGGCTGGCGCCGCGGCCGGCAGATCCCACTCAAAGAGAACGTCGATGCGGCCCTCGACAAGTCGCCCACCGTCGAGAAGTGCATCGTGCTCCGCCGCACCGGCGCCAACGTGCAGATGAAGGAAGGCCGCGACTTCTGGTGGCACGAACTGATGGAGCAGGTGGATGCCAACTGCCCGGCCGAGCCTATGGACAGCGAGGCCCCCCTGTTCATCCTCTATACCAGCGGCTCGACCGGCAAGCCTAAAGGCATCAAGCACTCCACGGCCGGCTACAATCTCTACACCAAGAAGACCATGCAGTGGGTCTTCGACGTGCGCGACGAGGACGTCTACTGGTCCACCGCCGACATCGGCTGGATCACGGGCCACAGCTATGTAGTCTACGGGCCTTTGGCCGCCGGCGTCACCTCGGTCATGTACGAAGGATCACCCGACTGGCCCGATAAGGACCGCTGGTGGCAGATGATCGAGAAGTACAAGATCACGATCCTGTATACGGCGCCCACGGCCATTCGCACGTTCATCAAGTGGGGCGACGAGTACGTCGACAAGCACGACTTGTCCAGCCTCCGCCTGCTGGGCTCGGTGGGCGAAGGCATCAATCCCGAGGCCTGGATGTGGTACTACCAGAAGATCGGCGGCGGACGCTGCCCGATCGTCGATACCTGGTGGCAAACCGAAACCGGCGGCATCATGATGACCCCCCTGCCTGGCGCCATCCCCCTCAAACCCGGCAGTTGCACCAAGCCCCTGCCCGGTATCCTTCCCGAGGTGGTTGGTGAAGACGGCAAGCCGGTGCCCGTCGGTGCCGGCGGCTGGCTTACGATCACCAAGCCCTGGCCGAGCATGCTGCGCGGCATCTGGGGCGACGACGAACGCTACAAGACCCAGTACTGGTCCGACGTGCCTGGCAAGTACCTCTGCGGCGACAACGCGCGCTGTGACGCCGACGGCTATTACTGGATCATGGGCCGCATCGACGATGTGTTGAACGTCTCGGGCCACCGCCTGAGCACCATCGAAATCGAAAGTGCCCTGGTGAGCCACGAAGCAGTCGCCGAAGCGGCCGCCGTCGGCCGCCCCCACGACATCAAGGGCGAGGCCGTAGCCGTGTTCGTGACCCTGGCCGCCGGCTTCGAACCCTCTGAAGAACTGCGCCAGGCCTTGAAAAACCACGTGCGCAAGGAGATCGGGGCCCTGGCCGTGCCCGACGACATTCGTTTCACCAGCTCCTTACCCAAGACCCGCAGCGGTAAAATCATGCGGCGCCTGCTGCGTGATATTGCCGCTGGCCGAGCCACGACCGGCGACACGACCACGCTGGAGGATTTCAGCGTCCTGGCCCGACTCCGGACCAGCGACGAAGAGTAGGTCGCCGAACCATTGAGCCCAACGCAGACGCCTCGCCCAGCTCCGGCTGGGCGGGGCGTTTTTCCTTCCGGGCACCCATGTCGCGCCACGCCCTTGGCCGCCAAGCGGGAATCCCGGACCGGTTGCCAATGCTGGTCCTGTTTCGATCTTGACGAGATCGCACAGGGCTTTACAATCACCGACAGCAGTGCTTCTAGTCTGACTGAGTGGGTGATTTGGGCAGTCTCAGGCTCAATTCACCGCCTAAATAGTCGGTATTTCATAAAGAGGTCCTGGGGACTGGTCGAAAAACGGGTGTTATTAAGTAGCCGTGTGTTTTGCGAGACAGTTTCCCCGAGCCATCGTAGAATCTCCCGCTTAACCCGTTGACTTTGGCCGTTCGGGGGATATCCTCCCATACATAGTTGACCTTCAGGTAGGCAATGCAGCCCCAGAGCCGGGCATCGATCCAGGGTTGGTCGCAAGGTGCTTGGATTCTCGCACGACGGGTTCGCGCTGGGTTGTGTTGCTCTTTTGAATACCACAGGAAGTTCGTGTGAGTCGATTTCACGGCCATTTGCCGCCTGAGAAACTGCGGCTTTCATAGGAAGTGGCCTCGGGGAACCGGCTCTTGTCAGGGAACGATTGATGGCGTGGCGAGCGGTGGAAGCAAGGGACAGGAAGTCTTGCCTCTGGGCCGGACCAAGCTCGCTGTCGCTTTCGGTTGCCCCTTTTCCCCGTTCTTGCAGGCAAGACGCCCCCACATGCAGCAGGTCTGCCGCCCTGTCTTCACCGGTCCCGGTGCGGCGCAAAGACTTCGAGGATGTGGGCCTATTTGGAGCCGGTCGCACGACCGTCCAGCCGATTATTCTCGTCCGATCTTTCGGGCCGGTTGCGGCAGTTGCGAGTAGGCTCCTGAAGGAAGTACCCGATGTCGACGATTGAAGGTGAGTCATCTTCGCTGGCTGTCAGCACTGACGAGGAGCCTCCAGGTCCAACGTTAACTCGCCGCTCCGCTCCCACTTCTGGAGCCCGCCGCCGCGCCACTCTGCGTGTGCTCGAGCCGTTTTCTCCACCCGCCATTCCGCTCGTCGTCTCCACCCCGCGCCGTCCGGCGGGCAATCTCCAGACCCGCACTTTTCGCAAGGCCTTCTATCCCGAGGTCAGCGAGAAGGAGTGGAACGACTGGCGTTGGCAAACCCGTCACCGCATTCGTGCGCTCGACCAATTGGAGCGAATCCTGGACTTGAGCGAAGACGAAAGCCAAGCCCTGGCGGTCGGCGGCGGGATGTTACCTGTGAGCGTAACCCCTTATTACGCCAGCCTTTTGTCACGCAGCGACCCCACTCAGCCCTTGCGCCGTACCGTCATTCCCACGACGGCTGAATTCATCCGCACTCCGGGCGAGGCCGACGATCCGCTGGGTGAAGACAAGCACAGCCCTGTGCCCGGTTTGGTCCATCGCTATCCGGACCGCGTGCTGTTGTTGGCTCACGATTTCTGCTCCACGTTCTGCCGCTATTGCACCCGTTCGCGCGTGGTCGGCCACGGCGCGATCGTGCCCAGCGAGGCTCGCCTGGAGCAAGCCCTGGAGTACATCCGTCGCACACCCACGGTCCGCGATGTGCTCGTCTCCGGCGGAGATCCGCTGGCCATGAGCGAAGAGCGGTTGGATTGGCTCCTCTCGCACCTGCGGGCGATCAGCCACGTGGAGTTCGTACGCCTCGGGACGAAAATGCCGGCCGTGTTGCCGCAGCGGATTACGCCCCAGTTGTGCCGGATCCTGCGCAAGTATCACCCCCTTTGGATGAGCCTGCACTTCGCGCATCCCGACGAATGCACGGTCGAGTGCAACCAGGCCTGTTCGCGCCTGGCCGACGCCGGGATTCCCTTGGGTTCCCAGACGGTGCTGCTCAAGGGCGTCAACGACAGCGTGGAGACCATGCGGCAACTGGTTCACAAGCTGCTGCTGATGCGTGTCCGGCCCTACTACTTGTACCAGTGCGACCCCATCTCCGGGTCGGCTCATTTCCGCACGTCCGTCTCCAAGGGTCTGGAGATCATCCAAGGGTTGCGCGGTCACACCACAGGCTATGCGGTGCCGACCTATGTGATCGATGCCCCCGGCGGCGGCGGCAAAATCCCCTTGCAGCCCGACTGCGTGGTCGGTCGCGAAGGCAATGACCTGTTGCTGCGGAACTACGAAGGACAGGTCTTCCGCTATCCCGACTCCGGTTGCTAGCACACCCCCGCAAGACTGGATAGGCTATTGCCAGCCCGCCTGGGGCTCCGGGCGGGCTTTGTGCAATCAGAGCCCCTCTCTGCCCCCTGCGAGATCCTTACTGCGATGCGAATTGGTTTGACCTTTGATCTGCGCGCCGCGTATCTGGCCGAAGGCTACGGCGAAGAAGAAACAGCCGAGTTCGACCGGGGCGAGACCATCGACGCCCTAGAGGACGCGGTGCGTCAGTTGGGCCACCAGCCTGACCGTATCGGCCATGCTCGGCAACTCATCGCCCGCTTGGCCGGCGGAGACCGCTGGGATCTGGTGCTGAATATCGCCGAGGGCCTGTACGGACTGGGACGCGAAGCCCAAGTCCCGGCTATCCTCGACGTGTACCGCATCCCCTACACGTTCTCCGATCCGCTGATCACCGCCCTTTGCCTGCACAAAGGCCTGACCAAGCTGGTGGTGCGTGCTGCGGGTGTGGCCACCCCCGATTTTGCCCTCGTCGAACGCACGGAAGACTTGGCTTCCATCCACATGCCCTTCCCCTTGTTTGCCAAGCCGGTGGCCGAAGGAACCGGCAAGGGCATTGGGCCCACATCCAAGATCACCAGCCCGGAGGCCCTGCGTTGCGTCTGCCTGGATCTGCTCGAGCGATTCCGACAGCCGGTGCTCGTCGAACGGTTTCTGCCCGGACGCGAAATGACCATCGGCATCCTCGGCACCGGGTCCCAGGCCAAGGTCTTGGGCACGATGGAGGTTCTGCTGAGCGATCAGGCCGAGCCGGACGTCTATTCCTACCATAACAAGGAAAACAGCGAGGAATTGGTCACTTACCGCATGGGCTCGCCCGAAACCGACAAGGAAGTCCGCCTGGCTGAGGACCTGGCATTGAACGCCTGGCGCGCGCTGGGGTGCCGAGACGCCGGCCGGATCGACGTCCGTTCCGACGAGCACGGCCAGCCGCAATTCATCGAGGTCAACCCGTTGGCCGGGCTGCATCCCTCGCACTCCGATTTGCCCATGATCTGCACGGCCGGGGGCATCTCTTACGTGCAGTTGATTGCAGGCATCCTGGAATCAGCCGCACAGCGAGTGAGCCACAAATAGTATGCAGGTTGCGATTCTTCATAATGCCGTTGCCGACGATGCCTCGGCCGCCGATCGTGACACGTTGGTCCAGGTTGAGGTCGTTGCCCGGGCCCTGCGCGAACTGGGACATGGGCCCGTGCCGGTTCCCTGCACCCTGGACCTGGAGACGGCTCGCCGTGATCTGCTGGCCGCTCGGCCGGACGTGGTCTTCAACCTGATCGAGTCACTGGGCGGCTCGGATTGGCTGATGTTCTTGGGCCCAGGCTTGCTGGATAGCCTGGCCCTGCCTTACACGGGGGCCCCAACGGCTGGCATGTTCTTCTGTGCCCACAAACTGCTGGCCAAGCACTGGATGCTGAAGAACGATCTGCCCACACCTGCTTGGCTGGCCGTGGACGAGCCCTTCGCCGGAGCCTGGCCCACCGAGGCCTCCTGGATCATCAAGGCCATCAACGAACACGCTTCGTTCGGACTGGACGAGGAATCGATCCTCCACGCGCCGGACGAGGCCACTCTGCGGCAACGTGTCGCCGCCGACGCCGCCAAGATGGGACGTGCCTGTTTCGCCGAACAGTACATTGATGGCCGGGAGTTCAACCTCTCGGTGCTGGGTGGGCCAAAGGGCCCCCAGGTCCTTCCCCCGGCCGAAATCGACTTCTCGGCCTTTCCGCCCGGCAAAGCCCGGGTGGTCGGCCATCGCGCCAAGTGGGAGGAAGGGACTTTCGAGTTCACGAACACACCCCGACGGTTCGATTTTTCACCGTCCGATGGCCCCTTGTTGCAGTCGCTTCGCCGATTGGCCCGGGCCTGCTGGGACCTGTTCGGCCTGCGCGGGTACGCGCGAGTCGATTTCCGCGTGGACCACTCAGGCCGGCCCTGGATCTTGGAGATGAACGCCGATCCGTGCTTGTCGCCGGATGCTGGGTTCGCCGCCGCGCTGGCTGAGGCCGGAATCTCCTTCCCTCAAGCGGTGCAGCGGATTCTCGACGATGCCTTCTCCGGCCAGAAAGGGCCTGCATGCGCAGCAACATGACTTTTCGTTCCGACGTCGTCCCCGCCGATCGCCAGCGCGTTCGTGAAATCGTCGATTCGACCGGTTTCTTCAACCCGGCTGAGGTCGACGTGGCCGTGGAGTTGGTCGACGAATGCCTTGCCAAAGGGCTTGCCAGCGGCTACTGGTTTCTCTTCGCAGAAGAAGCCGGCCAGACGGTAGGCTATAGCTGTTACGGGCCCATCGCCGGAACGGAGAACAGCTTCGATTTGTACTGGATCGCCGTGGACAATCAGCATCGTCGCCACGGCCTCGGCCGAGTGCTGCTGAACGAGTCGGAACGCAAGATCCACCAAGCCGGTGGAAGGCGAATCTATGTGGAAACCTCCAGCCGGGAACATTACGTCCCAACCCGCGCCTTCTACGAAAAGAACGCGTACATCCGCGAAGCGGCTCTCAAAGACTTCTATGCCCCAGGCGACGACAAGGTGATCTACGTCAAGGTCGTGTGAGGACCCGTACGTCACCCCTTCTCTGGGTGCGTGCTGGAGGCCTGCCGGCGACGATACTCGGCCGGCGACAGGCCTTGGGCCCGACGAAAGACCTTGCTCATCCGGTCCCCACTGGAGAACCCGGCGGAAAGAGCCACGGCCTTCAAGGGCAGGTCGGTCTCCAGCAGCAGGCGGCGGGCACGTTCCAGGCGGCAGCGAACGATCTCGTCCAGAATCGTGTGGCCCAACAGCCGATGAAAACGCCGTTCCAGCGAGCGGCGCGTCACAGGGAAGTGGGCCGCAACGTCCACCACGGTCAATTCCGGCCGGCTGTGGCTCCAGATAAATCGCACCGCCTCGGCCACGAGCCGATCGCTCAGCGGCTTGGCAAACGGGGCCGTGGCCGGCTGGGGAATCTCCGGCTGGGGAGGAGCGAGGATCCAAGCCAGAATCTCCATGGCCCGCGCGGCCAACAGCAGCGGATTGCTCTCCTCCTGATCCCGCACCGTGGCCAGTAGTCGATGATAGGCCTCGACCAGCCCCCGGTTCTGGCCCACGGCCAGGACCGGCTGTTCTGCGCTCAGAAACCCCTGCTCCACCAATCGCTGTACGTATTCGCCGTCGAGACTGATCCATAGCGTCTCCCAGGCCGAACGTCGCGCAGGCCGATACCGATGCCACACGCCCGGAAAGAGCACAATCAAGTCGCCGGCGGCGATCTTGCGCATGCCAGCCGCAGCCGACTCGAAAACTCCCTCGCCTCCCGTGAGGTAAATCAGTTGATACTCGGGCAGCACTCGGCCTCGTTCCCAGCGAAAGCGGTACAGTTCGGGATGTCCGCGTGGCGGATGCTCGCCGCTGCGCGGCACGCAGACGTGTCCACAGCCCGTCACGTAAAGGCCCCAGCTCGCTGTGCGCTGGCTGATCGGCAGATAACGGAAGAAGCCCTCGAACTGTTCGTCCATCACCTGCTCCGGAGGCCAAACCGCGTATCAAAACCTGCGCTGTCACTGAACCACCGGTCCAGCCCTCTCCCTTGCTCGGCCGGGGCCATCGGCAATACAGAGATCCCTAGTAGATTGTCAAACTGGGACACCAAGGCTGTCAACCGGGTGGCCACACTTCGTGATGCCGGCCAACGGCTTCCTTGCTGCAGGCCCGGATATAGGGTTACAATCCGGCAGTCGTTCGATTGCCCGGGTATGCTGGCAACCGCGGAGTTATCTTCGGCCCGGGGACCCCAAACACGGCCACAAGGTTGCGACCGACGGTCGCGACCCCATCGGCCGCCACCGCGAGGCCCAACATGGATTGCCTGCTGGGAGTCGATCTGGGATCTACGAGCCTCAAGGCGGTTATCTACGATACGGCGGGCCAGTTGGTGGCTCGAGGCGACCGCCCCACTGAACGCTTTCATCCCAATCCCCAGTATCCGGAGTGGACCGTCTGGCAACCGGAGCAGATCTGGGGTGGCACCGCCGCTGCAATCCGCGACGCGGTGAACCAGATTGGCGACTCGCGGCAGATTCGGGCTGTGGCGGTCACGGGAATGGGCATGGACGGCCTGCCCGTCGACGAACACGGCCACTGGCTATATCCGATGATCAGTTGGCTCGACCCGCGCACCACCCCCCAACTGGACTGGTGGACCCAGCATGTCGGCCTGGCCAAGACCTTTTCCATCGGCGGTAATCCCGTCTGGCCCATCAATTCGGCCCTCCGCATGCTGTGGATGGTCGAACACGAGCCACAAGTCATGGCCCGTGCTCAACGCTGGCTGCTGATCGAGGACTTCGTGAACTTTATGCTCTGCGGACGACAGATAACCGACTACAGCATGGCCTCCTGCACGATGCTCTTCGATCAGCGAAGCCTGACCTGGTCGGAGGAACTGCTGGCGCTGTCGGGCCTCGACCGCCGGCTGTTATGCACCCCACAGCCCAGCGGCACGCCTATCGGCGAAGTCACCGCCGAAGCCGCGGCCCTCACTGGTTTGCCGGTCGGGACGCCGGTCGTGCTGGGTGGACACGATCACCTCTGCGGCGCCCTTCCGGTGGGCGCCTTTCGCCCCGGGGTAGTCCTTGACGTCACCGGAACATGGGAGATTGTCATGGTCACAATCCCCCGGCCGGTGCTCGATCCCCGCCTGCAGCCCATGGGCGTCACCATCCAGAGCCATGTGGCTAGCGGCGTGCATGCCGCCTGGGGCGCGGCGGTCGCTGCCGAGATGCTCGAGTGGTACCGCAAACAGCTTGTTCCGGCCGAGGCCTCGCGTTCCGACACGGCCGACTGGCAATACCTCATGGAGGCGGCCTCGGAAGCCCCGCCGGGCGCTCACGGTGTCATGTTCCTGCCTCATATGAATGGCGCGGCTTGCCCCATGGTCGACGCCAAGAGCCTCGGGGCCTTTGTGGGGCTCAACGCCACGGCTACGCGCAATGACCTGCTACGGGCCGTGGTCGAAGGGCTTGCCTACCAGTTTCGCGACATCGTCGCCGCTATGGAGTCCGGCCTGGGCACTTCATGCACGCAGTTCATCGCCGTGGGTGGTGCCACGCGAAATGCCTTCTGGATGCAAAACAAAGCCGACGTAGTCGGGCGCACGCTGGAGGTCCCCGCAATCGAAGAGGCAACGCCCCTGGGAGCCGCAATCCTGGCCGGGATTGGCGCCGGTCTGTATGCCGATGTTGAAGACGCCTACCGCCGTATCGCCCGGCCGGGACGCGTCTATCACCCCGATCCGCAGCGCGCCTCGCAGTATGCCCACTGGTTCGACAATTACCGCCAACTCTATCCATCCCTGACCGGCGTGCATCACCGCCTGTTCGATACGTTTCTGACGCGTTAGTCAACGCTCGTACAGCATCCGCGCCACAAGGCGGCACCCTGCGACAGCCTTCTTGTGCGGGCGCAAAAAAACGAGACAGGCAACCAACGCCCGTCTCGATGGCTTCGATCGGATTGTCGGGTCTTGCTATTCCTTGTTCTCAGGCGACGAGGGTTCGGCGGTCACTTCCCGATGCACCTCCTTGTTCACGTCGTCCAAACCCTTCTTGAACTCCGAGATGCCGCTGCCCAAAGATCGCATCACCGAGGGCAACCGATTGCCAAACAGGAGCAAGGCAATCACGCCCACAATAATCAATTCCGTCTGGCCGATGCCAAACATGGCACGAACCCTCCCCAAAAGAAACGGCTGCACTCGGGGCCCGCTGGCCCGCACCCTGTATCCATACTACGGTGCCGTTCAGGGCACAACAAGAGGCTCGGAGATGGCAGACTGCGATCGCCCCCCGACAGGCTTGGCATTGGGGGCCCCCCGATGCTGTCGCATCCACAAGCAGCCCTTGAGCTCGACTCCCGCCTCACCGGCTGGCGTCTGCATTGCCGCCGCAGCGGCAATGCAGACATCAACAACCGCGATTACGATGGCCTGCCGTCTCCCGAAGCGGGCGGTAGAATACACGCCTGTGACACGCGGCTACAACTCCATTGGGGGGAACGCGGTGCTGTTGCTGCAAGCCTCGATCTACGACTTTCCTAAGTACTACGACCTCGCCTTCGGCTCCGATTGGAAGGCCGAATTCGATTTCTTGCTCGCCTGTTTTGCACGCCATGCGCGGCGGCGCGTGCGATGCCTGTTTGAACCCGCCTGCGGCACAGGCCGGCTGCTGGTCAAGTTTGCACAGGCTGGATATCGCGTCCTGGGCCAGGATCTTAACCGCAAAGCGGTTGACTACTGTAACGCACGACTGCTACGGCACGGATTTCGACCGTCGGTCGAAGTGGCCGATATGGCCGACTTCCGTCTGACGCGACCGGCGGATGCCGCTTTCAACATGATCAACAGCTTCCGCCACCTGTCCAGCGAAGCTCAGGCAGAGGCCCATCTGCAATGCGTCGCTGCGGCGCTCGGTCCCGGCGGATTGTATATCCTCGGGATCACCCTCACCCCGGCCGGCAAATCGTCTTGTGATGGCGAGTCGTGGAGTGCTCATCGCGGCTACCTGGCCATCAACAGCCACGTGCGATCGATTGCCATTGACCACCGTCGGCGGCAAGAACGCGTCTCCACGACCTACGACATCTATACTCCAACGCGCAGCGCGCAGATCGTCGGCGAGTCGCTGTTTCGCACCTATTCGGCCAGACAGTTCCAACGTCTATTGGCCCGTATTCCCGCATTGGAACTGGTGGCTTGCTACGACTTTGCCTACGATATCGAGCGTCCGGTGCGGATGGACCGGCGAAGCGAAGACGTGGTGTGCGTATTGCGCAGAATATAGGGGCCGCGTACTGCTCGGGGTGGGCTCAGCCGGTGTGGTACAATTATATATGAATCACGGCCTTTCCACGGATCGCACAGGCGACGAAACGCCTGCGCCGAAACCGATCAGCGTCAGCCATGGCGCTCCGCTCGATCAGCCGGAAAGCGTTGCGCAGATCGTGAAACGCACCTTTCCCGCGTACCAGGTTGACGGCGGTCGTGTACACTTGGCCGGGTGCACGCTCGAAGAACGCTTGTTCGTCCGCATCCGTTGCCGCATGAGCGGCCATGTGGTCGATCTCTATTGCGACGCGGAAGGCGAGCAGGTCGAACCCGAGCTGATCGAGGCGCTCGGACTGAACACCACACGCGTGCTGGATGGACCGCCACCGGGCGCGGTGGGCACAATGGCTCGCTTCCTGAGCCAGCACATCAATAGCCTCAAGGATCGCCTCCCGGCGGGAGCGGCTGTGGAGTTCTGTTCGTTGGTTGCTGTGTGGTGCAAGCTTGTCCGGGGGAAGTTGCGATTCTCGATCGGCCTGGAATCGGTCGAGTTGCCCTTTGCAGGCTGGGCCCGATCGTTTCGACCGCCACCCTACGTGTGCCCGCACACGGGTCAGGAGACCTTTCGGCTGGGCATCACCGACGACGGCCGAATCGCTGCCGGCGAGCAGATCATACGGTGCGAGGAGACCGGACGCCGGGTCCTGATTCCCGAAACGGCCATCTGCACAGCCACCGGCAAGCGGGTGCTGAAGGAGTTGCTGCAGCGCTGCCCCGTGAGCGGAGACCTGCTGCTGTCCAACGCTCTGGTTCGTTGCGAAATGTGTGGAGAGTTGGTTTCGCCACAGAGCATCCAGGGCCAAGCCCGGAATTGCCACAGGCAGTCGGCACGGCCGGAAAGGGCTGAACCACCAAGCCGTATCGGGTTCCGCTTCAGGAAGAGACGTTGCGCCGCCTGTCGTGCTCTGCGTTCGGTCAGCAAAGCTGATCCACGCATGGCCCGGGTGCTGCACGAGCATCCCCATCTGGACCGCTGGGGGGGCTGGCGCATCGCCGAGACGGCGACCGTCTATATCCTCACCGCCATCGGTTGGCTGAAACAACTACTGGTGGTCGTGGACAAGGACACGTTGGATCTGCGACGCGTGGCAACCGGCAGCCGGTTCTGGCCCCAATGGGACATCACCCCGCCTGAGCAGTACAACTTTGTACTCCGTCAGTAGCTCTTGCGAGTCCGACATCAGCCTGACGGCTGACCGGAAACGGTCCCCCTCAACGTCCCACGACCGACCTTGCCCTGGGTGTTAAGAAGGCCCCCACAGACACCAGCAGGCCAAGGGCCGCGAAGCCCAAGCCCTGTTGAATCCGCGTTCGCGCCGTGACACGTTGCTGCTCATACTGGCTCCAAGGGGCTGGATCCGCATCCATCCGACCGCGGGCCAAGCTGTCCCAAAGGACCATGGTCTGCATCGGTGTCGCGCGCAGGTGTGCGGGCCAAGTCAACAGTCCCCATCCGCTCCAGGCGATTCCGGCCAACGCCAGCATCAGGCCGAACAACAGCACACGCTCACGCGGCCCCCAAGGCTTGCGGGCCACGGTAGGAGGTGGATCGACTCGTTCGGCCAATTGAGCCAACTGCCGCAACGTGGGTACTTCCAGGTTCGTGCCGCACTCGCAAACGACTGTTTGGCCGGCTTGGCGCGTATCTACGGAAATTCTCTTACCGCACGAGCAGGGTATGTAGTATTTGTTGACCAAGGGAGTGTGTCTGGCTGGGGCCGCGGAGTTGGCGAACTGACCAGAATTCACAGGATACGCTGCCGTTGAGGGGTGATGCATGCGGCATTCGCAGGTCTGAGTATAGTCTGGACGAGGATCTGTGAGGAGTTGCCAGAGTGTCGCGTGTCTTGAGGAAGGTTGGTTCTGCTGTTCACTAGCTTTCCAGGATAACGCATCTACACAGATGAGGGGCAACTATTTTGTGCGCCAAATGGAATTTTAACGATTTTCTCCTCAAGATCTGGACGACGTTTGCCGCAAGATTAGAATTGATTATCTCGCCTTGGAGATCGCCTTCTTTCCAAAAGACCGTGGGTGACCGTGGCACCGGCCTCTTGCTGTATCGTGGGGATGCTTTGCGTCTGTGACGATTGGCAAGAGTCTGCTTCCCGACCCCGGGTTCATTTGCGCGTATCACTCCATGCGGCGACGGCACGAGGCAAACAGGAATTGCGGTTCGGTAATCGGCGCAAGATGCGTCTGCCGAGCTCAGGTTTGGGGTTTCTGTGAGTTGATCGGGCCGCTCGTTTTCTTCGCAAATGTAATCCCTTGCCAAACACCGAGCTGCGTCAGCGTGGCTGATTTTTGGTGGTAGAATTTCGTGGCTTTGCGGGACCTCGGAAAGCATAATCGCTAGCGCTTTCCACGCATCCGTTTCGCTTCACCGTAGGAGTACCGGCATTGTACGAAGTACTGTTGGACGAATTCGAAGATGATGTCACGCCACATCCGGACGAAATCGATTTGGAGGACAAGGCCGACGAGCCTTTGGACATCGACGATGACGTGGACGCGGATGATTTGGCCCTCGATGTGGACGCCGAGGCCGATCTAGCCACCGACGAAGAACTGCTTGGCGAGACCGAAGACGTAGAATCCTGGTCGGACGATCCGGTCCGCATGTACTTGACCCAAATGGGAGAAATCCCCCTCTTGACCCGCCGCGAGGAGATCTCGCTGGCGAAGGCCATTGAGTTCAGCCGGGCCCGCTTCCGCAGTCGGGTCCTCGAGTGCGATTACGTGATGCAGACGGCTTTCAAGGTTCTCCGCCGCGTGCATCAAGGCGAATTGCCCTTTGACCGCACCGTACAGGTCTCGGTCACCGACCGCCTGGAGAAGGACCAGATCCTTGGCCGCCTCCCCCACAACCTGCGGACTCTGGAAACTTTGCTGAAGCGAAATCGGCGCGATTACCGCATTGCTACCAGTTGTCGCATTCCCTTGGGTGATCGGCACGCCGCGTGGCGCCGCCTCGGCCGTCGCCGCCGCCGGGCAGTCTACCTTGTGGAAGAACTTGGGCTTCGCACCCAGCGCATCGAGCCCATGATCAAGACCCTCGACGAGTTTAGTCGCCGCGTCGACGAATTGAAGCTCCGCATCGACGAGCACCGCAAGGCCCACCGCCCCAGCAAGGAGCGCGAGCCATGGGTCAAGGAGTTCCGCAATATCCTCCGTGCCACGCAGGAGACTCCCTGCAGCCTGCGCCGCCGCGTGGAAGAGTTGAAGAGCATCTATGCTCGCTACCAGGAGGCCAAACGCGGTCTTTCCGAGGGCAACCTGCGTTTGGTCGTCTCCATCGCCAAGAAGTACCGCAACCGAGGCCTGAGCTTCCTGGACCTGATCCAGGAAGGGAACGCTGGCCTGATGCGCGCCGTGGACAAGTTCGAGTACCGCCGCGGCTTCAAGTTCTGCACCTACGCCACTTGGTGGATTCGGCAGGCGATTACCCGGGCCGTGGCCGACCAGAGCCGCACCATCCGCATCCCGGTGCACATGGTCGAGACCATGTCCCGCGTGCGCAACGTGTCGCGCAAGTTGTTGCAGGAACTGGGCCGTGAGCCCACCATGGAAGAGACGGCGCGTGCCAGCGAGACGTGCGTCGATGAAACGCGCCGCGTGCTGGCCATGAGCCGCTATCCGATCAGCCTTGATCGGCCGGTAGGCAACAGCGAAGACAGCCACTTTGGCGACCTACTGCCCGACGGCGCGGCTGAGAACCCGGCGGCCGGAGCCACTCAGGAGATGCTGCGACGGCGGATTGGCAAGGTTCTGAAGACGCTGAGCTACCGCGAGCGGGAAATTATCAAGCTCCGGTACGGCCTGGGCGACGGTTACAGCTACACCCTGGAAGAAGTCGGCCATATTTTCAAGGTGACGCGCGAACGTATCCGTCAGATTGAAGCCAAAGCGGTGCGCAAGCTGCAGCAGCCCAGCCGCAGCCAGGAGTTGGTCGGGTTCTTGGACTAGGACCTACCCAGAACGGTTGCCGTTGTGTCGGGCGGTCCGGCAAAGCCGAACTGCCAACAGTCTCTGGGACCGGCGCTGAGTGTCCACCGCTTCACAGTGAAACCACGCGAGCCAGACCTTCGGGCCTGGCTCTTTTCATTGGGACGCCGATCGCGAACAATAGTCCATGATCGGCCTCCACCAAAGGCGGCCCACCGCGGCGTGCGGCCCTCCCCCCAGACCTCCGCGCGAAGCGGCACCTGCTGTTCAGGATCATGTTGGCATGGCCGACCGGCACCGGCGTTGCCAGCCTCCAACCTGGGAGAGGATTTGCATGGCCCGGATATCGATGAGCGGCTCCGGCGGTCCCTTGTTCCTTCTCCTGTTCTCGATCCCCTTCACGGCGGTCGGCATAGGCATGCTGGTGGTCACCTGGTGGACCCTGTGGGATTGGCAGCGCATGCAATGCTGGGAGGAAGTCCCATGCCAGATCCTGAGTGCCAAACTCGAATCGCATCGCGGTGACGACAGCACCACCTATAAGGTCGTGGCCGAGTATCGCTACCGCTATGCCGGCCGAGACTACACCGGCACGCGGGTCTCGCCCCACAGCGGCGCCGACAACATCGGTTCGTTCCACCAGCGCGCTTACAAGCAATTGGATCGGCATCGGACATCCGGCAAGCCCTTCCCCTGTTACGTCGATCCAGAGCATCCAGAGGAGGCGATCCTCTATCGTCGGCCTCGCTGGGAGATGATGCTATTCTACACGGGTTTTCTCTATGCCTTCGGCGGCGCCGGCCTGGGAACGATGCTTGGCGGCCTGCTGTGGCGCCGCAGCCGATCCAAACGCGCCGCAACGCCGCCCGACGAGCCCTGGCTGGCACGCGACGATTGGGCCCGAGGTTTGGTCAGCAGCTCCAACCGCAAGACGTTCCTGGTCGTCGCCATGGGAGCCGTCTTCGCCAATCTTCCCTACCTGCCGGCGGCCATGGTGGCCTACGATGCGTGGATTACAGGCAGTAGTCGTTGGGCGCTGCTGACTATGATTTTCCCCGCGATCGGCTTGGCCCTGGCCTGGTGGGCTCTCTACGCCGGCCTGCGCTGGGTGAAGTACGGCGAATCGACATTCCAGATGGCCTCCGTCCCGGGGGTGGTGGGCGGCACATTGGCTGGCGTGGTACACGTGGCCTCGCGATTGCAGAGCGAGCACGGTTTTCGCGTGCGCCTGGTCTGCCATCGAACCGTCACGAAGCGTTCCGGCAAGAAGACCGAAACCACCGTCGATACGGCCTGGGAACAGGTGCGCCAGATCGCCAAGGCTCTTGACCAACCCGATCCCGGCCGCACGGCCATCCCCATTCTGTTCGGGCTTCCCTACGATGTGCTGCCGACCGGCGAAGAGGGCGACCGAACGATTGCCTGGCAACTTGAAGTCCGTTCCGCTCAGAGCGGCGTGGACTACAAGGCAGTCTTCGAGGTGCCGATCTTCCGCACCGCCCAAAGCCGGCCCGACTTCCAACTCGACGACAGCCTGATGGCTCCCTACAGCGCGCTGGATGCCGTGCCCAACAGCGATCAGACCGATCGTTGAGGTTGGCATTGCCAACGATCGTTCCGCGGCTGCGGGAACCCTGGATTCCAGCCGTACTGGCTGGAATTGGGCCGGAACTGCGGTCTTGACTGCGCCGGCATCATCAGGAGCCGGTCCCAGAACCTGTCGGCAGTTCAGATGCGCTGGGCCGCCCGAGATCGCCATGGCGGCTGGGATAGGTCCTCAGACTTCAGCCGCCGATGTCCTGCGGCGGGCATCTGCGGTTTCCGTTCCGCGCAGGCTGATCCTGAACTCAAGGCAACTGGTCGAAAGTATAGAAGGCCAGACCAAGTTCCTTGGTCTTCCAGAGAACACGCTCCAGTGCCTCTGGGGTGATATGATTGCCTTTTCCGGACGAGGCAATTCCGTGGGCATAGAGGACAAGCACTTCCCGATTCTGTGCCGCGCGCGTCAGGGCGCCATCGATCTGTTCGTAGGTGCGATCTGCTCGCTCCGGGGCGAAGTCGATCCCTTTGCCGCACAGACAGCCTCGGGAGCTGACCTGGTCTGCGGGGACGAACAACGCATGCTTGCCGCTGACCTGCTCCCCGGCGGCAACGCTGCAGCCGGTGCGCAGGTGGCGAAAGACCTTCAGCAAGGCCGCGTCGGTGGCCTCGTTGTTACGGCTGTTGGGATAGGCAAACGCCGTGGGCGTGATCCCCGCTACCTTCAACTGTTCCACCTGTGGCAGGACTTCATTCTGCAGATATTCGTCCACTGACCGCTGCTGACTGTACTCAACGGCCCGAAGATGATGAATGCCATGGGCTCCAATCGCGTGGCCGTGGCTGTGCAACTGCCGAACGGCGTCCAGGGTCTGGCCGTCGATGTTTCCGCTGACGAAGAACGTGGCACGCGCGCCGTACTTCGCCATCAGCGGCAGGGCCTTGAGCCAGTCGTCGAAATTGCGGTCGTCAAAGCTCAGGACCACCGCGCCGCGATCCAGGCTCTGCGGCAGTGCGGAACGCGGTACCGCGGCGTCCGCCTCGGCACGCACCACGACCGGTTGGACGAACAGCAGGATGGCAGCCAAGGCCCCCAGTCGATTCCGGATCGCTTCTCTCATCAGTAACCACGTCTCTTCCACAAGTGCCCTATCATGGAGGCTCTCGCTGGACCCTCCCTGTTTCCAAGTTGCTCATTGTACATGTTGCACATGGACCAGGCACCTTGCGGCGCCCAAGAAAGCGAAGAAGCCCGCGCGGGCGGGCTTCTTCGACTTGGATGCTTCAGAACTGGCGGGCTGAGGGCCGGTACGTCAACCTCGCTACATTTGCCTTTCAGCAAGCACACTCAAACCCGTCGTATCACCCCTCCGTATCCACACGCCAATTGGGTCACATCCAAGCCGCCAAAGAAGCTCCCTATCGCATCGAGCTTCTTCCGCTCGGGCCTTCGGGAACTGATGGGCAAGAAGGGCTCGCCCGACCTGGGCTCACCCTTCAAGGGGCAATCGGTCTCAGCGACCAGCCCCTCGTATCCACACACCAATTCTGTCACGCCCCAGCTACGCTAATTCTGCTCATTCCCGCTCGAAGGTAAAGCCGAGGCGACTTGTAACCCCCAAAAGCACCGGAGAAGAGCCGGAATCCAGCCCCTGGTCCCCTGTCGTCGACACTTTGGCAAATGAGACAGAATGCCGCCAAAGCAGGGGTCCCTCCGCGACCAGGTATTCTCGGCACAGTCTTACCGCTGCCTCGAAGTCCAATCCGGCTTCGCGCGGCGTCTCTGCTTGTGCGAGGCCCAAAGGCGTGGAGATTCCCAGGACGAGTCCCAGGATGTATGTCGCCCACATCTCGACAACCCGCAGAACTGGCCGAATGCGATGATTCAGTGCGGCTTTCATAGTCCTTGCGTTTCTGCATAGATCCGCAGCGAGGTTCCGCCCGTGCCCGGTTCTCCCGACCAACCATCGGCGTTCCACCCGGCCAGGCCAACCAGCACAGCAAACGCCGCCACGATCGAAAACCGTTCTGGCATAATGCACTCGCGGTTGAGGTTTTCGCGGTCGTAACCGGTCCGATGCTTCTCAGGTCGACGATGTCGTGAGGCGGATTAGCGGGAGGCCGGCTTCACGGGGCATCGGGCCGGCACGGCGCTGAGAGCACTCTCCGGACAGTCAACCCGCACCGCCATTGCGATTCTGGCGGACTTCGATTCCGACCCCGGTTACGATGTCCCTTAGAATTGCCAACGCCTCGGATTCGGTGAAAGCGGTCTTCAGTGTGTACCGGTCGGTGAATTCGTGTTGGGGCCGTCGCGCGCGGCCTGACTCTTGCCTGGCGCAGTGGTCCGAGAACATCTTGAAAACGGTCAGCATTTCTGCCAGCGGCAACTCGGTCAGATCTTCCCCGATACCCATCGAGAAACGCATCTTCGCGAGTTGGTCGAAGGTTTTGCCTTGTACCGATTCATCGGTCACCACCCGACACTCGAACCGCTTCACCGCTGCCCAATGGCTGGCGAGCCTCTGAAAGACGCCGACGCACCTTCCGATTCGTTCCTGGCCGAACGGCTCTGACGATTGGGTACCCATGGTTCTGGCTCCGTATCAAACTGCGTTGATGCACACCATGCGGCTGGCTTTTGTCCGCCGTCCGGAGCGATCAACTTCTTGCCGACCATCGGAAGCCCGGTTTTTCCGACCTTCTGCTGGTCGGCCGAGTCCACCACCGCTGCAATCAGGGGCATGGTTGACCATCGGGCGAATCTCGGCGATCGCGCGCGGTCCAACTCTCCTACCGTGTCGTTAGCTAGCGCAACAAGAGCGACCCACAAGCCCCCATTTCTTCCGGCAAACAGCCGCGTCGTTCGGCGCACTATTCCGAACATCGATCACATCAGATCTCCGACCATTGGCCGGGAATCGGCACCGGATAGCGCCCGTCGGCATCGGGTTGAATCGGTGGCGGGGAGTCCTCGGTCATGCGGTCGATCCCCGGGCAGAACTCGAAGTTCGAGGCCATCGCTTCGTCCCAGGTGACGATCTTACCCGAATGCACGGCGGCCCGGCCCATGATGTCGGCCAGATTGGACAGCGCCGCGCGCTTGCCCTCATTGTGCGGACGATCGTGGCGGATTGCATCCAAGAGCACGTCCCACTCAGCCTGCCAGGGCGTAATCGTCTCCGGCGGGGCCTGCCACACGATATTGTCGCCGCCGGCGCGAGGCTCCTGAGTATAGTTGTATTGCCAGGACGCTCGGTCGTATTTGGCCGTGACCTTGACCGGAGTGCAGCGCTGATCTTTGTAGATGTGACACGTTCCGGCATGGATGTTGCCCGAGAACTGCGCAGCGCAGCGCGTGCCGTGGATGAAGGTGTTGAATTCTTCGTAGCACTTGGGGATGTAGCGGACCACGTCGTAAGCCTTGGTCCCATCGGGGAAGGTCCACTCCACGGAGAAGCTGTCCAGATTCTGGCTGCAGTCAATGTTGTTTGCCGCACGGCCGCCGATGCCGTGCGCGGAGACCGGCCAGGCGTCCTTGATCCAGCAGATTTCGTCGATCTGGTGAATGTCCATCTCGGCAAACAGGCCGCCGGCCACCCACAGGAACTTCGTGAAGTTGCGGATTTGCCAGAAGAGTTCCTTCTCGTCGGCCGGCTTGCGCCCCAGCGATCCGGAGGCTCCCATGCGATAGGCGCGGATGAGCTGAATATCGCCGATTGCGCCGTCGCGAATCCGTTTGATGAGTTCCTGTCGGTTGCGCGAGTGGCGGCACATCAGGCCCGCGGCGATTTTGAGGTTCTTCTTCTCCGCGGCTTCGGCCGCCTTGATCACGCGTCGCACTCCTGGTGGATCGGCTGCAAACGACTTCTCCATGAAGACGTTGATCCCCTTTTCCACGGCGTATTCGAGCTGGTGGGGACGGAAACCGGCATAGCCCGTGAGCAGCGCCACGTCGCCCGGCCGCAGGCAATCGATCGCCTTGCGGTACGCGTCGAATCCGAGGAAGCGGCGCTCGGGTGGAACGTCGATCTTGTCTGCGTATTCACGGCTGAGCGCCTTGAGCGACATCTCCAGCCGCTTCTCAAACAGATCCGCCATGGCCACCAGCTTCACCGGTCCGGCGGGCGACTTGAAAGCGTTCACCGTCGCCCCGCTGCCACGGCCACCGCAGCCGATCAGGGCCAGCCGGATCGTGTTTTCCTCAGCCGCGTGAACCGCAGGAATCGAAAGGCCGGCCAGGGCCGAGCCGGCGGCCAACTTCCCGGTCCAGTTCAGAAAATCCCGTCGCGACGGTTGTTGCGGACGACGCGACGGCGAGAGTTCTTTCCTCATGACGGTTCGCTCCTGGCCCCAAGGACTTCGGATATCCTGCGGAGTCCCCGTGCCGGGAACTCCCTTGTGGCAGCTCAACCCAGTTGAATCTTCGTGACCCGTCAGAGCGTTGTCAACCGCCGTGGCTGAAATCCTTGGGCAACGGGCCCAATTCGAGAAGGTCCTCTTGCCTTAGCCCTGTGCAGAACCCGAGAATGGATCTGCTCGTGGAGCCGCGTGCGGGGCGGGGCGGTGTTCAGTGGCCTGCCGGTGGACCTCCTTCCGACTTTTCGGAGCCCTGTTCATGGACTGCAAGAAGACGCAGAACTTGAAGATCTGCACCTGCACCTACGATCCCTGCGCGCGCAAGGGCCTGTGCTGCGAGTGCCTCAGCTACCACCTGCGCAACCAGGAGCTTCCCGGCTGCTGCTTCCCTGCCGAGGCGGAGCGGACCTACGACCGGTCGTTCGCCCATTTCGCCAGACTGGTGCAACGTAAAGGCGGCTGAAAGGGACGGAATTCCCGGCAACCGGCGTACTGCGTCCGACGCGCCAAGCAAGGATTGCCTGTCCTGGCGGTCGATAAGTGCGCCAAGACTGCACCTCCAGGGCACCAGCCGCCAGGTCAACGGCCGAGCAACCGTTTGAGTGCTCTGTGCCAGACCGCCGACGGAACAACCGCTTGAGCCACAGCCGGCCGATTCATGACGGACTGGCGGGGAGCAGAATACCCCGATATTCTACCTTTACGGTATTCAATCACCCCTTGCAAAAGGGGCTCCATGAGCGCATACTCGGTGAGTACTGTCCATCACAAGGGTTGCCGTTCTCCGTCGAATCGCCTCGCCGAGGCGCGGGAGGACAGCCATGGTGCCTATCGCGAATCGGTTTCTCACGCGATCCACCGCTGCCTTGTGCAGTGTTCTCCGCGCGGGCCGCAGACGCTCTGCGGCGGCCTCCGCTGTTCGGCAAGGTCCGGACCTTATGCACGGCCTGTCCTTGCCATTGCGCGGCGGCTTGGCTGAACGTTGTTCGGCGAGTCGGCTTCAAAGCCGTGCATCTCCCCAGGCGCTGCCTGTGCTGGGCGCGCTGGTTCGCGCCATTATAACACCTGGCTCACTTTCGGCCGCGGCAGGCCGTTTGCGCGAGTGTCAGCAGTCGGACCTTGCCTGACCAAACGAGCCCGGGAGGTTTTCGGACTCGCTGGCAGGAGGAGATATCGGCACATGCGTTTGGGCCGGACACGGATCATGTTGACGGCATGTAGCCGATTCGCATGAGCGCCGCGGCATGCATGGAGGGGAACCGACGCGCAGGAGCGATGGCAGAAGCGAACCCCTGGAAGCGAGGAGACATGATCATGAGAACGCGGCTGTGTGGAGGGGCCGTCTTGGCGGCCATACTGTTGGGGGCGAGCGCTTCGCGCGCTCCGGCGCAGGCCCCGACTTTCTCGCTCGACAGGGCGAGTGTGTCATTGCTGGTACCGCCAGGCACGAATGCGGACGACCTGTTCAGTCCGACATTTCCGATCCTGGTCCTGACGGGTATGCCGGGCGCGAACTTTGAAGTGGACGCCTTTTCCTACCAGCAGCCCTTTATGCCCAAGAGCGAGATCGATATCATAGCCGTCTCGTTCAGCGTGGATCGGGCGGCGATAGGAATACCCGGCACGGCGGTGTTTATCGAAACCGGCGGCGTGGCGGGTTCGGGACTCGCTGCGGCGGACATCTTCCGTACGGCGGCGCCGTTCGTCTTTTTCGGCACCAACGTCCAAATATACGATGGGGACGGGGTGCCGACGCTACCGAACGCCGCGCCCGGGCTCGGGCTTGTTGAGGGGCCGGCCGGGGCGGGCGACAACCTCGGCGGGCTGGATTTGAAGCCGGCCACTTCCAGGATCTACTTGTCGGTTGACCCGGTGACGGCGGGCGTGTACGGCGCGGGCGCAAGCGCAGCCGACGTCTACGTGGCCAACACCGTGCCCGGCTATGATGCTCCTGCGCCAGCGATCTACGCCCCGGCCGCGGCGTTAGGCCTGGTGCCTGGCGACGATATCGATGCGCTGGTGGTGTTTGACAACGGAGATGGTCTCTTCCAGCCGGGACTCGATGCGGTGCTGTTTTCGTTAGCGCCGGGTTCGCCCAGTTTGGGGCTTATCGCAGGCCCCGGGGGAGCGGCAACCGCCACGGCCGGAGACATCCTGCAGGATCCGTTCACCGGTGGCGGCGGCCTCGGACTGCCCGTGGTCGTCGGGCCAGCCGAGGCGCTCGGGCTGCAGACGATGCGCGCGGGGTTCCTCCAGGACGACAACCTCGACGCGCTCTCCATGGACGTGGTGCCCGAGCCTACGACGATCGCGGCCTTGATCTCGGGCGGGATCGGGCTGGGCGTGCTGGGGCTGATGTGGCGGCGTCGGCGAGCGAAGAAGGCGCATCAGGGCGACATGCCGGAGTCCTTTTTCCAGGAGTAGGAGGGCAGGCGTTGGGGCTGGCCATCCTACGGCGACTCTTCGTTCTGCTTTAGGCAGGTCGGACAGTACCACGGGGCGGGAGTCTTCACGGGTTTCGGGCTTCGTTTGCGGCATTTGGCACAGTGGAGTCGCTTGCCCTTCACGGCGGTCTTCGGGCGGTTTTTCTTGCCGCTCTCGGGGAGTTGCTTCGGCATCTGTCACACCTTGCAGGCTCGTGGTCGCAGACGATCCACGCGTCCATTATAGCGGATGGACGGGCATGACGTGGTGTCCGGCGCGTCGCAGGCGACGGCTCTGGCCTTCGCCTGAAATCGGATCGGCTGGCCTGAGAGCCGGAGGTCGGGGACGGCTGGCCGGGTGAGGCTGCCGGCTGAAGCAGGACGGGCTTGCAGCAGACCTCGCATCAGAGCGGATGCTTGTACCGCTGCTTGTACCAGCGAAACCGAACAGGCACACGCCGGGGTCGCTGACGCCGGACTGGGCACCGAAGCCGAAGGGGGCCGCTAGAAGGCAAACACATCGGGAGACACGTTGAAGTATCTCGCCAACTTGCCGATGTGGTTCCGGTTCAGCGACCGCTTGCCCTTGAGGATCTCCGAAATCGTTGAGTCTGCAATTCCCGTGGCTGCGGCAACCTCGGTCTGCGCCTCCCCTTTGGCGTCGAGAAGATGACGGAGCATCTCCGCATCGGAAAGCGGGGGCATGGGATGGGCCGCACTCTCGTATCGCTCAACCAGGTCGCCAAGAACCTCCAGGTAATCCTCTTCCTCCGGGACCAGGTCGCGCCGGTCCAAGAGTGATTCCACCATTCGGACCGCGCGGTCAAGCTCCTCGTCGGACCGGATGGGACGGAGCGGAAATTCACGAACCAAGTCAAGATAGCGGTCCCGGGCGTCTTCCTTTCGGTTCACCGTGGCCATCAGCAATTTCCTTTCCACGCGCCCCGGTCATATTGCTCGTGAGTCATCACGTACCGGATGAGGTCAAGAAGCTACGTCGAGGAGTCCGGGGCCAGGATCACCGCCGTATCCTGTCTCTGGTCTCCTCTTAGTTCGCGGGGGCTGGGGGTCACTCCTTGACACTCAGGATGTGATAGGAATAGGGCTGGGGGGCATACAGAAACTGGTGCGTGGTGCACTCGGTAATGTCGTTCGTATGCTTCGGGTGTTCCTCTACCAATTCCCGATGGTCGTTGAGGTGATTAAGAACCGATTGCGAAAGCTCGGTCATCCTAATCATGTCAGACAGTATGAACTCAGTAGTCGGGTCGCAGAACCTAGCCCTGTAATCTTCTCTTCTCTCGACTGGCAGCCTGAGGAATGTGATTTCGCCTACCGTGGGCACATCATTGTTCACTCTGGCCGCCCCAAGGACGGTGATCCTGACTTCCATCGCAGATACCTCCCATGAATGACGGAGACGCCACCGCCATCAGTGTATTGCTTCTAGGGAGGCCCGCAAGAGTCGCAGAATGGCCTGGGGCTGGGCCGTTAGAAGCGATCCGAGAGGCCCTCGGGGCCTACCTTTTTGATCGAAAAGGCCCTGTAACCCTCGGTCAAGGCACCGTAAAGGTTACAATGACTCGCCTGACAGCAAAAGGTTACAGCAAGAAACCACAAAGCCTTGCCGTAAGTTACTTACTTGCAAGGCTTTATGAAGTGGAGCGGAAGGGAGTTGAACCCTCGACCTCTGCATTGCGAA
>CALARR010000017.1 GCA_937889015.1 uncultured Planctomycetales bacterium | reverse complement strand
ACTTCCGACTTCCGACTTCCGACTTCCGACTTCCGCCTTCCGACTTCCGACTTCCGACTTCCGACTTCCGACTTCCGACTTCCGACTTCCGACTTCCCATGCCCTACTGGCACAATCGCGTCGTCCTTGTCACCGGTGGCTCCAGCGGTCTGGGCCGCATCCTCGCCGACGCCTTCTTGGCGGCCGGGGCCCGCGTCGTCATCGCCGGACTGGAACCCGACGGCGTGCTGCACGCCGTGCAGGAAATGCAGGCCGCCGGCGGCGATGTGCTGGGCGTGCCGGTCGATATCACGCGTCAGGACGACGTCGATCGCCTGTTCGCCCAGACCGTGGAGCACTTCGGCCGCCTGGACTGCCTGGTGAACAATGCCGGCCGCTCCATGCGCGGCAACGTGTTGGACACCACCCCTGAACAATTCCGTCAACTCCTCGAACTGAACCTGATTGCCCTGGTTCGCTGTACGCGCGCCGCCATGCCACACTTGTTGGCACAGCGCGGTCATGTGGTGAACATCGGCTCGCTGGCCGCCAAGTCAGCCTCGCGCTGGGTAGGCGCGTACCCGGCCTCCAAATTCGCTGTGGCGGCCTACAGCCAGCAACTGCGTCTGGAACTCGGCCCGGAAGGGTTGCATGTGCTCCTGGTTTGCCCCGGCCCCATCGCACGCAAAGACGAGCGCCTCTATCCGCTGGAGGGCCTGGAATCCATTCCCGATCGGGCCCGAGCGCCGGGGGCCGGCGTGCGCGTCAAACGCATCGACCCCCAAGGGCTGGCCCAGGCCGTTCTCCGGGCCTGCGAGCGTCGCCAGCCGGAACTGGTCGTGCCGCGCAAGGCCCGCCTGTTGTTTGCCTTGTCGCAACTCTGCCCCACCCTGGGCGACTGGCTCGTCAAGCGAATGACGTAGCATCCTGGGAGGCACGGCCCCACCCTGCGCGCCGCCGGCCGCCCGTCGACTGCCGCCCCTTTGCGACCCCCTTCGGGACTGGTATATTGCTCGAAAACACGGCATCCCTTACTTACGACCAATCACCACCCTCTAACCACAGCCCGGAGCCACCGCCATGGCCGCTTTTCCCGAAGTCAAGAAGATCCGCTTCGAAGGTCCCGACTCGACCAACCCCTTGGCCTTTCGCTTCTACGACGAGAACGAACTCGTCGAGGGCAAATCGATGAAGGATCAGCTCCGCTTCGGCGTGGCCTATTGGCACACCATGCGCGGCACCGGCAGCGATCCCTTTGGCCCCGGCACCATGCTGCGCCCCTGGGAGTCCGGCGACGACTCGGTCGACAACGCCGTCAATCGCGTGGACGTGGCTTTCGAGTTCATGGAAAAGCTGGGCGCCCCCTTCTTCTGCTTCCACGACCGCGACATCGCCCCCGAAGGCTCCACCCTCGCCGAAACCAACCGCAACTTGGACAAGGTGGTCAAGGCGATCAAGAAGCAGATGAAACGCACCGGCATCAAGCTCCTGTGGGGCACGGCCAACCTCTTCAGCAATCCGCGCTACATGCACGGCGCCTCCACCAGCCCCAATGCCGACGCCTTCGCTTTCGCCGCCGCCCAGGTCAAGAAGGCCCTGGAGGTGACCAAGGAATTGGACGGCTCGGGCTACGTGTTCTGGGGCGGGCGCGAGGGCTACCAGTCCTTCTGGAACACCGATATGCAGCGCGAACTGGACCACATGGCCGCCTTCATGCACATGGCCGTGGACTACGCCAAGCAGATCGGCTTCAAGGGGCAGTTCTACATCGAACCCAAGCCCAAGGAACCGACCAAGCACCAGTACGACTTCGACGCCGCGGCCTGCATCAACTTCCTCCGCGCCTACGGGCTGGAAAAGCATTTCAAGCTCAACATCGAAACCAACCACGCCACGCTGGCCGGCCACAATGTCGAGCACGAATTGGACTACGCCGGCTTCCAGGGCTTCCTGGGCTCGGTCGACGCCAACACGGGCGACCTGCTGCTGGGCTGGGACACCGACCAGTTCCCCACCGACATCTACCTGACCACCAAGGTCATGCTCGTCTTCCTGAAGTACGGCGGACTGGCCCCCGGCGGCGTGAACTTCGACGCCAAGGTGCGGCGCGAAAGCTTCGAGCCGATCGACCTGTTCTATGCCCACATCGGCGGCATGGACACCTTTGCCAAAGGACTGAAGATCGCCGCCAAGATGCGCGCCGACGGCGCCCTGGACGAAATGGTCCAGCAGCGCTACAGCTCCTGGGACTCGGGCGTTGGGGCGGAAATCGAGGCCGGCAAACACGACCTCGCTTCGCTGGAGAAATACATGCTCCGCAAGCGCGAAGCGGCGCCCAATGCCAGCGGCCGGCAAGAACTGTTCGAAAACGTCGTCAACCGCTACATCATGTAAGCCCGGAATCCACGATCCGACGGGGGTCGGCCCCGTGAACGGGAATCCGGGGGAGCGACAAACTCATGACCGGATGCTCGCTTCAGACGTATCTTCTGCGCGCCGTTCGCACAGGGGCAACCGCGCTGCTGGCGATTTGCGCCGCTTGCTGCGCCGCCCAAGAGCCGGTGCGGATGTTTGATTTCGGCACCGCCACCTCGCCCGTGCAGCCCGGTTGGCTGGGCGTGCATGCCGGCTCGGCCTACGACAAAGCCCAAGGCTACGGCTGGGGTCAACACGGCCCCCTGCGCGACACGGACAAACCGCAGGCCAACGACCTGGAACGCGACTTCTGCCTGGGCTACGGCGGCAAAGGGGACCTGGCCGCCCATTTCCTGGTCGATCTGCCCGATGGCCCCTACACGGCCGCCTTCTTCGCCGGCGACTTGCAGTACTCGCGCCAGGAAATGCCCATGGACATCCTTGTCGGCCAACAGCTCCTGGTCGACGCCTGGCGCGTATCGAAGTGGGACTGCCGCGTGGCCACGTTCACGGTCCGCGGCGGGCAGGCTGATTTCGTGTTTCGCTCTTCGCCCACCGACGACAAACGCTATTCTTTCTGGTTGATCAACGCCATCCTCATCTACCCCGGCAGCGATCCGACCCTGCACGCCAAGGCCCTGGAGCAGGTCGGCCAGATTCAAGATGCCTGGGTCCTTAAGGATTTCAAGGAGCAGATCTCCGAACCCGAGCCGGATGCCGCGCCGGTCACCGACGCCGACCGGCAGCGGGGCTATATCGCCTTCGCGCGCAACCCTGTGAAGATTGTGCTCCCCACAACGCTGCCCACGGCTCAAGAGCGAACCGCGGGTCTGCACGCCCAGGCCACACCCGGGGCGTATCCTCACGTCACCTTCGGCGTCGTGCCTTTGAGCGACTTGGGCGAATGCGCCGTCACCGTGAGCGCATTGCAAGACGGCTCAAACGGCATCCCCGCCTCAGCTTGCACGACCTACCTGGCCCGCATCGCCCGGCAAAGGGTGGGCCTGAGCCGCTCCAAGGTCTATCGCTGGCAGCCCAAGGTCCTCGATCCGACCAGTCAGGCTCCCCTGGCGGCCGGCCAGAGCCGCTGGTGGTGGCTGGTGCTCCATGTTCCCGAGGACCAGCCCGCCGGCCTGTATCGGGGAACAGTGACCTTCAAACCTGGCCAGGGCCCACCCCACAGTTTCCCCCTCACCGTTCGCGTCTGGCCGTTCAAGCTGCGACAGCCGCCGGGCGAGGTGTTTGGCATGTATTGGGGTCGGCGCTACGTGCTGTATCCCGACACCATTCCCCAACAGTTTGCCGATCTCCGCGAACACGGCTGCAACGGCATCACGCTCGACATCGGTCCCCAGGGAGGTTGGGAGGCCGACGGCTCCTTGAAGCTCGATTTCACCGAGATGGACCAGATCCTCAAGTTGGCGATGGAGCACGGCCTGACTTCACCCATCCCCTGGAATGGCGCATCGCGGTTCCGCGGCATGGTCCGCGATCCGCTGGACAGCGACGTGGGCAAGCAGAAGTACAAACAGATCGTGGCCGCGGTGGCGGACCATGCGCGTCAGGCGGGCTGGCCGCCCTTGTTGTTCTATCCCTGCGACGAACCGCCCAAGGAGGAAATCCTCCGCTATCTGCCCCTGATCAAAGAGGTGCCCCAAGCGCTCACTTACTGCACTCCCAACAAGATCGCCGTGGGCCTGGAAACTGTGCCCTGGATGGACTTCGCTTGCTGGCAACATCGTTCGGCCAACGATGAGACGCGCGCCGCCACGCTCAAAGCCGGCAAGCAGTTCTGGTACTACTCCAGCAATTACGGCGAAGACCCGCTGACCGCGCGCATGCGCAGCGGGTTCCTGCGCTGGCGGTTGGGCGCGACCGGCATGTACTATTGGCACTATCAGGCGCCCCACGGCGATCCCTACAACTGCCTGGATTCGACCAGCACGGACCACTGCGTGGCCTACCCCACGCCTCAGGGCCCCATCCCTAGCCTCGGCTGGGAAGGCCAACGCGCCGGCATCGACGACTACAAGTACGTCCGGATGCTCCAGTGGGCCATCGCTCAGGCCGAGCCCAACGACCCTCGTGCCCAGGCCGCACAGAAGACCCTGGACGAACTGCACGCCGCAATCCCAGGCGACGGGCTGCAAGTCCTCAGAATCCCCGAAGCGTTTACCTTGGAAAGCTTCGAGCATTACCGCCGGGCCATCGCCGAGCACATCGCCGCACTGCTGGAGGCGCGTTGAGAACCGCTTTCCATGGGGAAGGTCCTCAGAAGTTGAATTGCACGCCTCGCTTGTGCAGCTCGGTCACCAGTTCCGGCGTGGACGTGTAAAGCACCGCATCCAGGCCGGCCGCGCGCGCCCCGGCCACGTGTCCGGCAATGTCGTCGGTGAAAAAGATCTCCTCCGCAGCGACCCCGGCCATCTCGGCGGCCGCCTGAAAGATCGCCCTCTCGGGCTTGGCCGCGCGAATCTCAAAACTCAGCGCAAAGACCGGAAACTGCTCCAGAACGCGGTAGGTCTCCAGCAGATACTCCCAGTGGCACTGGCACGTGTTGGAGAGGATCCCCATGCGCCAACCGGCCGCATGAAGCTGCGCCACGACGGGCAGCATCGCGTAGTTCAACTCGAAAATCTCGCTGGCCGCCCGGCACAATTGTCGAAAATCGGGCCGCGCGCCCGTCGCTTGGCAGAAATCCTGGTAGTATCCCTCGGTAGAAATCTCCCCCATCTCGTATTGCGTGTGCAGCGGACGAGCGAACAACGCCTCGCGCACCCGCTGAGCATCGATCCCGGCAACTTGCCCCATCTGCCGGCACATCCTATCGATGCTGAATCGCACCAGCACCATGCCCAGGTCGAAATACAAGAACTTGGGGCTCTTCATCGAAGACCGTCGTACGAGCTGCCGACACGTTTGGGGACCGGCTCCACAAACTCATGCATCATCGGCCGGCGCATGATGCTTGCCCAACGCATCCAATTTGGAGGGCACAACCAGCATGGCCGACAACAGTTCCGCCAGCAAGCCGCAACCCAAATACACCGCATAGGCCCAAGCTGGCGCCAGCAGCAAGCAGACCGGCAATACGGCGACCAGGTGCAAACCGCTCAACGGCTGCGACCCGTGCCAGGCCAGGCTGGGCGCCATCACCACCAGGCATGCGTAGGCCAACGTCACGAAGGCCCAGGCAGCCCCAACGCCGAAGGCAACCGGCGCCAGATGCAACGAGGCCCTCGCCACCCAGGACAACAGCCCCAACACTTCCTCCGCACTGCTCACCTCAGCCGCCAGCGTCACACCCAAGGCCCGAGGATTCAAGGCCAGGATCGCCGTGTACTGACAAAGGATGAAAGCCGCCATCCCCGGCAAGATCAACAACCAGGCGCCCTGATCCATGGCGGCAATCGTCATGCTCACCAAGGCCAACAATCCGCCGGTCGCCGCCAGCACGGCGATGCACTCCAGCGGGCCGGGCGAAACCAGGCGGCCGAGCCCCGGTTGTGACTGCGGCAGAACCGGCAACAAACGCTGGGCCCAGTACTGCAGCACCGCCATGGCCGCCAGCAGGATCAGGCCCACTCCTAACAGCCCAATCCGCTCAAACGTCACCGCCAACGCGATGCTCCAGAACAAACCTGCTGTCAGGGCCGCCGTGAGCCCCCAATGCCCGACAAACGAGAACAACCATCCGGTCGACTGAATGAAGGGCTCGCCGAATGAACGGCGCGCCATTTCCAGCATGTGATCAAACGCGAACCGCCGTACCGAGGAAGCCGCCACCGGAACCACCTCGGCCATCGATGCGGTAGCCACCACCGGTGGTGCAGCCGGCATCACCACCGCCACCCCCTCGAATAGCCCCTTCACCAATCGGGCGGCAGTCCACTCTTTCATCCCCTCCTGCCAGATCAGGTCTGCCGGACGCAGTCGACCTGAACTCGCCAGCCGTTTCAGTTCTGTTGCTGAGACCGGTCCGGCCTGTTCGCCCTCGCGCGCATAGTACCAATCGTTGCCCATCGCGGACTCCGTGGCTGACTTGCCTTGAGAAGCTTGGTCCCGACGATTCGGTCCTGCCGTGTCCATTTCCCACGCACGCGGACAGGAATCAACAATAGGCCTATCCTCGTCCAGATCGCACCGCTTGGCAAGTCCACGCACGCCGGTATCGCTCGGCAACGAACCGCGCTCGAAGCGACTCCGGCTTCTCCGCCCCAACGCAACCACAGACTCCCCAATCAACCGCCGATTCTCCAGGCCGCAACAGCGCCCGTCCTCCCCGGTGCGACTCGACACACACGGCTGCGTGCGACAACCCCACCCTTTTCTGCAAAAAATACTTGCGCCCCGTGCCACGTCATCACCGCTCGGCCAACAGCTCGCGAGCCCGGAATTGCCGCGACCAGACTTGCTCGCATAGCCCGAAAGCGCGCCTTGCGCCACGGGCAATTGCATTGCCGGCCGTTCGGATTAGTCTATACTACGAACCTCTCCTGGAGCCGTCCCGGCCAGGTCGTGCGGCCCGCCAAGACCGAGTCGCTGGCAGGTTTTGGGACCGGCTCTACAAGTCCAAAGGATCGCGCGGGAGCAGACCTATGTCTCGATATCTGGGAATTCTTGGCTTCGTGGTCATGGTCGTGGGACTTCAAATGGCCGGCGAAGCGGACGCCTGTGGTTGTGGCTACGGATGGAGCCCATACGGTTATCAGTGGGTCTACTCGCCCAGCTATGCGTACAGCCAGGACGACGTCCCCTACTACGTGGCCAACCCGCCATTCCACTATGGCTGGTCCATTCTGCGCCCTCTGCAACGCCCCCAGTACACCTGCGACACCTCCTCGTCCCAGCCTGCCGCCTCACCAGCCCCCCCATCTCCACCGCTTCGCCTGGTCAATCCCTATGTGACAGGCAAAGTCAGTGCTGCGCCCGCCACTACGCAACTCACAGTAGCTCCGTTGCGAATCAAGAACCCCTTTGTCCAGTAGCCAGCCCATTGGCAGCGTTTCCTCGCGATTCGGTTTCGGCCGCTGGCCTCCCCTCAGCCCCCCCCTATCTGGCATAACAACCCAATCGGCGTTCGAGAGCCAAGAATTCGCTCTGGACACAGCTCCGAAAACCGCTAATCTACCGTCCCCGTAACGGGGGACTGTAGGCACGCGCAAAGGAGTCTCCAGCGTTGAATCGACGGCTGACGATCGTCATCGCCGCGTTGTTGGTGGTCGGCTGCAAGGCCTCCGGCCAGCCGGTCGATCCCTTCTTTGGTCGCACGACAGTCGAGCCTCCACGTACAGGCAGCGTTTCCGGCAAGCCGGGCGACCTGTACTACGCCGGGCCACGTCCCGCCACGCCGCCGGCGTTGCCTGGCCAGCCTGCGACCGCGCCGCCGGGCTACGTCAATGGGCAGCCTGGCACTCGTCCCACAACGATGCCGGCCGTGTCGAGCGGAGCGGTCCCGCCGGCCTATTCCAACAACAGCTCGCCCAACTACGCCCGGGGCGCCACCCCGGCCATCGACAGCAGCGGTGCCTATCGAGCGGGAGAGCGTGTGCCGCCGCCAGCCACGGTCCCGCGACCGGTAGCCACACCGGTCAGCACGCCGCAACACAACGCCCCCAGCGCGCAGCCCAACTCCACCTCGCCGCCGGCCAACAAGACCACTCCCGCCAGATCTCTCGGTAGCTTTGGTTCCAGTGCCACCTTCACGCCAGCCGACGCCTCTCCTTCCGTCCCCGTGCGAACCCTGCAGCCGCGAGCGAAGGAAAACGGCTCCTTCGGCCCAACCTACGCGCCATTCCCGGCCTATGCCGCTCCGACGCCGGCCAGTGCCCCCTCGGGTGCCGTCCCCTCATCCGATCGGGCGATCGAAATCACCGAACTCCCCCTGCCCAAGCGTGCCGACGCCAATCCCGCCGATCGCGGCGCCCGTTTGGCCGCCGCAACCGACGATGGGGGCAAGGCGGTCCCGGTCGTCTACCAGCCCTCCTTGTCGGACTCCAGCCCCTCATCGCAGGCTACCGCCCCCGCAACTGCCGCATCAGCCGCCGAATACGCATACGACTCGGACTACAAATGCCTCCACGGCAAACTGGAATACTCGCAGGCCGATCGGCGCTGGAAACTACGCTACATCCCCGTGGATGGTTGTTCCGATGCCTACGGGGGCAGCGTGGTCATCGCCAATCCGGCCACGCTCAGCGGTTTCGAACGGGGCGAGGTGGTCGAAGTCCAAGGCCAGCTCAGCCGCCAGGAGGGCTCCTCGGCCGGTTTCGCTCCGCAATACGAAATCCAGCAGATTCGCCGCCAGGCGTCCTAAGAACCTATCCTGGAACTACCCCAGCCACCTCGGGCGGCCCTGCAAGACTGGGTTGCCGACAGGTTTTGGGACCGGCTCCAAGAACTTATCCCAGAACCATCATAGACACGTCGAGCGGCCCTGCAAGACTGGGTTGCTGACAGGTTCTGGGACCGGCTCTAAGACGCAGCGCCTTGCATGTTCACCGCCCCGCCTCGGTCCATCCCGCCGCATGCTATAATGGACCTCAAGGCAAATAGCCGATGGGCCCCCTTCGTTCGGTAGCTGGGAGGTGCCTTGGGAGCGATACCGGAAGGACTTCGTGCGCGGCTGACGGCGTGGGCCGGAGGGCCCATCTCCCGCCGCATTGCGCGCTGGGCCTTGGAATTGCCCAAGGTCAACGCCCTTGAACCGGCATTGACTGCCCTGAATGACTATCAACTCCGCAAGCGAAGCCTCGCCCTGCGCTATCGCGCCAAGAGCGGCGAGCCCCTCGCGCGCCTCTTGCCCGAGGCCTTCGCCCTGGTCCGCGAAGCGGCTCGGCGGACCCTCAACATGCGGCACTTCGACGTGCAGGTCATCGGCGGGATCGCCATGTTCCACCGCTCGATCGTCGAGATGCAGACCGGCGAAGGCAAGACCCTCACGGCCACCTTGCCCATCTACCTCCACGCCCTGTTGGGCAAGGGCTGCCATTTGGCCACGGTCAACGACTATCTGGCACGCCGTGACGCCGACTGGATGCAACCCGCCTACCACGCCCTGGGCCTCACAGTCGGCGTGGTCGAGTCGCAGATGAGCCGGCCGCAACGCGCCAAGGCCTACGCCTGCGACGTGACCTACGGCACTGCCAAGGAGTTCGGTTTCGATTTCCTCCGCGATCGGCTCCTGCTCCGCCGCGTGCGCGAAGGTCAAGGCGACGTGCTCGGCAGTATGCTCGGGCAGCGCCAGGCCGAGCACGAAAAGCCCGTGCAGCGCGAACCGTACTTCGCCCTGGTCGACGAGGCCGACAGCATTCTCATCGACGAGGCGCGCACGCCGCTGATCATCAGCGCCCTGCCCACCGAGGAAGAACGCCTCGCCGTCGAGTGCTACAAGTGGAGCGCCAGCGTGGCCCCCCAATTCGTCGAAGATGAAGACTACGAGTTCGATCACGAAAAACGCTCGATCGAACTCACGCGCAAAGGCCGCCAGAACTGCCGCCTGCTGCCCAAGCCCCCGGCCATGGACGAAGTCGGCATGGTCAATATCTACACCTATGTCGAGCGCGCCATCCTGGTCGAACGCGAATACAAGCTCAACCGCCAGTACGTGATCCGCAAGGGCGAAGTGGTGATCGTCGATGAGTTCACCGGCCGGCTCTCCGAAGGACGCAAGTGGCGCGACGGCGTCCACCAGGCGGTTGAAGCCAAGGAAGGCGTGGAAGTCACTGTGGCCACCGGCCAGGCCGCACGCATCACGGTCCAGGATTTCTTCCTCCGCTACGAAAACCTGGCCGGCATGACCGGCACGGCCATGGTCTCGGCCCGCGAACTCCGCCGCATCTACCGGTGTCACGTGGTGCCCATTCCCACCAACCGTCCTGCCATCCGCCAGCGTCAGCCGGACAGGGTCTTTGGCACCACCGAAGCCAAATGGCGCGCCGTGGTCGAGGAGATCTGCCAGCTTCACGATCAAGGCCGGCCCGTGCTCATCGGCACGCGCTCCATCGACAAGTCGGAAGAGTTATCGCAGATGCTGACCGCGCGGGGCATCGTGCACCAGGTCCTCAATGCCCGGCACATCGCCGCCGAAGCGGAAATCGTGGCCCGCGCCGGCGAACGCGGCAAGGTGACCGTGTCCACCAACATGGCCGGCCGCGGCACCGACATCAAACTCGGGCCTGAGGTCGCGGAACTCGGCGGCCTGTTCGTGATTTGTACGGAAATGCACGATTCCGGCCGTATCGACCGGCAACTCATCGGCCGCTGTGGACGCCAGGGCGACCCCGGCAGCTATCGCCAGTACCTGGCCTTGGACGACGACCTCTTACTAGCCGGCTTGGGCCCCAAGAGAGCCGCCAGGCTCAAGGATCTGGGCGCCGCGACCGCGGCAAATCTGCGCGGCTACGAACGACTCTTCCGCAAGGCACAACACAAGGTCGAACGTCGCCACTTCCGCGATCGGCGAACCTTGATGTACTTCGAGAAGGAACGCAAGAAGCTCCACCGCCAGATGGGGCAAGATCCCTATCTCGACATGCCCGGCTAATGATTCTTCTTCGCTCTCGGCCGCAGGATCGCCAACACGATCACGATCGGAATCACCCAGACAAGCAGCTTCGGTCGCAGGGCCACGGCCAGGATCGACGCGGGTATCACCACCCAAATCCAAACCGGCAATCGCACCGTCTGCGGATAGGCCAGCCACCACAGCCCCATCAACAGTCCCATGCGCAGACAGGCCGCATAGAACTCCTGCTGCATGGCGGTCTCGGGCGGCCAGATCTGAAACGCCCCGGCCCCGGCAAACAGGGCCAGCGCCACCAGCCCGATAATGCGTCGACGCGTGGAGTCTGTCATCGGTTCGGGCAGCAGCGGCACTCAGGTCTGGTGGACAATCGCACGGCCATTCGTTAGCCGACTTCAGCCTATATTCTATCCAACATGTCGATCCAACGCGACAGTTCCGCCAGCCCCACGTCATCCAGGGCCAGGGCTCCAGCCGCCAGGCGCCGAACGGTCACGGGGTACTTCTGTTGCCGCCACTGCTGCAGCGTACGCTCTACCAGGGGGCGTAATCGCGTCGCATCGCTGCGCGACAAGAAAATCGCCAAGGGGTGCAGTGGATCATTGGCCGGAAGCTCACCCAGCCAGTGCAGATCCACGCCGGCCAGGCCCCGCACCGCGTCGCGCAGCGAAAACGCCATGTCGCAGGCGGCCGCTCCGCTGCCGGCCTGTCCCACAACCACGACCCGCGCAGGGTCAATCTCGTAGACGGACGCCGCCTGCCCCAGCAGATCACGAAGCAGATCCTGGTCGCCGGGACGCCACCCGGCGGCATGGCTCGCGCTGGGGGCCAAGAGAATTAAATCGTGGCGGTCGCACAACGGCTTCCAACGCGCGGCTAGCTTCTCCAGATCTGGCGACCCCGGTTCGTGCAGCCACAACACCACCCCGTGTGCCACCGATTCGTGATAGGCCTCCGGCACATACACCTGGGCCTCCTTGTCTGCCCCAGCAATCCTCTTCAGGAACATTCCGACCTGCGGCCGTGCCTGCCCAGACTGCGCCGGGACGGCATCGTGCGCCGGCGGCAGTTCGGCGGGTGGAGCGGCGCGCGAAATGCTCCCCAACACCACGTTCACGACCTGTTCGCTCTCGCGACGCCGGATGCGGATCTTAACCTGCTGTTCGGGTTCCATCTCTGTCAGCAGATCCCGCAGCTTGTCGACGTCAGACGCCACCTGATCGTCGATCGACAGCAACACATCTCCCGCCTGAATCCCCGCTCTGGCCGCGGGCCCCTCCGGCTCCACGTACCGCACGCGTACCCCAGGCACGTCCTCATCATCCCCTCGCATCGGCAGCAGGCCCAGCGCCGGTCGCTCATAGGGACTCAACTCCGAGGCCAGCGTCAACACACGCTCGATCGTCTGACCTTGGCGGCGGATGGTCAACCGCAGGCTCTCGCCGGCGTAGTGCCTGGTCAGGGCCTGCTTGACCTGCGCCGCACGCTGCACCTTGCTCCCGTCGATCTCCACAATCCGGTCCCCGTCCTTGAAACCCGCCAGCCGCGCCGGCGACTTGGGATAGGTGCCCTTGATCACCGGTGCTTCCGTGTGCAGGTTCCGGCTGCGAAAGCTGATGCCCAGTAGCCCCGGACGCAAGTCTTCCCCGCTCTTCAACCGCGGCAGGATCTTTTGAATCTGCTCCGCGGGCACGGCAAACCCGATTCCCGAATCGTACCACTCCACGCCCGAGACCGCCGACTCCGCCTGCGGCGACAACGGCACCAGCAACCCCAGCACGCGGCCCTGAATGTCGATCAGCGGTCCGCCGTAATTGTTGGGCGACACCTGGGCGTCGGTCTGGATGGCCTTGCCCCACACGCGCCCTACGGCGCTGAGGATTCCCACCGATATACTCGGCCGCGGGCTGTCAAACGCCCGGCCCACGGCAATCGTCCATTGCCCGACGCGCAGCTCGCGCGCCTCCACGAACTGCGGCGCCGGCAGGGGCTCCGCCGATTCGATCTTCAGCAGCACGAGCATGCGGCTGTAGTCGTTGGCCACCACCTGCGCGGGCCGGCGCGTGCCGTCGCTCAATCGCACCAGGATCGAAGTGGGTTTGTTGAAGAAATTGAAAGCGCTGGAAAGCACGTAACCCTCAGGATCGACGATCAACCCCGTGGTGGGCCCGCTACCGACCACCATCCGCTGAGACCGCTCCAGCCCGCCGACCGTCTCGATCCGCACCACGCACGGAGCCACGCGCTCCACGGCAGCCAGAAACGCCTGCTGCTCCTTTTCGCCCCACTCGTCCCCCGCGGCCCAAGCGACGACCGCAACGGTCACGCTGGCCAAGAAGCCAACGACCGGACAAACCACCGTTCGTGCTAGCCGTCCGTATCTAACCACCACGAGCCCTCTGTCTCCAGGTCCCACCGCAAGCATCGTGTCCGCCTTGCCAATGATCGTTCCGCGACCGCGCGTGCCCTATTGCGTCTCAGGTAAGCAGTGCCCTGAGGCCGACCATCCGTAGGCCCGTCTTCGAGGGCAACACGTTCGACAGCTACGACATTCCCTTTCTGACACCCAATAAACTGCGGTCATGGACTGCGCCGGTATGCATCACTTGCTCTGCCGTCCGCTTGCACAGCCCCCGTCTTCTTCACTCCTTCTGCCCTCTCCCCCCTGCCCCTTGAAGCGTGAACTCCAGCAATTCCTGCCTCCGCAATACGGTCAGCTTGACTTGATCCTCGAAATCCACGTACTCCAACGCTTCGCGCAAGGCCTTGCACGACTGCACCAATCGATCGCCCACCAACATCACCAGGTCATCCGCACGCAGCCCCGCCCGGTCCGCCGCCGAGCCAGCCTCAACCTGGTCCACGTAGGGTGGCGTGCGCGGCAGAATGTCGGGAATGAGCACCACCCCCCATTGCGCCAGCGAGGCGGCCTTGGCCGGCTTGTCCCGTTTGGAGCCTTCATCCCGGGCCACGAACTTGCCAGCTCGAATCTCGGACACCGATTGCCGCAACTCGGCAATCGGGATGGCGTAGTTCAACCACGTGCTGTTCTGAGCGTTGCGCAGTTCCTTCCCGAGCATGCCCAGCAGCCGCCCTTGCCGATCGACAAGCGCCCCGCCCGCCGCTCCGGGATTGTTGGTCGTCACGTCCAACACGTACACCGGGCCGTGATAAGGGGTCTGGAACGTGCCCCGCCGCGCATCCAGTTCCGTGCGCACCGCGATCGTGCCTTGCTGCACGCTCACCGGCTCGTTGCCGGTGGCCACGCCAAACAGGTTGCTGAAGGCCAGCACGCGAGTGCCGGCTTCCGCCTCCACCGCCTGCTGCAAATCAAAGGCCGGCAACTCCCCGGCATCGATCTTCAGCACGGCGACATCCATCCGCGGATCAGCGCCCAGCAGCCGGGCTTTGAACTTGCGCCCATCCTGCAGACTGACGCTGATCTCATCGCTGTCGAGTACGTAGCTGAAAACCGTGAGAATATGGCCTTCCGGCGAAATCGTGATCCCGCTCTGATAGGCCTCCAAACCGTGGTATCCACCCGCGCCATAGATCTTGACGATCTTCGGCTGCACGCGCCCGATCGGCTCAGCCAGGCTGCCGGACCGCGGCGCAGCGCACAAGGGGGCCGCAGCCAGCAACAGCAGCAGACCGCTCAAACACCTTGTGCGTCCCATGCCGACACTCACTTCGATGCCTCCGCAAACTGGAACTTCTCCAGCTTCAGTTCGGCAAACACTTCGTCGCCCCGGCGCACACGCATTCTGCCTGGCAGCCAACGGCCCTCGACCTCGCAGGGGTCGACGAACTCAATCTCGCAGGGGTCGACCTCCTCGTCCGGTGACATCTCCAGGTGCACCAGGTGCCCCTGGCGCGGATCGAACAAAAATCGACACTCCACGCCCGCATGCAGACCGACCAGCGATTCCAGCAACGCGTCGTGTCCGCGGCGCGGCACGGTCCCCTCATAGTAGACCTCGCCAAACCCCTCCGGACCGAGCACGACCAGCCGCCGCCACAGGTGCAGGGCCAGCAACAACCCGCCGCTGCCCGGAGGACTCGTCACCTCTTCGCCCTCCGTCTGTCCGGACCACTTCCACTGTCCATTGCCCGTACGCAATTCAGCGCTCGATGGGCCTAACTCCAGCCACAGCGGGTTCTGGTTGGCCAACTGGGCGGTGATCCTCCAGGTCCCCTCCAGACCCGCCGGGTTGGTCCGCGCGGTCCAGGCCTTCCACACGCGTTCGCGGTTCTCGCGATTGAAGAAGTAGTTGGCATAGCCCCGCCGCGCCTCATAGGACTTCTTCACCACCGCCGGCATGGGCGTCGCACGTCCCGCCGACTTCCGCGGTTCGGAGTCCGGGTTGGGACCAGGCATGTCCGGTGGCTTGTCGCCGGGCCTCTTCTCTCCGGGCCGGTCCCCCGGCGTCCGCGGTGTAGGCTTCGGTTTCGGCCCCGGCGGCTTGAGTCCTTCCCCGCTCGCCTTCTCGATCAACTCCTCTTCGCTGTGGACGCCCTGCAATCGCACCACCACATCATGACGCTGACCGCTGTGCCGGAAGCTCAGCGGCACCTGCCAACCCTTGGGAAAGATCCCTAATACGTTCTTGAAGGCGTTAGGGCTGTCGATCGTCCGCCCGCCAAATCGCAGAATCTCGGCCCCATACCGCAAACCGCGGCGATAAGCGTCGCAACCTTCCAGGATGTCGGTCACGACCACGCGTTGGTCTTCGTCAAACGCCACGCGCGCCCCCAACGTGGCGTGATCCACGATCCGCCCGCTGCGCAAGTGCCCCATGAAGTTCTTCACCTGGTTGATCGAGATCGCATATCCCACGTCGACGCTCACGCGGCCGCGTTTCTCGAACGATCCCCGGCCTACAATGCCGATCACCCGGCCCTCGTCGTCGAACAGCGGCCCGCCGGAATTGCCCGGATTGATGGCCGCGTCGGTTTGCAGGCAGTCGGTGTATTCCAGCAGCGTCCCGGCTGGATACTGGTATCGGTGGACACCGGAAAGGATGCCGTAGGTCACCGTCGGCTGGAAATCGTCGGCCAGCAGGAACGGATTGCCCATCACGAAGACCCAATCGCCCGCCCGTGAAAGGTCGCTGTCGCCTAACGGCGCGGCCGGAAAGTCCTCCCGTCCCAGGATTCGAATCAAGCCCACGTCACCGGTCGGGTCCAATCCCACAATCACGGCGTTGTACAACCGCCCGTCAGGCAGACCGCATTTCATGGCCGCGCCGCAAGGCTGGGCGACGTGGAAATTGGTCACGACATAGCCGTCGCGCGTGACGATCACGCCTGATCCGCCCCCCCCGCCATCGGCTGAAAAGATGGCCACCACCGACGCCTTGGCCTTCTCAACCACCGCCACGCGGTGCGATTCAGCATCCAGCACGGCGCGGTCCACCTCCACCGCCGGCGCGAACAGCGGCGCAATGGCTAGCCACGGGAGCACGGCCGTCGTCATCACAAACTTCACTTGATGACCCTCGCTTCACACAGCAGCAAGTGGTCCCCTTGGTCCATCTCTTTGCCAAATTCGGCGGTCACCGTCAGACGCCTGACCCCGGTCACATCCAAGTCGATGTTCCGCGGCTCTTCCGTGCCGGTAATCTCCGTTTCCAACAGCACCCGGTCGTCGCCCCGAATCACCAGTTGCAGCGACCCGCGCGGCCGCATCTCATCATCGATCCCCGCCGTGGCCTTGAAACGCCGATATCGATCGGGCAAGCGGAACACGGCCGTCGTGCGGCTGTTCATCGCCAGGCCCTTGCGATAAGCCTTTCCTCCTAAGTGCAATGGTTTGCCTTCTGGCGTACGATCCTGGCGCGGAGCGAAGAACTGCGACAAGAAGTCCTGCTCCTTGTCTGGCTGGAACCAGGGAACCCACTCCACGCTCTCCGCCTTCAGATCGCTCAAATACAAGACCTTGTCGCTGGCGAACTCCACCCGCTTCAACTCCTCCACGGGCCGGTTGCACAGCACGCCCGACAGGGTCGTCCACCGCACCTCGCCGTCAAACTGGACCTCGCGCACGATCCAGCGCGCACCGGTCATATCCACAATCCGGCACAGCGTCCCCGCCAGCTTGTTACCCGGCGGGCAATAGTAGACCAGTCCAGCCACCTTGCTCCGTTTCACCGGCAGGGCCTCGCCATCCAACTCGAAAAGCACCTCCGACTCGGATACCTCGCGGATCACACCTTTGTGATAGTCCAACGCCTCGCCGCGTTGCACCACGAGTATGTCCGCCGTCGGCCGATTCTTGAGAATTCGCTCCCACTGCGCGCCAGCCGCGGCTCCCGAGCCCTGCAAACGCACGGCCGACACAGACTCCCGGGGCACGCTCAGCTTGCGCCCGCCAGGCAATACGACTGCCGCGGTTCCTGCACGGGCCGTGTACTGCGACGCGCTGAACGATGAGCCGTCCACCAACTGCACCTCCACCTTGCCCACGGCCAGATCCGCCGTCGAAGGATGCCGTGGCGCCAACGCCGAAAGCTCATCCGCACTCAGCGAACGCTGGCCGTCCTCGGTCTTCAGCACCAGGCGTTCGGCCTTCCACTCCACCAACGTGCCAGCGAATTGCTCACCCTCGACCGTTTGCACCTCCACTTCCGGCAGCGCAGCGCTCAACAGGGCGATGATCACCAGGTTCAACATGGATATGCTCGATCCTCTCCGGATGGTCCTTTACCTAGTGAGATCCGCATTGCCGATGATCGTTCCGCGGCCACGGGAGCCGCGGATACCAGCCGTATCGGCCGGCATCCGGACGGAATTGCGATCATCGACTGCGCCGGCGTCAATAACGCGGCTCACGGCTCGCTCCCCTCGCTGGCCAGCTTGCGGAAGTACTGCTCGATCGTTTCCCGATAGTGGGCGGGAAACTCGCGCCCCACCTGCTGCATGGCCTCCTCGCGCTCCTTGGGCGGCAAGTTGCCCCACCCGCTCCCTGAGCCGATGTCCTTCTTCACCACTTCACCCGGCCCCTTGCCACTCAGGATCCGACTCTCCGTGGCCGGCGTACTGGGCTGATTGCTCCCACCCCCGCCGCCACCGGACTGCTGTTGCTGCTGACGGTCCTCCAACTCCTTGATCATCTTGTCCAACGAGGCAATCACGCCATCTTCAACCTGCCTCACCTTCGGACCCGCGCGCCCCAACCCCAACCGGCGGCGAATGTCCTCCATCCGCCGCGCAATATGATCCAGACTCTCATCTTCCAACTCCACGAGGTCTTCCTGCATCAGCCGCGCCACGGCCGCGTACCGTTGCGGGCCTTGTTCCACGCCTTGCAACAATTCGATGGCCTGCAGCCCCCGCTCCCGGTCCAATAGACGATGGTGAACCACCGCCTGGTAGAACAGCAGCGTCGTGGGAGCCACCACCTGTTCCGGCTCCAACTCGCCGATCTGGTGCAGGGCCTCGTCATAATACGACTCCTGCGCCAGATAGCGACCGTAATACAAGCGCAGGTTGCACGCCGCCAACGGTGGCAATTGCGGATCCAACAGCCAGGTTGGCTCATGAATCAGAGGGCTGGAACGCGGATGCCGGCAGTCCTCCAACAGACGCCGCGCGCGCGGATCCGCCAAGGCCGCCGACTTCACCACACGCTCCAACAGCCCCACTTCATCCAACGACTCGCCCTGGTCGGCCCACAACTTGGCGAACGCCTCGCGCAGCAACGCATCAGGCTGCACCTGATCGATCCAGGCCGCCAACGTGGCCTGGACTTCCCGCGATTGTGGTCGCTCCCATGTCGCCTCGCGCTCCGCGCCGGCGGCCGAAATCAGCAGCACAAGACTTGCCGCGATCCCCGTGCTCATCGGTTTCTCCCCAATTCCAGATCGCGTGTGATCTGATGGATTCGCTCCTCCCGCTCGGCCAGCCGGCGCAACGCCTCCAACAACTCGGCCGACTCCGTCTGCTCGCCCTGGATGAGCTTCGAGTAACGTTGCGTGCGCGTATTCACCCGCATCTGCAGCGTCCGGATCATCTTCAACTCGGCCAACGCGTCGACGATCGCCATGTCGTTCGGATCACCGCCTTGTGGCCCCTGCTTCTGCCGCTGATCGTCGAGCTTCTTCTGCGCCTGCTTGAAGGCCTCGATCATTTCTTCCAGCGCCGCGACGATCTCTTCCTCCAGTGACTGCGTGATGCTGTTCACCTTGCCCTCGGCCAGACGTTGCACGACCTGCTGCATGTCCTGACGCACCTGGACCACCGCCTCCGGAAACGCGGCGGCCGTGCCGTCTTCGCGCAACAGCAACAGTGCCTTGTCGGCCTCGACCACGATCTCCACTTCCCGCGTGCTGAGCCGGCCCGACTCGATCTCGTGGTTGTGGGTGCGATCTTCCTCAGGCACCTTGTCCAGACGCACCGTTCCTTCCAAAACCTCGCGCTGCATGTGCAGCATTTTCAGAAAGCGCGCTTCCAGCAATGCCAACACGCGCTGCATCTCCTCCTCACGAAGCTGGCGCAGGATTCGCTCCAGGTCGGCCTTGGCCTGTTCCAGTTCGCGCAGCGCCGCCTCCTGCTCCTCCAGGGCCTCTTTACGCTGGGCCTGCGCCAATCTCTGCTGCGCCTGACGCATGCGTTGCTCAGCCGCCTCCACGCGCGGCCGGGCCGGCTGCGACGGCTGTTCCTGGTCGCCTGACGGCGCGGCCTGCGATTGCCCCGGCGGCGGCTGGCCCTCGCCCGGCTTGGGCGCCTGCGCATCCGCCGGCTTGCCGCCCGAGGGCTCGGGCTTGCCCTGCTCAGGCGAGGGTTTCTTGGCCCCAGGCGCCTGGGGTTGCGATTCGGGCACGGATGGCGAGTCCGTCTTGGGCGCCGATTTCGCCGCAGCGGCCTCCTCGCCGACCGGTTTGGCGTCCTCTTCGTAAGCCTTCATCTCTTTGCCCAGTCGCCCCGTCTTGTCTGCCAACTGCCCCTGCTCGGTCGCCAGCGGCCGCGAATCGTCACTCCCGCCCGTACGTCCGTGTACGCTCCGCTGCTGCCGGATGAGCTGGTTGATCTGCTTCAAGTACGCACCCAGGCGAGCCTTTTCCGACTCGATCCGCTTGGACCGATTCTCGCTCATCAGCAGTTCCAGCAGGCCCTTCAAGTCGACCTGCAATTCCCCTTGATTCTCCAGGGCGCGGCTGAGTTGGTCTTTTTCCAGAAGCTGCACCAACTGCTCGAACTGCAGGCCAATCATCTCCTCCTTGCTCTGGGCCACCGCCTTGCGCAACAAAGCCGCGCGACGCGGATCGCTCGGCCCGCTCAACTCGGCCATCCGCAGCAGGACCTCTTCCAGACGCTTGAAACGTTCCGACAACTGCCGCTGTTGCCCGGCCAAGGCGTCGGCACTGGCCGGCCCGGCCTTGGTCCGATCCGGTTCGGCCGCCGACAAAGGCTCGGACCGCTCGTGCGGCTCCTGGGCGGCCGCATGCGCCACCGTTGCCCCACACACCAGGCCGACCAACAGCCAGCGCACGAGCAACGCGCCCGCATGCCCAGCCTCTCCTGTCGTCCGTCTGTGGGGTGTCGTGTGCGACATGAACCTACTCCTTCAGCAAGTCTCGCAGCTTCTGCTTGTGCCGCTGCTTGGTCTGCTGATCGAGTTGCTCCTGCTGCCGGATGATATCGCGCAGCAGTTCCACCGCCTCGTTGAAGTTTTCCAGTTCCAGCATTCGCTGCAACACCTGCCTCATGACTACCAGGATCCGGTCCAGTTGCAACTGAGCCTGCCCCCGGTATTGCTCGGCAGCAGCCGGATCGCCCAGCGACGCACGCAAGCTCTCCAGCCGGCGTTCCAACTCCGGAAACATCTGGCCGCCGACCCGCCGCAGGGGCTGGGCAATGCCGCCCTGCAGGCGTTCCAGCAATTCTTCCGTATCGATCCGGTTATTGATCAATTGTAGCCGGATATCCTCGAAAGATTCGGCGATGCCCAGCGTTTCGTGCGCATTCTTACGCGCATTCTGCATTCCCCGCTCCACCCGCAGGCTGCCCATCGCCACAGCCCGCTGGGGGGAGTCGCCTGCAGCGTTGCTCTCGTCCTCCGGCTCCGCCCCCTCCGGAGCGGACGGCTTGGGGCTGGAGTCATCTCCGTTGCCGGTCGGAGGCGATGCCCCGCCCATGGGCCCCACCTTCAACCGAGCCAGCAGTTCGCGCGTCTCCGTCACTTCGTGGATCACGGCTTCGAATCGTTGCCGCAGCACCAACTCCCGCGCCTCCAGCATCGCCCGCAACTGCTCTGGCGATACCACGTCCAGCATCCACCGCTCACCCAAACCGACATTCGGCTCCCCCGTCAGGTCACAACGATCGGCCGCCTTGACCGAGGCCACCAACCGCTGGCCCGCTTTGACCCCCAGCGGCTCCACGTCCAAGGCCCCGCTCAGCGTCAACTCCGTCGGCAAGCGGTCCGGGATCTCGATCGGCTGCTGCACCGCCGGTTGCGCATCGACGATCGCCTCGAACCACGCGCGCGCGATGCCAAAGTCGTCGCTCACCGGCCCTTCCACCGGCAGTCGAGCCTTGGGCGTGATGGCCGGACCGATCCCGCGCAGTTGAACCCCCAAACGCGGCGGCTCGTCCGGGCTGGCCGCCAACACCACGCGCATCGGGTCACGACTGCGGATTCCGTCCGCATCCCAAAGCGTGATCAGCAGGCTCCGGTCCTTGTCCAGGCAAGGCATCTCGTATTGGAACCCTCGCCGCTCGGTCCCTTCCAACGAGATGACCTCGCTCGGCGTTCCGCCCTCCTCATGATCCGAATCGATCTGTACGCGCACCAGATCTTTGTTGGCGTGGTGCCCCACCAGCGTCACCCGGCTGCCGCGCGGCACCTGCATCGTACCGGTCACCGGCATCTCGCGCGGGGGCAGCCGCATGTAGGCCGGAGATTGCCATTTCAGCGACATCTGCACCGTAGGGCTCTCGACGACCTCGATGTACAGATCCTTCACCACCGCGTCGCCACCAACCAGGTCGAACCGCACCGCCGACAGCAGACCCCGAAACGTGTAGTTGAAGTCCTGAAAGGGATCCTTCCGCGGATCGGCCACTCCCACCCGAACCATCGGCACTCGGCCCCGACCGCCCCCATCCATCCGGTAGCGAATCTGCACCACGTCCGGAATCAACGGCCAACTCGTGTCGGCTTTGGCCAGCACTTCCAAGTCGCTGCCCCGTGCCACCTTGGCCACCCCGTTCGGAAAGCCTTCGACCACGATCCGCGCACGGCGCGGCCACAGTTCGTCGGCGAGCAGGAAAGTCCGTCGGCCCCAAACGGCGATCTCCTCCGGCGCCAACCAGCCAAAGGCCAGCACCGATGCGGCCAACGCGGCAGCCATGGCAATCCGCCCTTGCAGCGGCCTGCGGTTGAACACGCGTCTCAGCGGCAGCCCGCGCGCCCGTTGTGCCGCCAGACCTGCAGTTCGAACCAGCAACTCCGCGCTGCAGACCGCGCCGTCCTGGCCCGCGGCGGCCCTTCGCTCAACGGTCGTCAACAAGCTCTCGTTCAACTCCGGGAAACGCCGCTCCAAGAGCATGGCCAGGTTGGCGTCGCTCAGGCGCACGAATGCCCGGCGGACGATCAACTCCAGCACGATTACGCCCAAAATCAGCGCCGCGCCCAAGAGAATGGCCACCCGCACCAACGGCGCCGGCTCAAAGAACCAATCGAAGGCCAACGCCGCCCAGAACGTCGCAACCAACCCCGCCAGCGCGGCCGCCAGACCGTCGATCCACACGTAGCGGCGAATCCCGGCGCGCAGCGCGTCCAACACCCGACGAATATCGGGGTCCAGTCGCGACGGCGTTCCTCTTCGCGTCTCGATGCTCATGCCAGTTTCCACAAGCGTCGAATCAGCCATTCCAGGCACAACAGACCGCACAACGCATACATCATCCACCGCAGCCAGGTCTGCTCCCACAACGGATCGGGAGCGGCGATCTGTGTCTCCTTCTTCGTCCTGTCCTTCAGCAGTTCCCACAAACAACCCGGCGCACCGTCGGCCAGGGCCAATTCCGGACCAATGTAGTACTTCCCCCCCGACCCCCGCGCTAAACGGCTCAACAACGCATCGTTGCGCTGCGGGTTCTCCAACTCCAGGTCGGGCAGCTTGACCTGCACGCGACGCGTCAGACGTTGCTGTGGATTGTCGGGCAGCGGCAGTTCCAGACGGTAGGTCCCCTCCTGCCCAGCCGTAAAGTGGCCGGCAAACGTCCCCGGCCGCGCCGCTTCCGCCTGCAGGCTGATCGTCATCGGCGTGCCGTCGGGCTGCAGCACCTGCACCATCGCATTCGGAGCGTCCAGAGGCTCCAACTGCGAGTTGGTCAACTGCGCGCGTACGTCCACGCTGCTCCCCAGCAGATACCCATGATCCTGCCCTACCAGCAGCACGCCCCGACTGGAACCACGCAGCAAACGCCCCTGCGACACGTGTCGGATGAGCTTCGTGTAGAACCGCTCGTAACTGCCTTCATCCACGCTCCGCAGACGCCACATCTCCGGGCTGCCGATGTAGAACACCCGTCCCGAGCCGTAGAACTGCCCGGCGAAGTACACCGGCAACTGCCCCGCCTGGCCAAATCGCGGATCGGAAAAGCGAGCCAAGACCGTCGCCCCCGGCTTGGGCCCACGTACCGGCAGCATGGCGTACACGCCCGGAAAACGACTCCACTCCTGCTGGCTCTCCGCCGCCGTGTCGCCCAGCCAGAGAAACTCGCTTTGCAGCCCCTCGCGCGTGAAATCCAGGGGCCAAGGGTCCTTGTCGGCATGCATGCCGCTCTCCAGAATCGCCACGTTGCGCTGGAACTCCACCGGATACAGGGCCCGTGTCTTCGCCAGACGTGGATCCTGCACCCAACCGTTGAGCGACTTGCCGGCATGCACCGGGCCCGCCATGACAATCAGCCCCCCGGCTTGCTCGGCGACCCACTTCTCCAGCAACTCCACCGCCCCGTCGCTCAAAGCTTGCCAGTCCGGATCGATCGCCACCACGCAGTCGTACGAAAACATCTCTTCGCGCGTCTCGGGAAACTCGTCGAGGATCTGGTTGCAGTCCTGGCTGATTCCGGGTTGAGCCGTTTGCAGCAGCAAGTCCAAGAGGCTCGAACGGTCCCGAAACAACACGCTCCGCAGGAACTGATACTCGCGCGAAGGCCCCCCGGCCACCAGCAGAACTCGATTCTTGCGGTCCACGATCTCCACGTCCGTTTCGCGCTGGTTGTCGTCCGGATTGTGATCTCCCGGCGGACTCTGCACGCGCAGCGCAAGTGTACGCCGACCGGTCCGCTCCGGAACCAGGTCGAAGGCCACGGCCACCACTTCACCGTCGCCTCCCAGCGTCACTTGCTGTGTGCCTTCGACCACGCCCGACGTCGGCAGACTCTTGCCCGGCCCGTCGCCGCTCTCCCGCGACAACAATTCCACGCTCACGACCCGCCCCGCCAGCTTCTGGGCCTGCAAGTACCCGGTCACCGTATAGCGATCGCCGGGATACGCTCGCGGCGGAGCCGTCAAATCGCTCACCCGCACATTGGCCGGCAGCCGGTCCGATCCCAACCCGATCGCAAACAAAGGCACCTTGGCCTCACGCGCCGCTTGCAACGCCACCTCAGGCCCCAGACCGCTATTCTGGCCGCCGTCGGTGAACAACACCACGCCCGCCAGCGTTCCCCCCTGCTCTTCCTGCAACACCTGCCGCAACGCCTGACCCAGACGCGTCTCCGTCCCCGTGGGCTCCAACAGATTCGCCCACTCGCCGGGCTCTGGCCCAACACTGGATGCATCCTCCTCGGACCGGGCAGCCCCTCTTGCTTCCTCCGCAGAACGCTTCTCCAACCCGGCCACGCGCCGCACATCCTGGTCAAATCGCAGCACCGCCACATCATGCGTCTGCCGCAGTCGCGCCAGCAAATCGCTGCCGGCGAAAACCTGGGCCAACTGCTGAGCACGGCTCATGCCCCCTTCCGCGGGCTGCGCGCCTGCGTCGGTCTGCCGCATGCTCAGACTCGTGTCCGCCAGCAGCACCACGCGCGAATTCCGCGTCGTCTCCCGCACCGAACGCCATTGCGGCTCCAAATAGAGCACCAGCAGCCCATAGAACACGGCCATCCGCAAGGCCGTGAGCCCCCAGCTCAACCCCCGGCCCAACTCCTCCGCATCGCGGCGATAGACGTAACGCACGAAAAACATGACCGCCAGGCACACGGTGATCGGTAAGATCCAATCCGAATTCGTCTGGATGCGTCCCCACTCGAAGTGGGTCGTACTCAGCGATTCGGCGGCCAGCGGCAAGGGCGTCATCGTGCGACTCCTCTTCCTGCCACTCGCCGCGTGGCTGGATGATAGCTGGCCGACCAGGCCAGAACCTGCTCCGCCAACAGCAGCACGATCAACAAGTACAGCAAATTCTCGCTCAGATCGATCCCCGCCCGATCGCGCCCCTCAACCTGGAAACGCGAAGCCTGCTCGTATTGGTAGCGAATGCCCTGCAGTCGTTGGGCCAGATCTTCCGCGCTCACCAAACGCAGTTCGCCTTCCTGCGGATCGACGTTGTAAGCGTCGAATCGCAGTTCCTTATTCCCCCCCGAACGCAGCAATTGCGTCTCATAGAGACCAGCCCCATCGGTCTCGGTCAGGGCGGTCGATAGGGCCCCGCTCGCCCCCGGCGTTGCATCCACAGCGATTCCTGCCGTGTTCTGTGGTGTCAAGAACCGCACCTGGGGCAAGTACTGGGCCGGATCCAACTCCACGCGCAGCGGCTCGCCCACCACCCGCGTCGTCAGCGGCCGATCGCCCAGATAGGCCTGCAACTCCTGGATCGCCACCACGAAACTGGGGTTGCTCCGCGACCAGTTGTTCCACGTCGGAGCCGCGCTGGTCAGCACGGCCACCACGCGTCCCCCTCCAAACCGCCGCTCCACGGCCAAAGGAGCCCCGTTGCGGAGCTTGGCGATGACCTGCACTGTAGATTCGGCCGGCGGCGTCCAGTTCTTCGGCGCCGCCATGTAACGCTCGATGCTCACGGTCGCGATAAAACTGTTTCGCTGTCCGGCCAGGATGCGAAACATCGGATGGTCGCTCACCTCCAGGTCCGGCGCCGGCTGCAGGCGGTCGACCAGCAATTGCGACGGCCCGGCCAGCGGCAGCGGAAAGAACCCCTGCCCCTGCCGATACAACTCTTCGTTGAAGAACTTGGCCCCGCTCCGCTCGCCCAAGAATACGGCGACGCCGCCCCCTTGCTGCAAGTATTCCTCCACCGCGCTGACCGCCGCACGCTCCAAACGCTCGATGTTCAGCAGGTAGATCGCCCGATACTCGCCCAACGGATGCGTGCCCAAGAACCGCGGCGCTGCGACCCGTGGACTGAGCCCCGTCCGTACCGCGCCGCCGGGGGCCAACGCCGCCCCCACGTACCGCGCGTCCAGCGCGCTGGGATCGCTGTCGATCAACAGCACCGGCAACTCCTGGGGAATGTCCAGCACACACCAGCGGCGGTTGTCCGCCGCCACCGCGTCCCCTTCCAGCTTGGCGATCACCGCATGCTGCCCCGGCGTGGCAAACTGCACGGGGAACCGCTCCCGCGCTACTTTGCCCGGATCGATCTGCTGGATCCGCACGGCGGGCCGGGCGTGACCGTCCTCCTGCAGCAAGACTGCCACGTCATGGACCGGACTGGCGCCGAAATTCTGGACCGCCACCTCCATGAAGAACGGCACGCCTACCGCCCGCGTCCCCTCGCGCGGCTCCAAGGCCGTGATCGCCAGGTTGGCATGCTGCGCCGGTACGCAGTTCACCAACATCAGGGCCGAGTTGGGGCGATCCCACTCGCTCAATCGCTGCCGCAGTTCCCGCGGATCGTTCCACTGCCGTGCCCGGAAATCCGAAATCAGATACACGATCCGTTGCTCGTCCTCGGTCTCGCCCAGCAGAGTCCCCAGGGCCTCCAAAGCCGGTCCCGGATCCGCCGCGGTCTGCGAGGGACGCAGCTTGTTGAGCATATCGCGGAATCGCGAGACAAACTGGCTGTCCAGCGACTCCTGCAACAGATCCGGATGCGTACCCGCTGCCGTTCGGCCCGCCCGCGAAAACCGCAACAGCGTGAACGACTGCGGCTGGACCTGCCGCGCCGCTTCGCTCGCAATCCGCTCCATGACCGAACGCGCCTCGCTCCAAGCGCTGGTGTCCGCCCAGCGGTCCGACATCGAATAGCTGTCATCCAGCAACAGCACGTGATGCGTCCGCATCCGGCCGAACCACTGCCCCCAATCGCTGCTCAGCATCGGCCGGGCCACCAGCAGCACCACCGCCGCAATGGCCGCCATCCGCAGCAAGAGCAACAACAGTTGCTTGAAGAAGATCCAGGTCCGGTTCTTCTTCTGGCTGACCAGCAGGAACTCCATCGCCGCCCAGGGTACGCGCCGGTGGCGCAGCATGTTGATCAGGTGGATCAACACCGGCAGGGCCACCAGGGCCAATCCCGCCAACAGCGATGGATACACAAAATGCGGCATGCTTCGTTCAAACGCTCACTGTTGCCCCGTCCGTCCCATGCGGTGGCTCAAAAACGTGGCCAGGGCCGCGTCCAGCGGTTGACGGGTCCGCAGCAGACTGTAGTCCACCTCGTTGTGCGCACAGCCCCGCCGCACTTCCTCGAGATAGGTTCCCAACGCAGTCAGATAGCCTTCGCGCAGTGCCCGCGGGTTGCAGGCCACCTGGTCGTCCGATTCCAGCCCCTCGAAGCGTGTCGCGCCACTGAAGGGAAAATCCAGCTCGTCGTCGTCCAGCACGTGGAACAACAACACGTCGTGGCCGCGGCTTCGCAGCAGGCGCAGCCCCTGGAACAAGCCCTCCCGCGGCGCCAGCAGATCCGACACCAGAATCATCAGCCCCCGTCGCGGATAGCTCTCGGCAGCCACGCGCAGAATCTGGTACAGGTCGGTCTTCTCCCGCGGATCGCTCACGTCCAGTGCTTGCAGCACGCTGTCCAGGTGGTTCTGCTTGGTCCGCAGGGGAACCGTGACGCGCGGCGCCTCGTCGAATGAAACGCAACCCACGGCGTCCTGCTGCCGCAAGGCCAGGTACGCCAGGCAGGCGGCCACCGTGCAGCCGTACTCGTACTTGTTCAACGGCCCGCTGCCATAGCGCATGCTGCCCGATACGTCGACCAACAGCGTGCAGCGGAGGTTCGTCTCTTCCTCGAACTGCTTGACGTAGAAACGATCTTGCTTCGCCCACACCTTCCAGTCCACGTAGCGCAGATCGTCACCCCACGTGTACTGCCGGTGCTGCAGGAACTCGACCGACTGCCCATAATGCGGACTGCGATGCATGCCCGCCAGGAAGCCTTCTACCACCTGTTGGGCCCGCAGATCCAGCCGGGCGATCCGCCGGATCGCTTCAGGATGCAAAAATCTTCTGGAATCGGGCATTGCGTGTCAGTTCGTCTTCCTGGGCGGGGGTCATGGCAATCAGCCGCTCGACCAGGTCGTCGGCCTGAATGCCTTCGCTTTGGGCGGTGAAACTCAGCACCAACCGGTGACGCAGCACCGGCTTGGCCAAGGCCTGGATGTCCTCGCACGTCACGTGGCTCCGCCCGTGGAGCAAAGCCCGAACTTTGGCTCCCAACACCAGGAACTGCACCGCTCGCGGCCCAGCCCCCCAACGCACCTGGTCCGTCACGAACTCCGGCACCCCGGGCTCGCCCACGCGCGTCTGCCGCACCAGCGACAGCGTGTAACGGAACACGTGGTCCGAAACCGGCACCTCACGCACCACCTCCTGCAACTCGATAATCTCCGCGGCGGTCAGAACCGGTTGAACCGTGTCCCGCAGCGTGGTCGTCGTTCGCCGTGCAACTTCGAATTCCTCGTCAAAACTGGGATACTTCACGAATACCTTGAACATGAAGCGGTCCTGCTGCGCTTCCGGCAGCGGATAGGTCCCTTCCTGTTCGATCGGATTCTGCGTGGCCAGTACGAAGAACGGATCGGCCAGCTTGTGCCGCACCCGGCCCACCGTCACCTGCCGTTCCTGCATCGCCTCCAGCAGTGCTGCCTGCGTCTTGGGAGGCGTGCGGTTCACCTCGTCGGCCAGGATCACATTCGCGAACAGTGGACCCTCCAGAAAGCGAAACTCCCGCCCCCCGGTCCCCCGATTCTCCTCGATGATCTCCGTGCCTGTGATGTCCGCCGGCATCAGGTCGGGCGTGAACTGGATCCGGCTGAACGTCAGGTTGAGCGTCCGCGCCAGGGTACTAATCATCAGTGTCTTCGCCAACCCCGGCACCCCCTCCAATAGACAGTGCCCGCGACCAAACAAGCAGATCAAAATCTCGTCAATCACCTGCCCTTGTCCCACGATCACCTGAGACAATTGCTCGAAAATCTTCTGCCGCGCGCCGCAAAGCTTGTCGATCGCCCTCGCGGGCAGGCCGCTCAACTTGTCGCTCATGGAGAATTCCCTGTGGATTTCTGCGCTGTCAATGCTCGATTCCCGACTCCACCCCCGGGGCTCAACCGATCCACGCCCGAATGCGGCGCGAATCAGTGCCATCGGCTGGGATCGGAATCCATCATCCCCAATGCTCTCTCGTCACCGCTGATAGATCGGCAATGTGCCATTCTCCAACTGCAGAATGGTCAGGTTGATGGCCGACGTATACACCGGCCCAATGTAGCCCTGCCCCCAGGAACCGTCGCTCGAAGCCTCGCTCACCAGCCTGCCGAACACGGCCTCACGATAGTCCAGCCAGGCCTTCCCCCCCTCCCGATACAGCACCTGCGCATAGTAGTAATGCGCGTAGTGCCAGTGCCCGAAGCCCGAATTGGAGATGTCCTTCAAATTCTTGCGGCAGAACTGCTGCAGCTTGGGCACGAACTCGTCATCGTACTCCCCCGCGTTGAACAGACAAGCGATCGCCGCCGCCGTGATCGCCGGCCGCGGGCCGCCGCCGTGCGAGTTGTACTGCACGCCCCCGTCCGGCAACGTGCACCGCCGAATGTAGCCAATCGCCTTGTCGATGATCTGGTTCGGAACCGGAATGCCCGAATTGCGGCAACCTCGCAAGGCCTGCACTTGCGTGATCGTCGTCGAGCCTTCGTCAAAACCTTGCCCATCCTTGGCGCTCACATATCCCCAGCCGCCCGGTTCCGTCTGCGCTTGGCCGGTGAACACCACCGCCCGACTCAGCACGTCAATCAACTGCTGCCGACGCTCGACATCCTCCTCCTCGCCCAACACCTGCGATAGAAAGAGCATCGAAAAACCATGACCGTACGTATAACGGTCGTCCCGGGTCGGATCGCCAATCAGGCCGTTCGGTCGGCTGCGGCTGACCAAGTAGTCTACCGCGCGGCGAATGTTGCCCGCGTACTTGCCTTGGGTCGTCGTCGAGCCTTCACACAACAAGGCAATCCCCGCCATACCGGTCATGGCTGTCGGATACCGCCCCTCGTTGGCCGACCAGTGCCCCAAACGCGACTGCCGCGAAGCCAGCCACTCCAGCCCCCGCTGCACCGTCTGCCGCGTGTCGAGAGCGCCAGCCGCTGCGGGCCAGCCCAGCCCCAAGACCACGATTCCGATCGCTGCTCTGGCGATGTGCGTCATGCCCAATTCCGTCCTCGCCTGCACTTCTTCGTTCCGACACTCCCGCGTCGGTTCCCAATCCCTAATCCCCAATCCCTAATCCCCAATCCCCAATCCCTAATCCCCAATCCCCAATCCCTAATCCCTAATCCCCAATCCCTAATCCCTAATCCCCAATCCCTAATCCCTAATCCCTAATCCCTCTTCTTCGGCACTCCCCCTTGAGCGCCTTGCCAGATCGCCTCCAGCAGTTTGGCCGGCAGCGAAGCGTCGCTCTCTGCGGCCACCGGGTCCGCACTCTCAGGCGGAAGCGGCTCGTCGGTAAACAGCAGCCGTACCGTGCCTTGCTGCAAGCGCAACTCCACCACCTTCCGCTCCGGATTGCCGACCACCTCAAAAAACCCGCTGGAATTGGGGAAGACCTCGCGCGCCACCGCGCGTCCCGTGCGTTTGTCAATACACAACAACGCCGACTCGAATTGCCCCACCTGATTTCCCTTGCGGCGGTAGGGCTGACAACCAAAGATCAACACTGGCAGACCGCTGGGCTGATCCAGAATCGCGTGCTGGTTGCTGATCTTCACCGGCCCCGGCCACAGCGGCCGCCCTTCCAGATCCAGCCCATACAGCAGTCCATTGGGAACCTGACGATGGATCGTCCCCGACAAAGGCTGTGTCGGAACTTGCTGGAAAGGGCCGCTCGGCTGCCGGCTGATCAAGACCAGACACCGCTGCTCGTCCAGAAAGACGAACAAATCCGCCAGGCCCGATTCGGCCGGCAACTTGCTCTCCAGAATCGTGTGCCCGTCCCCCTGCGCCAGCAAGGCAAACACCCCGTCGCGCTGCAATACGGCAAACGTGTCCTGGCCCGGCTGACACCATTTGGCCGACGGCTCGAACGTCCGCGAAATCCACTTCCGCCGCTGCGCCCAGGGATCAAAACGTTCCAGGGCATAGCCCTTCTCCACCGGCCGCCACAGCAACAGGTCGCGACGCACGGTTCCCACCCATTGCTCCGGCGGCGGTAGACTACGCTTCCCCACCGGTCGACCGTCGCCCGAATCGAAAACCAGGGCCTCGCCCTTGTCCACAGGAACCCCCAACACGTATTGGCCGTCGCCGAACAGCGCACTCACGGCCGGCACGTCACTGCGAACCCACAGGGTTTCCCCGCTCGATGGATCCACCGCGATCAACTCGCGGTTCTGCTGATAGCAGACGTAGCTCTCGCAAACCGGCCCCAAAATCGAGTTTCCGCCGTCCATCCCCCGACCGCGATTCATGGCCCGCAGCGACCGCGACCGAATCTGTTGCAGCATCCCCGGCGGCGTCAGGTCTTTGCTCCACAGCACGCGCGGCCCGCTGGTGCCCAACCCCAGCGTGTCCACGGCCACAATCTTCTGCTCCGTACCGACCACCAGCAGATGACCGCAGGCGGCGACCGCCGCGCCGCTGTGGTTGAATCCCGGTTGGTTCCCCGACGATTTCTCGTTCAAGGCCAACTGCCAGCGAATGTTGCCCAGCAAGTCGCGTCCCAGGACCCGGTTCTGGTCACAATAGACCCGCGTCTGGCGGAAGAAATCGGCTTCGCCGCCGCGCCAGGGAAGCGAAAAGATGCCGTAGCTGCCCGAGCGTGCCCTCTCGCTGTTGCTCTTGGTCACTTCCACTCGCCCGCCCGGCCAGGCACTGCCGGACGCAGCCTGCCCCGACACGACGTCCTCCGGCAAGGCCTCATACAACTCAAGCCCTGTCTGCCCCGACTTGCAGACCACCGTGGCAAAACGGGTCTTCAGCCTTTCGTAGAGCATCGCCGCATCGGCCTGCAGTCCGGCGCTGCGAAGCACCAAGGCCAGGTCGACGGTGGCTGCCCCGGCCTGCGCCGCCTCGTCGCTGTGCAAGGCGGCCATCAACAGCAGTTCGGCGTCGAGGAACCGGCCTGCATCCTTGAACTTGTGCAACAGCAGTTCCCGCGCTCCGTGTACGCCCGGCTGCTCGCCCAGGAAGTCCGCCACGCGCTGCAACGGATCAAACGCCGATTGCCCCCCTAAGGCCTTCCACTGCTGAGCGACGAAACTCTCCAACAATCCAGCCTGCTCCAGGGGAATCTGGGTCCGCATCTCCTTCAGCCGATTCTGCACCCAGCGGTCGCGACGCACCTGCACATTGCGGTCGATGCGCTCCAGCGGATAGGGCACCTCGTTCTCATCGATCAACCGCCCGTAGTGTTCCAGGGCCGCGGCCCATTGCTCCGCCTTCTGCAGACCTCCGGCCATCAGTCGCAGATAACGGGCCCGTTCCCACGGCTCCTCGACTAGTCTCTCGATTTCCGCCGCGCTGCCGCGATAAGTGGCAAAGTCCTCGTCCAGCCCTTCCAACAGGGTCTCCAGCAACATCCGGCGCGTGCGCAATTCTGGGGCCATGGCATACGAGCGACGCAGACACTCGATCGCTGCCGCACGATTCCCCTCGCCAATCAAGATCTCGCCACGCAGGGCAGCCGCCTCGGCGTCGTCCGGACGCCGCGAAAGCCGGCGATCCACCTGCTCCCGCAGCGCGTCCATCTGGAAATAGCTCTCCACGCCGTCCACGTTCTGCGAAATCACTCGTCCCTGGCTGCAGACCAAATTGCCGGGCACGTTCCCCTCGCGGGACTTGGAGACCTGCACAATCTCTCCCTTGCGCACGTCGATGCCCACGATCGCGGCCGAACTCAGCGGCACATAATACACGTCCCCCCCCAAAAAACCGCGTCCGCTGGGCACGCCCCCGTCGGGGAATCGCAAGGTGCGGCCTTGCCACGACGGCTCGCCGCTGGCCAGACTCAGGGCCCGCGCCTCTTGACGCCCGATCATCAACACGGTGCCCGCATGAACGCAGGCCAAGTACAAATCCTCATTGCGCGGCTTCTTCCACAGCAGTTTGCCGTCCATCAGGTTCAGACAGTGCAGCTGGTCCGACTCGACCGGGCCGATCAATACCCGGCCCTCGACCAGCGTCGCCGTCGGGTCCGACCAGCCGTCGCTCGGCTCGCCGCCGTTGAGCATCCCCATCCGCATCAGGATCGGATTCGTGCTGTCCGACTGGTCGTTCCGCCGCGCATACCGATAGCCCCACAGCAACGAGCGGCTGCTCGTCTCCACCGCCACCACCGCGCTGGCCGATGTCGGACACACCAACACCCCGTCGGCATACGAGGCCGAAGCTCCCGCCAGCCGCCGAATCACGTCCCGACTGACGCTCTGCTCCACCGCTGCCAATTGTTGCGACCAGAGCAATTCGCCCGTCTCGGCCTCCAAGGCCATCAGGCGGATCTCCTCTTTGGTCTCCCCCAAGACATACAAGCTCCCCGAAACGCACAGCGGCGGCCCCAGAAAGAAGACCTCCGCTTGGCGCAAAGCAAAACGATCTTCCGGCCCCCCCACGTGCCACTTCAACTTGCCCGTGCGAATGTCGTGGGCCGTGAGCCGATTATAGGTCTTCGGCTCATCCGCCTCGCGCACCCGCCGCCCCCGAATGAACGTCTGCCGCGACGAAGGCATCCCGCCGCCCAACCCCAAGTCTTCGACCGAGAACACGTAATGCCCGTCGCTGCTCAGGGTGCCGTACGTATTGTCATCCCACACGCGCTGGCAAAGCCCGATCGGGATCTGCGGAGCCTGCTGAAACAAAGCCTCCCCGTTCGCGTTGAGCAACTGCTCCAAGCGATCTTCCGCCGGAATTTCCCACTGCCGCTTGCCCGTCGTCAGATCCACCGCCACCAGACTGCGGAGCGTTCGCATCAGCACCGTGTTGTTGACCGCCAAAGGGTGCAACGCCGGACTCTCCGACACCGCCTGGTCCCGGTAACGCTGCCGCTGCTGCTGCAGAAAGCCCTCGATCAACGGATCTCCCGTCAACGGCACTTTCCAACGCACGTTCAGCAACGGAGCGCTACCCTCCGTGGCCACATTCCGCGTCGCGCTGCCGCGATACATCAGCCAGCCCCGCGCCACACCCTCTCCCACAGGAGGCATCGATCCCAACACGTCTCGTAGCCAGGCCACCGGATCCTGGCCCCTTGCGAACAACGCCACCTCGCGCCCGCCAATCCGCGCCTTCCGGTCACCGCGCGCCCGCTTCAACTCCATCAGCGTAGACCGCGCGTTGTCCGGCAAATCGGCCTGCAGCCAGCAACTCGCCAGGGCCAAAGAAAGGGTCGGCTCAAACTGGTCGGCCACCGAACCGGCCTGACGCAGTCGCCGCAGAATCATGGCCCCGGCCCGTGGATTCCCGTGCTGCCACCGGTCCAATCCCAGCAGCAACGAGGCCTGATACCCGGCCTGGGTGTGAAAGAACTGCCGCGCCACTTCCGCGACGGCCGCTAAATCCGCCGTCTGCAAAGCCTTGGTCAACATCTGCCGCGCGCGCGGACCATACTGCAGCTCGTACGATTCCCGCCCGCTCGCCGGCATCTCCCCAATGATCCGCTGGGCTTCGCTCTTCAGGCTGTGGTAGGTCGGTTCCGATTCGTCGGGCGGAACGAAGCAGTCCTCAGACAGTTCGGCTATCTCGCCCAGGTATCGCACCGCCTCTCCGTAACGCCCTTGCTCCAGCAATTCCTTGGCGCTGCCCAGTCGCTGCAGCAGACGCCGCTCCGACCACAGAAACACATTCTCGCCCAACGGCTCGGCTTCGCTTGCCGATCGCCCGCCAGCGTCGGGCTTGGCCGCGGGGGCAGCACCCAATCCACTCGCAACCAACGCAGCTACCGCCACGAACCCAAGACACACTCCTCGGCGACTCCATCGCAGGGTCTCTCGCACGCATACGCGATGCAGTCGATCGCCAGTCGCTGTGCCCATGTAGACTCCTCGCGGCAGTCTCCGCGCGACATCGAAAGCTGTCAACGACCTTGCCACTTCGCCCATGGATGCCGTAAGGCCGACCACCCGGCGGCCGGTTTCCCGAGGTAACGGGCCGGACAGCGACGACAATTCCCTTTCTGACACCCAACAAAGCCGTAAATATTTGCAACAAAATATCTTAGATGCTTGCAGCCGGGAATTCAAGCTACCCGCTATCCCTCGCCCCAAAACCCTGTCATTGACATCCTTTTGCAGGGATTGCAGCGGTTCTCTTGCAGAATCCCTACGAGACTCGCCCACCATTCGTTCCCCCCAAAGGCGACTTCGGCTTTCGACTGCCAGCCACGCCGACGACGCAGAACACACCGCGTGAAGCGGCCAACGACCACACCCTGGCGAGAAAAAACCGGCATAAATTGGCCAAAACCAGCGCCAACCGCGGCAGTTTTTTGCCAGACAGGAGAAATTCCCGAGCAAAATGCGGCTCGCACCCAACAATTCCCGACAAAAACCGCGTTTCGACCACTTTTCAGGCTTGTATTTTCCGATAAACAGACTTTAATCATCGCGTCCACTTTTACGGACGGACAATGTTTAACCTCAGAAGCCTCGCAAGGAGGAGTGGAACCCATGGCCAAAGCTGCTAAGAAGCCGCCGAGCAAGACTGAGATCATCGCCGCCATCGCCGAAGCCACCGAGCTGTCCAAGAAGGAGGTCGCCGCCGTCTTGGAATCGCTCACCAACGAGATCAAGAAGGCCCTCTCCAATCGAGGTGCTGGACTGTTCACTATTCCCGGTCTGCTGAAGATCGAGAAGAAGAAGGTCCCGGCCCGTCCGGCTCAGAAGGGCGTCAAGAACCCCTTCACCGGCGAAATCCGCGACGTTCCGGCCAAGCCGGCCTATAGCAAGGTCCGCGTCCGGCCGCTGAAGAACCTCAAGGCCATGGTCAAGTAGCCCTTAACCCTACGGTGGGTCCACTCACCGTCAGTCCCAACTCATGACGACCGCCCCCGGGTTTCCGTCCGTCTGACACGGAGGGAAACCCGCGGGGCGGTTCGTCGTTTCTGGCCCCCATCGCACAGAGGCCGCCTTGGAGCCGGTCCCATAATCTGCCGGCAACTCAGTTCTGCCGGGCCGCCCAACGTGGCTGGGGTGGTTCTCGGATAGGTTCACCCCTGTTTCGCTATCTCGCACAGCATCTCTCCCAGCAACTCCATGGGCAGGCCCACCACATTCGATGCGCTGCCTTGCTCGATGTGCACCCAGCCCAAGCGGTCCTGATAGCCGAAGGCCCCCGCCTTGCCTTGCCACTGCCCGCTGGCCAGGTATTCATCGAGCCTATCGCCGCTCAACGGGTCCATGCGGAGAATGGTCGTCTCAACTCGCACCCGCGGCTGCCCGTCCGGGATCGGCCACACACACAATCCGCTGAACACCCGATGCTGCCGCCCACTGAGCAGCGTGAGCATCGCCCGAGCGTGCTGCTCATCGTCAGGCTTGCCCAGAATGCGGCCCTCACACTCGGCCACCGTATCGCATCCCAGCACCACCTGCGTGACCACTCGGTTGCTCCTCTTCTGTGGCGTTTCCGCAGAGCCGAAGCCTGTTTCTGACCAGGCCCCAAGCTGCCGCACCACGTCATCCGCCTTCTGAAAGGCCAAGCGAGCCACCAACTGCGCCGGGTTCTCGCCGCTGCACAGCCCGCATTCGGCCGTATCACTGGGCGGAATGACTTCCAACTCAAAGCCCGCCTCCGTCAGCAGTTCGCGACGCCGGGGCGAGCGGCTCGCAAGAATGATCCTGGGCATAACACTCGATTCCATGAGCCGCGACGCGAATTGGACTGGCGAAAACCGCTTGCGTATGGAAAGAATTGTAGAGGGCCGCCCGGCAATACGAAAGGCGGCACGCCCTGCCTCCACGCCCGTCCTGTCGCTCATCCGCCGGTAGGACGCCGACATCGTTGTTCTCGGAAATCCTAGAAACACTTCATGCCTGTCCACGACCTGCACATCCTGTTCGAAGACAACCATCTCTTGGTCGTGAACAAGCCCGCCCGATTGTCGACCATGGGCGCGGGCGCCGGCCAAACCACCGTGTTGAGCCTGGCCAAGGACTACATCAAGCGCAAATACTCCAAGCCGGGCAATGTCTACTTGGGCGTGGTCAGCCGCCTCGACTCCTTGGTAACCGGTGTCTTGGTCTTCGCCCGCACCTCCAAGGCCGCGGCCCGATTGAGCGAACAGTTCCGCGGACGCGACGTAGCCAAAACCTATTGGGCCATGGTCGAAGGCCTCGTCGCCCCCGCCGGACGTTGCACGAATTGGCTCCTGCATGACGACCAGGCCGAACGTGTACGCGTGGTCGGTCCCAACACTCCCGACGCCAAACAGGCCTTGCTCAGCTACCGCCGCCTAGCCACTGCGGGAGGCAACTCGTTGCTCGAAATCGAACTGGAAACAGGACGCAAACACCAAATCCGCGTGCAACTGGCCGATCACGGCTGCCCCATTCTCGGCGATCGCAAATACGGCAGTTCTCGGACATTTCCCGTGGGAATCGCCTTGCACGCCAGACGCCTGGTCATTCGCCACCCCATCAGCCGCGACACACTGCCGCTCGAAGCCCCCCTGCCCTCCGCCTGGCGATCGCTGGCCTTGCCCGACTGGGACGACTCCGGCCGTGTGCGGCTGCAGTGACCACCTTTGGGCCGCTTGACGTGAGAATTTCGATCAGGTACGGTGGTAGATGTGCCCCCTTACTTTGGGGCCTGCTGTGGTGGTCTGCGCCAAGAGCCTACCCAGAACCATCACAACCACGTCGGGCGGCCCGGCAGGACCGAACAGCCGACAGGTTCTAAGACCGGCTCTAAGGAACTGGGATCGAGTGCAGGGCGCGTGGACACCTCCAAACTATCGGCGTTCGAGCGATGTGCCTTGGCCAGCGGACTGCTGACGCCGGCTCAACTCGAACTCGCCCTGGCCGCGCTCGGCTGGGCGGACAAAACCCCCAACGGCCCGCGCCCCGATGGCCGCGAACTGGCCGACAAACTGGTGGAGAGTGGCCGCCTCAATCCCTGGCAGGCCCAGCAGTTGCTCGACGGCCGCACCCGCTTCACTCTCGGACCTTACCGTATCGTCGACTCCATCGGCCAGGGTGGCATGGGCCAGGTCTTCAAGGGTGTCCACACGGGCACGGGCCAGGTGGGAGCGATCAAGATCCTGCCTCGCGCCAAGACGACGCCCCAATCCATCAACTACTTCAATCGCGAGATCGACGCCCACAGCAAGTTGGATCACCCCAACCTGGTCCGTAAGCTGGACTCTGGACACGACGGCAACGTCTACTATCTGGTGACCGAATACGTGCCAGGCCTGGACCTGCGGAAGTTCGTGCGCCGCAGCGGCCCCATGGAAATGTCGCTGGCCGCCTCGATCATCTCCCAGGTCGCTCAGGGATTGCAGCACGCCCATGAGCAGAACATCGTCCACCGCGACGTGAAGCCGGGAAACGTCCTCCTGACCCACGACGGCCATTCGGCCAAACTCTCGGACCTGGGACTCGCCGGTTCCTTTGGACCGCAGGAAGAACAGGAAGAAAACGATCCTCGCCGCGGAAAGATCGTCGGCACGGCCGATTATCTCTCCCCCGACCACATCAAGGCCCCCTCCGAACCCAAACCCTCCTGGGACATCTACTCGCTGGGCTGCACCTTCTACTACGCCGTGACCGGCAAGGTCCCTTTTCCCGGCGGATCCATCACCGAAAAGGCCCACGCACACTGCGAATTGCAGCCCCTCGATCCGCGGCGACTCAACCCGGGCCTGAGCGCGGAGTTCGTCGATGTCATCGCCGACATGATGGCCAAGGACCCTGCTCAAAGGATCCAGTCGGCTGCCGACGTCGTCGCACGCTTGTCGCCTTGGACGGGCGCGGCGATTCCAGCCACCGCGTCCGAAGCCGTACGCGCCCGCTTGAGACAGCGCCAGCGCCCGCAAACCGTGTTGCCGGTGGCGGTCGCCATAGGCGATACGAAGACCGGCTTCCCGCAGATCCCCGATCTGGGCACCGAGCCACCCAGCCAGAGTTCGCAGCCCACCTATTCAGTCGCCGCAGCCGACGAGACCCTCGCCAGCCTCGTTCAGCGGGACGCCCCAAGACGCCCCACGCAACTCTGGAAACCACTGCTCGCCCTGGTCGTCACGCCCCTGCTGCTCGTCGCCGCCGTGCTGTTGCTGCGATGGTTCGTGACTCTGTGGACCCGATGAGCGACGCGTACGTATCCCCTGCATGCCCCCCAGTGTCTTTGTGCCCCCCCAGCCGGCCTGAGCGCCCGAGAAAGTCCGAATCGCCAAACCGACTTGCAGTCGGCCCCCATGGATCTCCCCAACACCACCAACGTCCCTTCACGAGAACCAAGATGATCCGCGTGATTGCCACGATCGAACTGGCCCCCCAACGCCGAGACGAGTTCCTGCGTATCTTCCACGACCTGACGCCCCAAGTCCGGGCAGAGCGCGGTTGTATTGAATACGGCCCGATGATCGACCTGCCAACCAGTATTTCTGCTCAGGCCCCGCCCCGCGACAACACCGTGACCGTCGTCGAAGCCTGGGAAGATCTGGACGCCCTCGAAAAACATTTAATGGCCCCGCACATGCTCGACTACCGCAAGGCCGTAAAGGGCTTGGTGCAGAAGGTCGACTTGCAGATCCTGCAACCGGCATAATCCCTACCGCTGACCGGCCGCTACGCGCCACTCCCGACGCGACAGCCGGCAGATCCGGTATTCTCTGCCACCCTGTATCGAGTGAGGACAGCCCCAAGTGGCGGGCTGCCATCTCTGGGGTCTTGGGCTGCGCCCTCACAATTCTGTGAGCTAGGGTTTTGCTAGAGCGCGTCTCAGACACCTGTAGCGGCTCTTTCGCTTTCGGAACCGTGGCGACACGCTGCCGGGAACGCTACACGTGTGTGCGACACGCACTAGCCTTCGGGCGACAACGCTCCGAGGGGCGTGCGCCTCCGGCGCAAGCGTGTGCCTCCCACCTGAATTGGCCCACAGCCGCGGGCCCAGCCCTGCTATGCTTCGCGTCCCGATCCACAAGATCCAACCCGGCATGATCCTGGCTCGGCCCATCCCCTTGCCCGAGGATCCCTATCGCCATTTGCTGCAACGCGACCGCGAGATCCCCATGGATCTGGTGCCGCAACTGCAAAAGCTGGGGGTGATGGAAGTTTGGATTCGGCACCGGGATCTGGAGTTCCTCGAAGACATCATCGACGTAGAACTCGGCGAACGCCAACGCGACCTCTATCTCCAGCTACGGCGAAACTTCGAGTCCATGATGCGCGACTCTTCCCTGGAGTTGGATCTGAACCGGTTCCAGACCTCGATCAGCGGACTGTTTCAGTTCCTCAAGCGAAGTTCCAACAGCAATGTCTTGCTGCAAAAGGTCGACTCGTTCGACAACTACCTCCTCTCGCACTCGACCAATACCTGCTATCTGGCACTCCTCCTCGGAATGCGATTGGAGCGATATCTGATCGAGCAGCGCCGGCACCGATCCCCCCGCGATGCCAAGGATCTGCACCACTTGGGATTAGGCTGCCTGCTGCACGACGTGGGCAAGGTCCTGGTGCCGCGTGAAATCCTCGACAAGCCCTCGCGCCTCACACGCGATGAAATGATCGAAATGCGGCGGCACACGCTGTACGGCTACGAAATGGTCCGCGGCACGCTGCCCGCCGCTGCCGCCCAAGTCGTGCTGAACCACCACCAGCGGTGGGACGGATCGGGCTACCCCGGCCGCATTCACCCACAAACCGGAGACGATTTGCCGGCCCTGGCCGGACGCGCAATCCCGGTCTTCTCGCGAATCGCGATCGTGGCCGACGTCTACGACGCGGCGACCAGCCGACGCTGCTACTCGCCGGCCAAGCTGCCGGTGGAAGTCCTCCACGAAATGCGCCGCATGTGCCGCGGGTTCTTCGATCCCGTGGTGGAACAGGTCTTCTATCGCACGGTGCCGCCGTTCCCCATCGGCCAGGTCGTCAAGCTCTCCAACGGCATCGAAGCGGCCGTAGTCGACTTCAACCCCGACTTCCCCACTCGCCCCAAGGTCCAATGCCTCCGCGATTCCAGAGGCCATCGTTTCCGCGACCCCTCGCGCGAAGAGATCGATCTGGCCCAACAGTTCGAACTGGGGATCGTCTCCGTGGACGGCAAGGACGTCCGGCCGTTCCTGCCCTCGCAAGAAACCGTCTCCGCCGAAATGGCCTTGGCCTAAGAACGGATCCCAGAGCCACCCCAGCCTCCTCGAGCGGCCCTGCCAGACAGAACTGCCGACAGGTGCTCGGACCGGCTCAAAGAACGGATCCCAGAGCCACCCCAGCCTCCTCAAGCGGCCCTGCCAGACAGAACTGCCGACAGGTGTTCAGACCGGCTCAAAGAACGGATCCCAGAGCCACCTCAACCACCTCGGACGGCCCTGCAGAACTGAAGTATCGACAGCTTCTGGAACCGGCTCAAAGATGCGCCGTGTTGAGTCGAAATCAAGGGCGCCACGCAACCAGGCAAGTGATCCCACTCGCCTCTGGTCCGCGCTCGGCCAGGTTCAGGCCTTGATCTCGCGCAGGCTCGACCAACTCAGATAGCCCAGAACCAGCGATGCCACGATCATGGCAATATCCATCATCGGGCTGACCTTGCTGAAAGGGATCGCCACCGACAGATCCAGGACGAAGAACAGCAAGATCACGCTGGCGATAACAAGTCCCGTGATGCACAGACCTTTGGCCATCGAATATCGTCCCCAACGTCTAGAAACCTGCCCCAGAACCCTCACCGCCCAGTCGGTCCGCCGGACGCAATGCGATCGTCTCACGACTCTCGGCCCGCTCCGAGTGGGACAGCCCAGAGACCGTGCTTTGCTGCGCCTTCCAGTATAGTTGGCCGCCGCCCCTTCCACCACCCCAAGGCGAACCCCGCGGAACACCGCCGTTCTGCACGCCGTCAGCCGTAGACAATTCTCCCCCGGTCCATGACAATAGGGGTTTCAGAACCGCTCCCCACACCCTTTCGAGCAGACTTCTCCGCACAGCGGAACAGCTACCCCCCTCATTCGGAGAACCAGACGTGTCGCAGCCAAGTTCGGGCACTCCCGTGCCTGACGCCCCTAACGGTCAGCTCCGCTGGGACGAATTCCGCAGGCAGATGCCGGTCGCTCGCCATTGGGCTTACCTCGACCACGCCGCGGTCAGCCCCCTGCCCGATCCGGCGGCTGCCGCCATCGTCCACTGGGCCCAGCAGGCCGCGCACGATGGCAGCCTGCACTGGCCCCAGTGGGATCTGGAGTTGGACGAACTACGCCGCTCGGTGGCCGACATGCTGCACGCCTCGGTCACGGAAATCGCCCTCCTCCACAGCACCACCGAGGGTGTCAATCTGGTCGCCGAGGGCTTTCCTTGGCAGCCGGGCGATAACGTCGTGACCCTCGCCGACGAGTTTCCAACCAACCAATACCCCTGGCTGAACCAGGCCGGACGAGGCGTCGAGACCCGCCGCGTGCCGACCGACGATGGCCGTGTCGACCTCCATCGTCTGGAGGCGGCCTGCGATGCGCGCACCCGGATCGTCTCCATCAGTTGGGTCGGCTACGCCAGCGGATGGCGCAACGACTTGGATGCCGTGGCCGAAATCGCCCATCGCCATGGCGCCCTGTTCTTCGTCGATGCCATCCAGGGCCTGGGCGTCTTCCCCCTGGATCTGCGACGCACCCCCATCGACTTCCTCGCCGCCGATGGCCACAAGTGGATGCTGGGCCCCGAAGGGGCCGCCATCTTCTTCCTCCGCCACGAACACCTGGCACGCCTGCACCCCCTGGGCATCGGCTGGAACAGCGTGGTCCAGTCCGGCGATTTCGGCCGCATCGATTTGGTTCTCCGCAACGCCGCCCAACGCTACGAAGGCGGTTCCCAGAACATGGTCGGATTCCTGGCATTGCGCGCCAGCTTGGGATTGCTCAATGAATTCGGCTTCGATGCTATCTCCGCCCGCGTGCTGCAACTCACCGACCTGGCGCGCCGCCGCCTGGCAGAACGTGGCGCCTGTATCAAGTCCCCGGCCGATGAAGGCCATCGCAGCGGGATCGTGCTCTTCGAGGCTTCCGGACAGGACCCCCACGAAATCCGTTCTCGCTGCCTGCGACAACGTGTCGCCCTGAGTTGCCGCGCCGGATACCTGCGAATCAGCCCCCACGCCTACAACAACGCCGAAGACATCGAACGCATGGTCGCCGCCGTGATGGGCTAGACTCAGGGCACTGGCCGCATCGGAATCAATACCCCCTGGCTGGCACCTGCTTCCCCCGCATGTTATAAAGGGCCGACACCACTCTTCTTCGCGCCACGGCCATGAAATCCCTCAATCCGCGAATCGCCGTTTATCCGGGCTCGTTCGACCCGATCACCTTGGGCCACCTCAACGTCATGGAGCGCGCCAGCCGGCTCTTTGATCGGCTCATCGTGGGTATCGGCGTCAACATCGAAAAGCAGACCATGTTCCTGCCCGAAGAACGCGTGGAACTGATCCGTGACGCCACAAGCCATCTGGAAAACGTGGAAATCCGCACCTTCTCCGGTTTGGCTGTCGAATTCGTCAAGCAGTGTGGGGCCAAAGTCATGGTCCGCGGCGTACGTCCCATCACCGACATCGCCGCCGAGCTCACCATGATGATGGCCAATCGGCGCCTGGCGTCCGATGTGGAAACCCTGTTCATGATCGCCGACGGCGAGTTGGCCCACGTCTCCAGTTCGCTCATCAAGCAGATCGCCGGCCTCCTGGACGACAAGGCCATGAGCCGCTTTCTGCCCCCCAACGTCAGCCGCGCGGTGCGTGCCAAGATCATCAACATTGCCTAGCCCAGCCCTGACACGCGTCGTGCTGCCAGATCTCAGGTCGCCGCCCATCACCTCGCATACGGGAATCTCCGGCTAACCGGGCAAATGCACACAGCACAAGGGAGACGGCACTTCCATGACCGTGACTGACCAGCGCGTCCCGAATCCCTCTGCCGGCCCCGCTCCTTCCGATCGCCCCACGCGCGTCCGCTACGGCGTGTTGGGGTTCGCCTGCGCCCTGTCGATGATCACCTATCTGGACCGCGTCTGCATGGGTTCGGCGGCTCCGGAAATGGTCAAAGACCTCGGGCTCAACAGCATCGCCGATCTGAAATGGGCTTTTGCCGCCTTCGGCTTCGCCTATGCCCTCTTCGAAGTCCCCAGCGGCTGGCTGGGAGACGCGTTCGGGCCGCGAAACGTGCTCATCCGCATCGTGCTCTGGTGGTCGGCCTTCACCGCCATCACCGGTTTCGTGGGACTGAAATTCGCCGGCCTGACGCTGGGCGGCCTGGGCACTCTGATCGTTGTCCGCTTCCTCTTCGGCATGGGCGAGGCCGGCGCCTATCCCAACATCACCCGCGCGCTGCACAACTGGTTCCCTTTCCAGGAACGAGGCTTCACCCAGGGGGCCGTCTGGATGTCCGGCCGCGTGATGGGCGGCCTGACGCCCTTGATCTGGGGGTTCATGCTCTTGACGCTCCACCTCCACTGGCGCGCCACCTTCTGGATCTTCGCCGCGCTGGGGGTGGTGTGGTGCGTCGGCTTCGCCCTCTGGTTCCGCAATCGGCCCGAAGAGAAACCCACCGTCAACGCCGCCGAATTGAATTACATCCGCTCCGGCGAGGCCGGCGCCCAGGCCGGCCATAGCCGCGTGCCCTGGCTGAAAATCCTCCGCAGCCGCAACCTCTGGGCCTTGTGCCTGATGTATGCCTGCCAGTCCTATGGTTGGTACTTCTACCTCACCTACCTGCCAAGCTTCATGGAAACCCAGTTCGGCGTCCATACCGGCGATACCCTGGCCAATCTGGCCAAGGGCGGGCCGCTGTGGATCGGCGGCGTCGGCTGCCTGATCGGTGGCTTGTTGACCGACTGGTACATTCGCCGCACGGGCAACCGCCGCCTGGGCCGCAAGATGTTCGGCATGCTCGGTCACGGACTGACGGCCGTCTGCTTCCTGCTCTGCCCGCTGATGCCTACCGCCATCAGCTTCTTCGTGATGATCTCGCTCAGCGGATTCTTCACCGACCTGACCATGGGCTCTTCGTGGGCCGCCTGCCAGGATATCGGTCGTCGCTATGCCGCGATCGTGGCCGGATTCATGAACATGATCGGCAATCTTGGCGGAGCCGTCGGCCCCTTGCTATCCGGGTATGTCCTGGACTACTACCTGGAAGCCCATGCCGCAGGCCTGGGCCTGAACCACATTAGCCTCCTGTCCGAGGCCCAGAAGTCCGCCGGCCTGGCGCCCGGCTACCACGCCAACTTCTATATCTTCGCCGGCGTGTTCGTCATCGGCACTCTCTCCTGGCTCTGTGTCGATGCCACCAAGCCCGTGGCCGAGGACTAGGGGTCTACCCTGCCGAAAAGAATACAGCGGTCCGCGATCTCGCCTCTCGCCTCTCGCCTCTCGCCTCTCGCCTCTCGCCTCTCGCCTCTCGC
>CALARR010000016.1 GCA_937889015.1 uncultured Planctomycetales bacterium | reverse complement strand
GAGGTCAAGCAACCCGAGGTCAAGCAACCCGAGGTCAAGCAACCCGAGGTCAAGCCAGAGGCTGAAGCCGCACCACAGTCGGCTGCCCCGGCGGAAGTCAAGGAGTACCTTCCCCTGGAAAAGGTGAAGGAGGAGATCCGCGTCACACTGGCCCGGCAGAAGGCGAATGACAAGATGCTGGCCGTGTTGGAGCCGCTGCGCAATCAGATCAAGCGTTATACGGCGGACTTGGCTCGCAAGGACAAGAACGCGGCTGCCAGTGACAAGCTGGATTTCGAGGCCTTAGCCCGGCAGCACGGTCTGAGTTTTGCCCGGATGGAGAAGGTGTCGCGATGGGATGTTCAGGATTTGGAAATCGGCCGTTCGTACCTGATCGGAACGCAGCGGGGATTTGTCGAGTACGTGTTTGCGCAACCGGGCCTGGGCCGGCCGGCCATTTCCCAGGACACCGAGAGCAACAAGTATCTGTTCTGGAAGTCGGACGAGAGCAAGGAACACGTGCCGGAGTTGAGCGAGCCGGGCATCAAGGAGCGGGTTGTGCGCGCGTGGAAGATGATCGAGGCGCGGCGATTGGCCCAGGAGGAGGCGAAACGCTTGCAGACCAAGGCCAGCCAGGCCAAGACGGACCTGAAGGAGGCCTTGAAAGACGAACCGGACGTCCAAGTGATCGAGCCGCCGGCTTTTAGCTGGATGACATACGGAGCTGTACCGGCCATGTATGCCCAGAGCCCTCCGCGGTTGAGTCACGTGGAAGGGGCCCAGGCCCTCGGCAACGAGTTCATGGAGGCCGTGTTCAGCCTGCGAGAGGGCGAGGTGGGTGTGGCTGTCAACCGGCCACAAGATCACGTTTACGTGGTGCAGGTCCAGACTTACACGCCCACCGAGGCCGTGTTGCGGGAATCATTCCTGGTCGACGATTTCCGCAAGTACGCCGCCGTGGCCTATGCGGACCACCAGGCGCTGCAATTCGCCTGGATGAAGGAACTCCGAGAGACCAGTGGATTCCAATGGAAGCGTGAGCCTGACGTGCAGCGCGAGCCAACCGGCCCTGTGGGCGAACCCCAGCCGATCGAGTTCCCCGAGTTCTGACCGCTTCTGGCTGCAATCTGGTCCGGACTTCTGTCAGGTGCCCGCGTTTTCTACTGATTTCGATGCGGCCGATGCGCCCAGGCAGGCTTCCAGCCGAAATCGGCCGGGTTCCCGGGCCAATGTGGCTGCGCAAAGATCACCGGCGATCCAGGACTCAATCGAGGGTGGCATCCCGAGCCCCCAGCCCCGTTCCGTTCGGCTTCGACTCGCTCACGAAATGGGCAATGGCCTGATACCATCGGTCGGGGCGGGGGTCGTTGTGGTCTAATCCGGGGTAGGTGACGAACTGCTTGGGCTCGCGAGCGGCCTCGAACAAACGCCGGCCCGACTCGTAGGGAACGATTCGATCGGCATCGCCGTGGCACTGCAAGAGCGGGCCTTCATAGGCGGCGATCTTGGCTACCGAGTCCAACCTGGTCCGCATGCACCACCGCACCGGCAACCAGGGATAATGCCATGCGGCCACGTCGGGCAGGGAACTGAAGGTACACTCCAGGATCAACGCACGGGCCCCGTCGGTCGCCAAGTCCACGGCCACCGCGCCGCCGATGGATTCACCCATCAAGATCACCTGGCGTGGTTCGATTCCCGCGCGTTTGGCCAGCCAGGCTCGGGCAGCACGGGCATCGGCCAGGACGCCTGACTCGCTGGGCCGGCCCTCGCTGCGGCCGTAGCCCCGATAGTCGAACATCAACACGGACACACGGGCTTGACGATGCAGTGTCTGCAGCAGGTCGAGCCGATGCGCGATATTGCCCGCGTTGCCATGACAGAACAGCAACACGGCCTGGGCGTGCGGGTGCGGCGAGTACCAACCGTGTAGGCGCAGGCCATCAGGAGATTGGAACCATGCGTCTTCAATGGGCACCCCCCAGGGCTGCCAGTTTCCCTGGGGATAAGGGGAGGGAAAGAAGATCAGAGAACGCTCGAAGAGGACCATCAGCACGATGATCGCCAGGTAGGCCAACAGACCAAAGAGGAGCAGACGCGTTGCGGCCCGAATCAGGGGGAAGATCCACTCGGCTACCAGATCAGCGGGCATGGCAGATACCTGTGAAAGGACGCACGGAACGCGGCGAGGCAGGACCGGCAGCCCAGAGACTGATTTCGGCGTCCGGTGTCCTGCGACAAAGCTGAGGAGAACATCTGGATCTCTCAGGCCGAGCTTTGACCGGGACACAATTGGATGCCAGAGAAGGGATGCCGCGGCCGCCCGGCCCGTTACTCTGGACAATCGGCCTCCCGATGTTCGGACTCACGGCATTACGTACCTGAAACGCAATAGGCGTCCCAGTGGAAGTCAGGAATCCCTCCCACCGGTCGCGATGGCGTACGCCGTAGCGTGTGTGTGGCAGTGGGAGATGGTTACCAGCAGCTTGCGGATCCCCAGTTGCTCGACCACGTCACGGACCCCTCCGCGCACGGCGACCACCGGCTTGCCGCTTGGCTCGTTGCGAATTTCGATGTCCCGCCAACTGATTCCCCGCCGCCAGCCAGTGCCCAAGGCCTTGAGGATGGCCTCCTTGGCGGCCCAGCGGCCAGTGAAGTGCTGCGTCGACTGTTTACGGTTCTGGCAGTAGCGGATTTCTTCGGCGGTATAGACCCGATTGATGAATAGATCACCGTGCCGCTCGATCATGCGTGCGATTCGCAGACACTCGGTGATGTCGGTGCCGATGCCAATGATTTCCATGAGAAGGAGACACCCCAGGGGGAAGGACTTGTTGCGCCCGGCCCAACCATGCCGCCGGCCAGCTAGTGCGGGGCAGGATGGTCGCCCGGCTCTTCCTGTCGATTCTCGTCGAGGACCTGCAGGACGGCAAGGCGTTGGGATTCATCCAGCCAAGCCAGTTCTGATTCGCGATCGTGCCGCGCGTTTCGCCAAGAGAGTTCCAGCCCCATGGGGCCGCAACCTGAATTGCAGGTCAGTACGCGGTAGCGTGCGGCGGGCGGGAGATCAGAGACTTCGGTTCCGAGGACCGTCGCCAGTCGCCGGACCAACGGCGTGCGCAGGCGCCCACTGCGTGTTGTTCGATACCAGCTCCGACATTGGCCGCAGTACGGCAATCGCAGGGCTGGAACGACCACGGTCAAGGCCGCCCCCAGGAGCAACAAACCATCCACGGCCCAACTGGCCCAGGCCCAGCCTCCGCGGGCCACGACCTGACGGAACAGGGGACGGCCCGAGTTCGCCGTTTGGTACATGTAGGCCGCAAAACAGTCGGGAGTCGTCGACTGGTCCATGCGCGCGGCCTGTTCTGGAAAGGCCTGTCGCGCCAAACGCAGTTGTTCGTTGGTGACCGCGGCGCGCAGGGCCATGCGATAACAAACGTAATGTTCGACAACCACCAGGCCGCACACGGCCACGAGCGTGCCGACGAAAGCTGCGGAGCGGAGGGCCATTTGGGCCGTACGCAGCAACCCCACCAACATCAGGCCCAACAGGAAGCCGACCAGCAGAGGAAAGAAGACCACGGGCGCAAACCAGGCCTGGGCCACTGCCGCAGCGCCACCTAAGAGCAGACCGACCAGCAGGGAGCCGGGCCACCAGACCGCCAGCGCCTGCCAAGAAATCGGCCGTTTGCCGCTGCCCGGCGTTGCTTGTAACCCCTCGGAGTGCATGGATTCATCTTATCACGCCAGCGGCGGCTCGGCCAGGGAGAGGCCGATCCGGGAAGCTTGCGGTTCCCATGTCGTCGGCCAGGCGTTTGCCCGATTTCGCAGGCCATTCACCAGCCTTTCAGTCCGCAGGCCTCCTGAGCCCGGCGGAGAACCTGCTGAGCCTTGCGGCGCGCGGTGGCCGCGCCGTCGCCCAGAATCTCGCGGACGCGCTCGGGATGCGTCTCCAGATCCTTGCGCCGCTGCCGCGCCTCGTCGAAATAGCGTTCGGCCAATTCGGCGAGGGCTTTCTTCACCTCTCCGTAGCCAAACCCGCCGCGACGGTACTTGGCCGCCATCTCTTCGCACTGCGGTGCGCTGGCGAAGAGGCTGTAGAGTTGATACAGCGGGTCACTATCCGGGTCTTTCGGCTCCTCCATCGGGCGCGAGTCGGTGACCACGCGCATCACTTTCTTGCGCACCGCTTTGACATCCTCGAAGACTTCGATCGTGTTGTCATAGCTCTTGGACATCTTCTCGCCATCGGTGCCTGGCACCCTGGCCGAACTATCGAGAATCTTGGCCTTGGGCAAGACGAATGTCTCGCCGAAGAGGAAGTTGAAGCTGGCAGCCAGGTCGCGGGCCACTTCGATATGCTGCACCTGGTCGTCACCGACGGGCACGATGTCGGCATCATAGATCAGGATGTCGGCGGCCATGAGCACGGGATAGGTGAACAACCCGGCATCGGCCGTGAGACCGCGAGCTTTCTTGTCCTTGTAGGCATGACAGCGTTCCAGGAGCCCCATGGCCGTGCCGGTCATCAGCAGCCAACATAGTTCGCTGACTTCGGGCACATCGGACTGGATGAAGAGCGTTGCCTTGTCTGGCGAGAGCCCCAGGGCCAGGAGGTCCGTGGCCGCTTCGAGCGTGTATTGCCGCAGCGTTTGGGGCTGGCGGACGGTGGTCAAAGCGTGCAGATTGGCGATGAAGTAGAAGGCTTCATCCCGACTGCCCTGAAGCTCGATGTACTGGCGGATCGCGCCAAAGTAGTTGCCCCAGTGGAAACGACCTGTAGGCTGAATGCCGGAAAGAACGCGCATGGGAACCGGGATTGGGCTTGGGGATTGGGAACTAGCGCGGCATTTGGAGGGTGCCGACCACATCGGCGACGTGCGTGGCCCCAGTCTGGGCCAGCGTTGTCGGCAAGGCGTCGAGGATCTCCATAGCCACTCGGGGATTGTAGAAGTTGGCCGTGCCAATCTGTACGGCTGAAGCACCGGCCACTAAGAATTCCATCACGTCGTCGATCGTCGCGATTCCGCCGATGCCTACGACCGGCACGCTTACTGCGCGCGCCACCTGGTACACGGCTCGCAAGGCGATGGGCTTGATCGCCGGGCCGCTCAACCCGCCCATACCGTTGCCCAACAGCGGTCGACGCTTGCGCCAATTCACGGCCAGCCCAAGGCACGTGTTGATCACGGATATGGCATCGGCTCCGCCCGCCTCGGCAGCCCGGGCCACGCAGGCCACATCGGTCACGTTGGGTGTGAGTTTTGCGAGCAGAGGGAGCCGACAAGCCGCGCGCGCCCCCGCGACCAGGCGCTGACACATGTGCGGATCGGTACCGAAATCCACGCCCCCACTTACGTTAGGGCAAGAGATATTCAGTTCCAGGGCGGCGACCCCCGGCAGACCGTCGAGCCGCGCGGCCATGCCAACAAACTCGTCGTGACTCTTGCCGGCAATACTGACCACGATCGCCGTGTTCAGAGCAGCCAAGTAAGGCAGGTGGCTCTGGATGAATGACTCGATGCCGTCATTATCCAGGCCAATGGAGTTGAGCATCCCGGCATTGGTTTCTACGGTGCGTGGTGGGGGATTTCCTGGACGAGGAAGGGGGGTAATCGTCTTTGGAATAACCCCCCCAAGTCGCTTCAGGTCCACCAGTGAAGCCATCTCGCGCGCATAGCCAAAGGTACCCGAGGCCACCAGGATGGGATTGGCCAGTTTCAGCCGCCCGAGCTGGACCTCCAGGCAGACAGCGGTTTCGAGGGAAGGATTCACAGGCACCACGCGCGACAGATAACCGACGACTCTCTCGTCCCAAAACAGCCCCAGCCACAGCGGACGCCCGGGGAGCGGGCCGCAGGGGTCCTACAACCGGGTCAACAGAAGCCCCGGACTCTGCAATGTAACGGCCGGCCGGCCGTCTGGCAACCGTGGGAGGCGCGTGCGACCGACCGGGGTGCAGCCGAGGTCGGTCTGCTATACCAGAACGAAGAAGCCTACTCGCCGTCGCGAGTAGGCCGGATGGAGAGCGAGCAATTCTGTGAGGGGACCACGGGGAGTCGTGGCCCCAACGTCGTTCGTGTTGGGCGTAAGGGAAGGCACCGATCAGCGGGCCAGCACCTGAGCACCCCGGCTCAGATGATGCCGCCGTGCATACGATACGGCGTGCAGTGGTCAGGCTGATCCAGGAACCAGAAGCGTTCCCACTCATCAAGGAACTGGCGGAGGTTTTCCGACGTGTAAATCATCTGTTGCGTCCGACGGGCCGGATCACCCGAATAGGCGGGGATAATGCAGCCCGCGGTTCCGCCGACGAGCAAAGCACACGCCAGCCCCAGGATCAGTCTCCGCATGACAACACTCCTCCGTGAGATCCGCGTCAATCCGCCTAAACTCCAGTGCCTCCGCTCCACCGGGATGGTCCCGGGCGTGGTGCATTCCATATCGGACGACGTAGCCGGAAAACTTCAGCTAATCTGCAAAATCCGCATTTTCGTTGAAAATGGAACCAAGAGAATTCCGCCGCATCCGTGGCGGCCTGGAGTGCGAATCGCCCGCGCCAAGTGCGATTTCGCGCTATTCTGGGAGCCAGCCGAGCGAGAAGACGCTCCATGCAGCCTGACTGCGGTTTAATTACCAAATATCCCACTCGAGTACCAGGTCCTTTTATCAGCTTGTCCAGACACATTCCCAGGCAGTTGTGTGCGCCATACGCAACCGAGCTTGGTTGAAGAACGCCAAGTCGCTTTATGCCATGCACTTAAGCGCCGGGGGATTCCCCCCACACTTTGGCCAGCACGGGGCCTGCTGAATCAGGTCATGTATTCTCAACCCATTTGCCAGACACAAGTTAGGACATCACGTCGAACATTTGCAGCAGAATGACACCGCCACTATTAGCTATACCTACCGCATATTCAGACCATCCCCTGATGCTGTCGCCAGAGAGTGAACTCAAGGATGCGCGCATCGCTCTTGACACTAGTCATTATGCCACCTACACTTGGAGCGTGGCTGGTGTGCCTAGCGGCTCAGATGCGACGCCCCTGTTCTCAATAGGAGAATCGAGTCGTGACCAAGAAAGAGATCGTTCGAACCATCTCGGAGGAGATCGGGCTCACGCAGCTTAAGACGAAGGAGATCGTCCAGAAGACCTTCGACGCGATCGTAGAGGCTTTGGTCGAAGAGCGTCGGATCGAGCTGCGGAATTTTGGTGTGTTTGAGGTCAAGCGACGGGCCCCGCGCAAGGCTCGCAACCCGCGCACAGGCGACAAGGTGTTCGTGCCCGAGAAGTTCGTGGTTACCTTCAAGCCTGGTAAGGAGATGGAGCAACGCGTGCGGGAGCTAGAACGCCAGGCAGCGGCCCAAGCCGCGGCGGCCAGGGCGAACGCTCAATCGGCCACATCGCCCGCCGTAAGTGCTTCAGCCGGTTACGAGTCCGGCAATTCTAGCAGCTAGCATCGGTCGCAATGGGTGGCCCGTGGCGCCAGCCATTTCAGGCGGCTTTTGCGATCTGCCAAGCCGTCTGCCGCGGGCGGGAGGGTGACCTCCTAGACTCTAATCCGGCTCAGGTTCTTTTCGATTTCCGCCAAGGGGATCAAATTGCCGGTCCCTGCTCCGGGACACGCTTCGCAGACTTCTCTCCAGCGTTCGGGGCTGGTGAGATTGGAGGCCCAGAAGGGCCATGTGCGACACTGGCGTGGACGTGCGGCGTAGACAGTGCATCTCCGGTCCTTGCCCAGGAGCACGCAATCCCCGTTGGGATACTCCAAAAGGCTTCTGCGGATCCCGATTTGTCGGGTGTGCTTTCGCTGAAACTCCTGCACGGTGAGGCCGGTCGCAGCAGCCAACGATTCGACTTCGTTCTTGTCGACCCAGACATAGCCCGGTTCGCCGGTGCAACAGTCACCGCAGCCAGTGCAAGTAAAGGGCAGACCTTCGTGGTACCAAGGGGCAGCGGCCATAGTCAATCGGAATAGGGGTCAGAAGCGTCTTCAGGTGACGATCAATTCGCTCCCTGGCGTACTCAGCAAGGGGGCGATTTCCGGCATCCGGCCATAGGCCAGAGCCAGAACCTTCAAAGGGTGGATGGTGGGCTTTGTGGTGCCTTGCTCCATCTGCATCTTGCAGGCGCTGCACTCGGTTGTGCCGGCATGGATGCGAGGATCCCGGAGCCTCGAAATCAAGGCCCAGCCCGCGCGCAGGCTCGCACGGTAGTTTTGCCGCTGAAGGCCGAACGTGCCGGCCATTCCGGAACAGCCCTCTTCCAAGGCAAAGAGCTGCAGACCGGGAATCAGGCCGAGCAGACTCAAGCCGGGGCTACCGACCTGCAGGGCCTTGAGATGGCAAGGCATGTGGTAGGCGAGCGCAGTGTGGATGGGGCGGAAATCGAGTTGGAGCTTGCCCAACGTGTGCATGTTCCACAGATAGCTACAGGCTTCGCTGGTGTGCGCGGCGACCAGGCGTGCATCCTCGTCGTCCAGCAGTTGTGGGTACTCGCGAGTCAAGCACAAGACGGCGGCCGGTTCGCTGGCCACGATTCGATATCCTTGTCGCACCGCCTCGGCCAAGAGGGCCGTATTATGCTCGGCCAGGCGGCGAGCATAATCCAGCGCGCCCCGGGCGATGGCGGCCATGCCGGCCTGCTTCTGGCCGGGGTGGACGTAGACTTCCACACCATTATGTTCCATAACGTTCACCAGCGCTTCGGCCAACATCAGGTCGTAGTAGTTGGCGTACACGTCGACGAAGTAGAACACCTTCTGGCCGCTGCGCCGCGAAGGACGGCTCAGACGCCGACCATGACAGCGTCGCAAGAAGCTCCGCGCCCCAACGCGAGGCAATTTGCGTCCCTGGGCGATCCCGAGTGTTTTCTCCAGTAGCCAGCGCATCTGCCGATTGCTCAAGGCCCAATTGGTGACTGGGGCGCAAAGCGTCCCCAGAGCCCCGAGCAGATCGAGGCGTGTCATCACCCAATCGCCCAGGCGGAGGCCATTGGCGGCCACGTAGGCCCCCTTGCTCTCACGCATCAGGCGGGGGATGTCCACGCTGGCCGGGCATTCCAGCCGGCACATGTGGCAATGCACACAGAGATCCGCGATCCGCTTGAAATCCTCGCTCGTGAGGCAACTCAGGTCGAGTCGGCCGCTGAGCACGCCGCGCAACAAGTTGGCCTTGGCGCGGGGCGAGGACTCTTCGGCCGGCGAGAAGCGGAAGATGGGGCACATCCGCACGCCCGCCACCTGCGAACGGCACTCGCCGCAGCCGTTGCAGACCTCGGCCGAGTCGGTCACCAGGCTCGGATCCCAGTTCAACTGCAGTTCCACGAGATTCCGCAGGGCCGGCTCCGTGCTGGGTGTCGGCGACTGCGGCGCGGGCGCAGGACGGACTAACGGCGCGCGTAGATGTTCTAGAACCTGTTCCGCAGCACCGGCGATGATCTTACCGGGATTAAACAGGTTCTGCGGATCGAAACTCTGCTTCACCTGACAGCAAAGGTCATACAGTTCACCGTATTGCCGCTGCAAGTAGGCGGTCCGGCTGATGCCGATGCCGTTTTCTCCACCGACGGCCCCGCCCATGGCGAAGACCTCGCCGTACAAGTCGTCGGCCAGGCTCCGCAGGCGCGCGACGTCGGCGGCCGAGGCCATGTCGACAAACGGTCGGACGTGGACCTGTCCCTGTGTCGCATGGGCGAAAACCGAGGCGGTGACCTCGTGTCGCTTTAACACGTTCTGCAGGCGGACGAGGAAATCGGGGAGACTCTCGGGCGGAATGGCCATGTCTTCGACCACCGGCACCGGCCGGGCAGGCCCCTTCAGACGGAAGAAAGCCGGCTGAAAGCGCGTCGCCAGATGCCAGTAGAACTCGACTTCGGCGGGATCGAAGGCCTGACGCGCGGCCACTGTCCGCCGCAATTGGCTGCGCAGTTCATCCACCAGGCGTTGAACCCATTGCCGAACTTCCAACGGGTCTTGGCCTTCGTACTCGACGAGCAGCAAAGCCTCCGTCTCTTGAGGAATCAGCAGCCCGAAACGCGGCTCGGCATCGCGCACCAGGCTCAGATGCCGCCGGTCCATCAGATCGCAGGCGCTGGGGCCGCGATGCCGAATGTCGAGCGCGGTGCGCGAGGCACTCTCCAGACTGTCGAACAACAACAGCACCACACCTCGATGCCGTGGCAGCGGATGCGTACGCAACGTGGCTTCCGTGATGAGGGCCAACGTGCCTTCGGACCCTGCCAGAAGGCGGGCCAGATTCAACCCCTGTTGGCCCAGGACTCCGGCTAATTGAAAGCCGCCACGGCTCACGCAGTCGGCCCCTTGACGGCGAGCAATCAGCTCCTGCTGAGGGGCGAGCAGCGCCGTCAACTGCCGCACAAGTTGTGCTTTGCGCGACAGATCATTGGGGGCTGGTTCGATGGATTCGCACCCCACTTCGAGTACATGTCCATCGGCCAGTACTACCTGCAGGCTCACAAGCTGATCGCGCATCGAGCCATACTTGCCCCGCCGACTGCCGGCGGCATCGACGCCGATCATCCCCCCTACGGTAGTCACGACGCTGCTGCCCGGATCGGGGCCCAACAGTCGGCCGCGACTGCGGAGATGGGCGCAGAGGCGTTCGTGAACCACGCCCGCCTGCACACGAACCCGATCCTTCTCCACACGCAGGATGCGCCGCAGATACTTGGAGAAGTCCAAGACCAGACCGGGCCCCAACGAACCACCGCAGACACTGCTGCCAGCACCCCGGGCATGCAGAGGGATGTGGGTTTCGGCGGCATATTGGACGCACGCCACAACGTCGGCCACAGATCGGGGGCGGACCACCCCCAGTGGCCGGATCTCATAGACGCTTCCATCGCTGGCATAGAGTTGCCGGAAGCTGTCGTCGCAGCGCACCTCGCCCGCAATCAAGCCGCGCAGGTCATCTTGAACGCGTTCGCGCTGTGGTTCCAGTTGATCCATAGCTGGCCAGACCGAGATCTCAGCGCCGGTCTCCAAAGATCAACGTCATAATTTCCGCGCGCGTGGACAGGCTGCGGCGGAAGACCCCCTTCATTGCGGAGGTGACACAGACGCTGCCCGGCTTGCGGATGCCGCGAATCGTCATGCAGGTGTGTACCGCCTCGATCACCACGGCCACCCCTTTGACGTGCAACTCCTCCTCTAGAAGCTTGGCGATCTCCTCGGTCATCCGTTCCTGCACCTGCGGTCTCCGGGCGACACTCTCCACCACCCGCGCCAGCTTGCTCAAGCCCACCACGCGACCATCCGGCAGATAGCCGATATGGGCCTTGCCCATAAAGGGGAGCATGTGGTGCTCGCACATGCTGTTGAAACTGATGTCACGCACCACCACGACTTCATCGTACTTTTCCGTGAAAAACTTCTTCAGATGGCCGCGGGGGTCTTCGTGCAGGCCACCGAAAAGCTCGGCGTACATGCGCGCCACCCGGGCCGGGGTCTCGCGCAAGCCCTCGCGGTCTGGATCCTCACCCACGGCGAAGAGGATCTCGCGCACGGCGCGCTGGATTCGTTCCTGGTCAACCTGGAGCGCGGCATGGACGGCCCGGCCGTCCAGATCCTCGTCGCCGTCCAGGCTGCCAGAAGTGTCCTGGGAATCGTGGGGTCGCTGCGGAGACGCCATCAACGAGTACCTCAAATGGGGAGCCACATCGGTCAATCTTAGAGCCTGTGCGTTACGGGGTCAAGGAGGCCAAGGCACGGCGTGACTCACCTGAGATGCAAGAGACCGTGCGTGCAGTCAGGCAGATGCGTAGATCCAACGCCTGATTCGGCGGCATTCCGACGAATCGACCAGCCAGGGCTCCCGCTGCGGCAGCATGTCTGTTGCCAGACCGGGCCTTGATAATGGGCCCAACTCCTGATACGACCGTGAGATGGGCGAAGCGCTACTGGTCGCGATTTCACACCCCTTTCACCCCGCTTGTGCAGCCATGACGACCTACTACTCTCGGTTGGTGATCCTGGCGCTGACTGTATGCTCCGGAGTGGGCGCCGATTCGGCTGCCGCGTCGGATGAGTTCCGCGTGCTCAAAGGGTGGACGTTCGATAAGCCGGGCGACCTGCAGGGTTGGCGGCCGGGAGGTCTCAAGGACCTCAAGGTCGCCGACGGCGCATTGCAGGCCGCGCCATCCGGCAGCGACCCCATCCTGACCAGCCCGAAATTCGAGCTGCAGGCGAATGCCTTTCAGTACGTGCGCGTACTGATGCGTTGCGCGGCCGCTGGCACGAGCGAGTTCTTCTACTCGAACACGACGGAAGGCAAGTATGGCGGCTTCTCGAGCAAGAAGCAGTTGAACCAGTTCCTCCGCGCCACGCCGGACTTCGTGGTCCAGCGGTTCTATCCCTTCTGGGGCCCTGAAAAGAAGATCGTCCACATCCGGCTCGATCCGCCCAACACGGGCCCGTTCGCGATCCGCAGCATCCAGATCGTGGAAGTGGCCGATCGTCGTGCTGGCCGGACCGACCGCTGGGACTTCACGCGCGACACGACCGGCCTGGCGCCAGGCGGCGTCTCGCCCCCGCTCAAAGCCACTCCCGAAGGCACGCGGATCACCACGAGCGGCGCCCGACCCGCCTTCCAACAGTACCTGCAAGTTGACACGTCGGGCCGGGAATACGTTGCGGTGCGCATGGCGTCGGATCGGCCCGGCACGGCCCGATTGTCGTACGCCCTGAGCGGCACGCTCGGCCTTCAAACGTACACCTTCCCCGTGCGCGGCGACGGCCGCGTGCACGCCTACATCCTGGAGCCCGGCGCGCGTCACGCCTGGACCGGCCAGTTGGTCTACCTGGCCCTGGAACCGCTCACGCAGGCCGGCGCCCAGGTCACGTTGCAGGGCATCGCCCTGGAATCCGAGCCCGCGGGCCCGCCCGACGTGGCGATCCGGTACTTCGGCGTGACCGACACGCTGCCCCGGGCAGGCCGTCCGGCCACGCTCACGTGCAGTCTGTTCAACCAGGGTGGCCCGTATGCCGGCGGTTGGACGGCCGAGTTGCAGTTGCCGGCCGGCGTGCGTGCCAAGGGCCCGGCCAAGGTGGCCGTCGCACCGATTCCGTACGCCATGGACCAGACGCTGACCTGGCAGATCGAGTCCGACGGACCGATCCAAGGCCAGGCGAGCCTGCGTATCGCCGGGGCTCCAGAGCCGCTGAGCGCGACGTGCCGGATCAGCCTGGCCCCGGCCCTGAGTCTACCCAAGACCGACTACGTGCCGCCCCCGGTGCCGGTCAAGACGAGCCGCTACCAGGTCGGCGTCTACTACTTCCCCGGCTGGCAGAACGCCACGCGATGGTCGCCGCTCCAGGCCTGGCAGAACCGCAAGCCGGCCCTGGGCTGGTACGCCGAGGGCTCGCCGGAAGTGGCCGACTGGCAGATCAAGTGGATGCTCGAACACGGCATCTCCTGGATTGCCTACGACTGGTACTGGAACAAAGGGGCTCGACACCTGGAGCATGGCCTGCACGACGCCTTCTTCCAGGCGCGCTACCAGCACCTCATCAACTTCTGTCTGTTGTACGCCAACCACAACCCAGCCGGATCGACCAGTGTCGCTGACTCGCTGGCCCTGACCCAATACTGGATCGACAACTACTTCAAGCGTCCAAACTACCTGCGCGTGGACAACAAGCCGGTGATGATCATCTTCAGTCCGCACCGCATCAGCGACGACGTGGGGCACGAAGGCGTGCGCCCCATGTTCCAGAAAATGGACGCCCTGTGCCGCGAGCACGGCATCCCGGGCATCTACATGGTTGCCTGTGCCCGGGGCGACGCCGAGTCGGTGCGACGGCTGCAAGAGGAGGGCTACCAGGCCTTGTCCGGCTACAACTACGCCGGCGTGTCGGGCATGGAAGGGAACATGCACCCCTACACGCTCCTGGCCCAGAACACGGAGAACGTTTGGAACCAGGTGGCCGACGCGGGCCTCTTGAAGGAGATTCCCGTGCTGGCCGGCGGGTGGGATCCCCGGCCATGGCACGGCCCCGAGCCGCGGTTCTTCTATCCTGACCGCACGCCGCAGGCGTTTGCCGATCACTGCCGGGCGGCCAAGAAGTTCCTCGACACGCGCGATCGGGATCCGAAGCTCTGCCTGGTCGAGGCCTGGAACGAATGGGGCGAAGGCTCGTACATCGAGCCGCACGCCGAATACGGATTCGGATACCTGGACGCGGTGCGTGAGGTCTTCGCTCCTTCCGCGGGCCCACACGAGGATTGGGTCCCGGCGGACGTGGGTTTGGGCCCCTACGACGTGCCGCCGATGGTCAGCGGCACCGACTGGCAATTCAACCGGCCCGGCGATAGCGAGAACTGGAGCGGCGCCATGCAGATCCGCGACCTGAGGGCCGAGGGCGGCTGTTTGAAGCTGACCGCGGCCGGCAATGATCCGGCCCTGAGCAGCCCGCCGTTGGAGATCGAGGCAGCCAAGTACCGGGCCGTGGCGATCCGCATGAAGGCGAGCCGGGACGAGCACGCGCAGTTGTTCTGGGCCACGACTTCGATGCCGGTCAGCGGGCCCAACAGCGTGAGCTTCGCGGTGCGTGGCGACGGCCAGTTCCACGACTACGAGGTCAAGGTCGCGGAGAACCGCCGCTGGCGCGGGATCATTAAGAGCCTGCGATTCGACCCGGGGTCGCATCCTGACACCCAGTTCGAGATCGACTCGATCCGGCTGGTGCCGCGGTAGGGTCTTTTCCTGGAGTGCGCGGCGCGAATCGCTTCAGGCTCC
>CALARR010000015.1 GCA_937889015.1 uncultured Planctomycetales bacterium | reverse complement strand
CCACCGCGGACAAGCGACCTCTACAACTCCATGCGCAGTCCATCGTAGGCGACCAAAATGTCTTCTTCGGCCAGTTTTGGCGCCAACTGGTCGTAGGGCTCGCAGAATCGCAGGCTGAGGTGTGTCACGGCAAAACGGCCCTTCGGTTTGAGCCCTTTGCCATCGATGAGGAACTGCTTGACCAGCCGCACGAAGGGCAGGTTCATGTGGCCGGTGAGCAGGTTGGGCCGGACTTCCTCGCCGAATGTCGCCTCCACGATCGCCAGGTCCAGCTTCTCTCCGCGCAGGGCCGCAAACGTCCCCACCGGAAACCAGCCCGTGTCCGTCGCGTACAACAGCGACTTGTCCGCGTTGCGCAGCACGTACAACAGCGCCTCTTCGTTGGGCATGTGGTTGGCTGCCAAGGCCTTGGCACGCCACCGTCCCACGTCGAACTCTTCGAAGGGCTTGACGGTGCGGAGGGTCATGGCCGGGCGTTCTGCGGTGGACAGGCCTTCCAGGTGCTCCTGCATCCTGGTCACGACCGCGCTGTTGCCGACCACCGTCAGGGCCGCCGCCTTTTCGCGAGCCAGATCCACGATCGCCGCTGGCTGAAAATGATCGCCGTGGGAGTGCGTGATCAACACGCATTCGATCGCCGACGGGGCGATGCCGGCCGCCTCGAGGCCTTCCCGCCCGGTCAACGCATAGTCGATCACCACGCCCGGCGAAACGAACAGCGACGAGTATCGCCGCACGTTTCGGCCGGCATGTTCGCGGATGTACAGGGCCTTGGGGCTGCTGTCCTTCTCGGGCCACTGGATATCGGCCGCCCCGGTGCCCAGGAAGACCACATGCGCGGCGCGAGGCTCGACCGCTTCAACACCGCACGCTGCCGCGGCAAAATAGAGCCAGGTCAACGCAAGTTGCAGGCAAAGGAGGAATCGGTTCCGCATGATGGGCTGCAGGCAGATGGTAGTGAGTATGGGAACGGAAGGACTGGCCAGTATAGCGCTCTGCTCGTGCCGTCGTCAACTACGCCGCCAGTCCCCAGGCCCAGGCCGGTGCGGCGGCCTATTGCGGTCCGCATTGCCAATGATCGTTTCGCGGCCGCGGGAGCGCTGGATTCCAGCCGATACGGCTGGAATCCAAACGGAATTGCGAGCATTGACTGCGCCGGCATCAATAGGAGTGGCACGACGTGCGAAAAGCGACTCGCCTTCCGACCGGAAGGCGAGCCTCATTGTGGAGTCGCCTCGCGCGAGAAGATATCCAGCAAGTTGCCGTACTTCTGATAGCGGCTCAGCACCTGCTTCACGCAGGTGACACGCGTTGCGACCGATCCCTGCAGAAAGAAGTACGGTATCTTGCGCTCTATCAGATCGCCGACAATCCGTTGCTGAAACACCTGCCGGTTACCGTCGCCAGATCGATCCCACGTGTCGTCGTATGGAATATCCGTGCCACACAAGAACACCAGATCATAGCGAGACGCTGCGGCGTTCGCGCAATCGGTCAGCCGCGAGTCGGCCTTGCCGTGGTAGTAGAGCGAGAAGACATAGGTTGTCAGGGCATTCGTGTCGGTGAATAAGTAGCGATTGGCTTCTCCCAGGAGAGTCTCTTCTCGTGCCAGATGCCCGTGAGCGATCTCCGCGAGTTGTTGCAGGGTCAGCCTCCGGTCAACCTGATGGGTTTCCCAATACTCCCGCCCGTACTCTGGCATCCACACTGTGTCGTATTCCTCGGCCAGTCGTTGCGCAATGGTTGTCTTGCCTGTCGACGGAGCCCCCAAGAAGACGACGTTGGTGACCAGATCGCGATAGACTCTTGGGTGAATGAACTGACGGTACTGGCGAGGGTCCTGTCGCAGCAGCGATCCGCTGATCGGCACTGTCGCGCGGCCAGGATCAACCAACCGATTGACCGCCCCCAGCGCCTGGCTCACATGCTCTCCATAGAACTCGCTGCAGTAGAAATGGGTGATCCTTCTTCCCGCCAGGGCTTTGACGATATACTCCTCGTGCATTCGCTTGATTTGCGGGGTGTCTCCGACCTCCAGCGGACCGTCCCAAGCCTCGATGACCTCCACGTTGGGGTAGATTTCCCTGATCCATCGCGCGCGCACACCGAGCGGGACTTCCGTGGTCTCAGGACAGTTGTAGATCAGGACCAGAACCTCGTCGGTCTCCCTCTGGGCGGTCTCGATCAGAAGTTGGTGCCCCCGGTGCAATGGGGCGAATTTGCCCAGCGTCAGGCCCGTTGTCCGTCCACTCACGGCGCCACCTCCATTTCACCGGGCCGGCAAATACTGGGCGCTTGTATCGTCTGTTTCCACCGAAGGTAGCCTAAGACGGCTAGTCCGAGGAAGAGCAAGTATAGTCCCGTAGTGATGACGAGCTGTCTGGATAAGTACACGCCGATCGCCACTAGGTCAACCGTGACCCAGAAGTACCACGATGCGAGCTTCTTGCGCGCCATCAGCCATTGGGCAGTTAGGCTTGCCACTGCGATGAAGGCGTCCGCATAAGGGGCGGCGGCATCTGTGTAGGTCGCCATCGCGTAACCCCACGGAACAGTGGCTCCAACGACGATGGCGACCCAACCCACCATCGCCGACGACGATAGCACCGTGACCTTCAACTCGGTGCGGTCTTGCCCACCAAGCAACCAGTGATACCATCCGTAGATCTGCATTACGACATAGATGACATGCAAGATCAGATCAGAGTACAGCCGCGCGTGATAGAACACACCGATGTACAGCACTACCTGCACCAGTCCGGTGGGCCAACATAGCACGTTCTGGCGGACCGTGAGCCAAACACAAAGCACGCCACACACGGCCGCAATCGTTTCAATCAATGTCATGATCTCAGGTTGCACAACCTATTGATCTTTGCTTTTCCAATGGCCTCGACCAACCAACGGGAGGTCGGGAAAGTCAGGCTTCCGATGCTCGCCCTCGATCCATTGGCAATGCAGGAACCAACAAACTTGCGACCTGCCGCCATGGCCTTCTCTGATGAACGACCCTTTATTGGGTCTTGCACTGCTAACGGAACAAGGGCGACCGACGGGAGCCCGGCTTCC
>CALARR010000014.1 GCA_937889015.1 uncultured Planctomycetales bacterium | reverse complement strand
CTGGACCTTGGAGGCGACGATCGACGGCCGGCCCGCGCGCCTCGCCTCGCGTTGGGAGGAAGTCTGTTGGGTCTCCGACGAGGACGTGGACTACCTGGAGCTGCAGGCCAGCCTGGAGGGCGGTTATCGTGTGCAGCGCCATCTGCTGTTGGCGCGCGACGACGGCTTCCTGTGGCTGGGAGACGCGCTGCTCGGGCCGGCCCCGTCGCGGCCGGAAGACGCCTGTCCCGACCGCGCGTCGCAAGAGATCGCCTATCGCGCGCAACTGCCCTTGGGCTCGGGCATCCAAGTCAACCCTGCCGCCGAAACGTGGGACTGCGAGCTGTGCGGGCCGAAGGGCGTGGCACGCGTCCTGCCCCTGGCCCTGCCCGAGTGGCGCTGCGGTCGACCGGTCGGTGAACTGCGGCCCGTCGCCAGGGGCCTGGAACTGCGGCAAGCAGCCCGAGGCCAGAACCTGTCCGCCACGCTCTTCGTGGATCTGCAGCCCCAACGTCGGCGGCGCGCGCTGACCTGGCGGCAGCTTGCCGTGGGCGAGAACCTCCAACGCGTGGCCGATGACGTGGCCGTTGGCTATCGCGTGCAGATCGGGGCCGAGCAATGGCTCTTCTACCGGGCCCTGGCCAACAAGGGCAATCGCACCCTGCTGGGCAGCAACACGGCCGCCGAGATGCTCGCCGCTCGGTTCCACGACGGCAAGGCCGAAACCCTCCTCCAGGTCGAAGGCTTTGAGGGAGACGAGTAGCCTCGCCTGGCCCGGTGCCGCCGAGGGCACAGGAACCTGTCCTAGAACGATCCCCGCCACGTCGGGCGGCCCGGCAAGAATGGACTGCCAACAGGTTCCGGGACCGGCTCTCGCAGCGCCGAGATCAATGAACGGCTTGCACGGCGCCCAGCAGTGGCGTGGCTCCGAGTGCCGCGAGCAGGTCCGCATAGGCTTGCGTGGCTTGCCACACCATGTCCAGCCGGGCATTCTCGGCCTCGATCAACCGCTGGCGAACTTGGAGCAGTTTGAGCAGGTCGGTTTGGCCGGCGGTGAACAGCCGCTCCATCCTCTCCGTCTGGCTTTGAATGGCGTTGGTGGACGTCACGACCCGATCGACCAACTCCGTACTCTGGTTCCACCGTACGACGCAGGTCTTGACTCGGGTCATGGTGCGGAGGCGAAGCTGCTCCAGGGCCACCAGATCGCGGTTGTGCTCCATCTCCCTTTGGCACACCAACGTCCTGCCGGTATTCAGCACGGGAACGGGCGTGCTCAGGACCATCCCGTAGTACGTGGTGCCCGTTTCGTCGTGTTCGTAGACGGGACCGGCTGAAGGAATGGGAATGCGTTCCGCGCGTGCCAGGCACACGGCGGCACGTGAGCCGGAGGCCTGGGCCCGGGCGGCGTTGATCTCGGGGTGGCTCTCTAACGCGATTCGCACCAGGTCTTCCTCTCCTCCACGCGCGAATCCCTCGGGGGTCTTCAAGTCACCGGCGGGAAGCAGCGAGTCGGCCAGGTGGGGAAGCCCTATCTGCCGCCGCAATGCAGCGAGGGACTCGACATAATCCTGCTGAGCGGTCTGGAGTCTCTGAACCATGGACTGGTTCTCAACCTCGGCCAAGACCAACTCGGAAGGGCCGACCTGGCCGGCGTTGGACTGCCGTTGCACGGTCGTCAGCAACTCGGCGTTGAACTGGGCCAACTGTCGCGCCACGCGCAGCTTCTCGCGACGATAGACGGCCGTCTGATGCTGGCGGTAGGTCTCCACCAGGGTCTGCAGTTCCGCCTGCAAGATGTTCCATTGGCTCTGGGTGTACGCCGCCTGGGCGATGGCCGTCCGATGCGCGATCCGATGACCGAACTCGATGGGCTGCATCCAGGAAACGGAGACTTGCGTATCGAGCCGCTGCGAACCTTGACCAGTGTCGTGCTCGAAGGTCCAGGGCCGCACGTCGACGGAGAGGGTCGGGTTCAGGCTCATCGGGAATTGCCGGGCCACGGCTACGGCCGCCGACGAGACGCACAGGTTCTGACGCAGGGCGACCAGGTCGGGATTGCTGGACAGGGTCCACTGCAGGGCCGTTTCCAGATCGACGGGCGTCTCACCCTCCCCGGCGTCACCCTGGACCAGGTCGGACGCAAGCGGGGGAAGGGGAGCGGCAAGCTGCGCGAAAGACGCGTCTGGGAAACCGATCGCCAAAATAATGAACAACAGGGTGGGCCGCATGGAGTCCTCAGTTCGACCTGCTGCCTGCACAAACCGAATAGAATGCACAAGGCTCTCTTCCGTCAGTATCGGTGCAGCCATTCCGGTCGTATGACCGTGCGTCCGAAAAGACCGAAAGAGCGGACTGCGCGTGTGAAACCCTGCGGCTTGGGCGGGAGATGCCGGCGGCGATTGCGCAGACTGCTACTGGATCGGGGTGCCCGGCTTGGAGACTGCGGCCTCCGAGTTGATCGCCACAGGGCAGCCTTCGGGCAGCCCGTAACCCCGATGGGTGACAACCCAGTCGCCGGGTGAAAGGCCTTTGGTGACCTGAACCTGATCAGAAGTGCGGACTCCCAGCGCGACCTCGATTTCGTGTGCCTTGCCATCGCGTGCGACCGTGACGACGGGCGTTCCGGCATGGTCGGCCACGGCGGCGACCGGGACGACGAGGGTGCCTGGCATTTCCGGCAGCCAGAGCCGTCCCCGGCAGGCCAGGCCCGGGCGCAGCCCCGTTCCATTGGAGATCTCCACGAAGGCATCTACGTCGCCCGTGGCTGGGTCGGCTTCGCCGCTGATCCGTGCCACGCTGGCGGAAAGGACCTCGTCCGGGCGCGAGAGCACGCGGACCTCCACGCGCGCTCCGGTCTGGACCTTCGTCATGTGGATGCTGGGGATGCGGACCTGCATGAAGAGTTTGGACAGATCGACCACGGTCAACAAGGGCGACGAGCGTTCCACGAACATCCCCTGGCGCGCAGCAAGCTGTGTGACCGTGCCGGTGATCGGACTGGTGATTCGACAGAGCTCCAAATTGAGCTTGGCGGCGGCCGCTTCCGCCTGGGCCATCGTCAACTGAGCCTGGGCCTCGGCAATCTCTTCCGAGGGCGTGCCGGCCAGCAGCAAGTTCAGCTTGGCATCGGCGGCGGCCTGTGCAGCCTCGGCAGCGCGCAGCGACGATTCGACCTTCTGCACCTGCAACTCCGGCACCTCCTTCTTCTGCCACAGTGGCTTCAGGGCCGTTGACTCGGCCTGGAGCGACGCCACCAGTTCCTGGGACTTGCGGACCTCGTGCCGGGCCATCTCGATCTCTTGCGGAAGGTAACCGCGCTTCAGTCGAGCCAGCGTGGCTTCCTTCTCCGCCACAGCAGCCGCCGTCTTCGCCGCTTCGACTTGGGCCCAGCGCGCATCGAGCGCCACCAGTTCGTCCCCGGCGCGCACGGCCGCCCCTTCGACCACCGACACCTTCTGAATCCAGCCGCCGACCTGCGGTGAGACCACGGTGGTGTGTTCGGGCAAGGCCACCAGCGTGCCCACGAGGTCCACCGAGGGCTTCAGCGTGGTCAACTCGGCTTGGACGGCCTGCACCGGCACCGGCTCTTTGGGCAACGGGTTTTCTTCTTCCTCGGGCGCGGCCTTCTTGCAGCCCGTCGTAGCACAAGCCATCAGGGCGATCAGGCAGAGTCCCACCAGCAGCCTTCGGTTCAGCGGCAACATGAATCTCTCCACGAAACGACTACGTTTCTCGGTTTCCGGCAACAGATTACGAAGATTGGACCGGCCGGCGATCCAGACGGAACAGCCGCACCATGACGTAGTAGCACACCGGCGTGGCAATCAGCGACAGGAGCAACGAGATGAACAAGGCCCCAATCACAGCGATGGCCAAGGGACGCAGCATGTCGGCCCCGGCCCCAACGCCGTACGCCAGCGGCAGCAGCCCCAGGAATGTGGTCAACGAGGTCATCAACACGGGCCGGAGCCGCCGCCGCCCCGACTGCACCAGGGCCTCCAGCAAGGTGTATCCCCGGGCACGCAGGTGGTCCACGAAGTCGAGCATCAAGATGCCGTTCTTGGCCACGATGCCCACGCCGATGATCGCGCCCAGGAAGGAGACGATGTTCAGCGAGGTCTCTGTCAGGTACAGGGCCGCGATCACGCCGAACAGGGCCAACACCGCGCCCAGGAGCATGGCCAGCGGTTCGAGGAACGAGTGGAACTCGACCAGGAGCACGGCGAACACCAGGAAGATGGCCATCAAGAGCACGAAGGTCAGATTCTTGAACGACTCCTGTTGCTGCTGGTACAGACCGCCGTATTCGAGGCTGGCCCCGGCCGGCAGTTTCAGGTCCTTGTCCAGATGGGCCTGGATGGCGCGCATGCCGGTGCCCAAATCGATCTCCTCGAATCGGGCCGTGACCGCCACAAGCTGCCGCAGGTCATCGCGCTGCATTTCGAGGATGCCCGGCTGATATTGCACCTCGGCCACATCGTTGAGCGTCACCGTGGCCCCCGACAAGGAGCGGATCGGCGTCTCGCGGATGCGGAGTTCCTGATCGCGCGACTCGGCCGCACTCAGCACCCGAACGCCCACCGTGCGATCCCCTTGCAGCAGGTACGACGCGAGCGTGCCCAACAGCGATGTTTGCAGGGTGTTGCCCACGTCGGCGGCGGTCAGTCCTACGCGCGCGGCGGCCTCGGGCTGAACCATGAAGCGCATCGACGGTCCGGCCACGATCAGGCCGTCGTTGACGTCGACCACGCCGTGGATCTTCTCGATGATCTGCGCCACCTGCGCCGCCTTCTTCTTCAACAGCGCCGTGTCGGTGGAGAAGATCTTGATCTCGCAGGGCTTGGGCGACCAGGTCAGGTCGCCGATCAAATCGCTCAACACGCCCGGGAAATCGGTGTGCAGGGCCGGCTCGGCCTGGTGGATCTTCTCGCGCAACTCGTTGATCACCTCTTCCGTGGATCGCTGGCGGTCCGGCCGCAACTTCACCAGGAAGTCGCCCGTGTTGGGCTCGGCAATGGCCAGAGCCAGCCGCGCGCCCGTGCGGCGCGAAAAGCTCTCCACCTCCGGCGTGCTCAAGAGAATCTCTTCTACGTGGTGGAGCATGCGGTTGGTCTCGGACAAGCTGGTGCCGGGCCGGGAGAAGTAGTCCAGTACGAAGGCCCCTTCTTCCAGCTTGGGGAGGAAGTCGGTCTCCAACTCGCCGTAGAGCATCACGCCCCCCACGACCACCAGGGCCATGCAGGCGGTGGTGAGCCACCAGAACCGCAAGGCGCGGCGGATGATCCATTCGTAGACCGCAATCAGCAACCGCAACAGGCGACCGCCCTGCTCCAACTCGTGCTGGGCTGGGCCCCGGCGGCCGCGGATCAGCAGACTGCCCAAGGCCGGTGTGAACGTCACCGCCAACGCCAGCGACGTGAGCAGGGCAAAGACCATGGTCAGGGCCAAGGCGCGGAAGAAGACCCCGGCTACGCCGTCCAGGAAGGCCAAAGGAATGAAGACCACGACCGGCGTGAGCGTGCTGCCTATCAGCGGCAAGGCCACCTCGTGAGAAGCCTGGCGCACCGCTTCGCGCGGGTCAAGCCCGGCCAGCACCTTGGCGTGGATCGCTTCGACAACCACGATCGCGTCGTCGATCACCACGCCGATGGCTGCCGCGATCCCGCCCAGCGTCATCAGGTTGAAGCTCATCTGGAAGATGCGCATGCCGACCAGCGTCAGGAGCACCGTCACGGGGATCACGGCGGCGGCCACGAGCGTGCTAGCGACGCTCCGCAAAAAGCCGTAGAGGATCAGCACCGAGAGCCCCAGCCCCAAGAGGATGCACTCCCAGACGCTTCGCACCCCTTCGCGCACAAAGAGCGACTGGTCGTAGAAGAAGGCCAGCTTCATGTCGGCGGGAAGCTCCTTCTTGATCCGCTTCAACTCCGCTTGCAGGGCGTCGGCAATCGCCACCGTGTTGCCGTCCGGCTGGCTTAGGATGTTCATCAGCACGGCGTCCGTGCCTTCGGCCGTGACGATGTTGAACTGCGGGGCCTGGCCGCGCCGCACTTCGGCAATGTCGCGCACCAGCACCGGCGACTTGCCCGACCAGGCCACCACCACGTTTTCGATCTGGGCCGGGTCGCGAAGGCGATTGTCGACCACGGCCAGGTAGAGCTGCCGGTTCTCCTCGTGCATTCCCGCAGGCGTGAACTGGTTCGTCTCGGCCAGCGCCTTGCTCACCTGCTGGAACGTGAGGCGGTACGACTCCAGCTTCGCCGGATCGACCACCACGTGGTACTCCGGCACGCGCCCCCCCACCAGCTTCACCTGGGCCACGCCCCGAATCCGCAGGAACCTCGGGCTCAGGTCGTAGCGCGCCGTCTCCCACAGTTCGGTAATGCTCCGCGTCTTGCTGGTCAGGCTGATGCCGATGATCGGGAACGCCGAAAACGTCAGCCGGTGTACGGCAAATTCAGCGCTGGGCGGCAGAGTGCCGCGGATCTGGGCCAGGCGGCCCAGAACGTACAACTCCGACTCGATCATATTCGTCGACCAGTCGAAGAACACGTTCACGGCCGCCGAGCCGCGACCCGTCGTCGAACGGATGTTGACCGTGCCCGGGATGTTCTTCATCGCTTCTTCCACGGGCCGCGTGATGGTGGCCATCATCTCATCGGCCGGCATCGCGCCGTTGTCGATCAGGATCACCACCCTGGGAAAGTCGGTCTGGGGAAAGACCGACGCGGGCATGATGTAGGCGGAGTAGGCCCCGGCCAGGCACAATGCCGCCGTCAGGAAGAGGATCGCCTTGCGGTGTCGAAGGACGAACGAATCGGCAGAGACTGGGCCGGGAGCGGCTTGAAGCGATGGCTGGTGACTCATTCTCGGCTACCATGAAACCCTGAGTAGACAGGAGACCTGCCGGATGGCAGGGTTTGGCAGCACGAGTGCGTTCCCCTACCGTGGCCCTCAACGCTTGGTAGGAGTCATCAGCGCCGGCGCACCAACCCAAGGTTGGCCAGGCCGGGGCGGTTCCATGGGGGACCCCATCCCCACGTCTCACAATAATCTAGGTCAGTTGGCCGGTCAAACGTCGAAGGGTGATCGAGAAGGAGAACCCCGGGGCGAGAAGGAGCACGGCTTGTAAAGCCGAGCCGTGGGGGTTACAACGAGGCCTGTTCTTCAAGGCCTTTCCCTGCCAGTGAGGGATCGCCAGGGGATGGAGTCCCCCCAAACCGCCGCACCACGGCTGATGACTCCTACCGGCACGAGCGTTGCCTGGTGGGAGCTATGAGTAGCCTTCACAGCTCCCAGGGCGAACATCGTCCGGGAGCTTTCTTCGTGCGCGTTCATCATCGGAACCACCCATCGTCCCAACAAGGAGATAGACTCATGCAGAGGAAGATCGCTGCCGTAGGCGCCCTGGAGATCCTTGATTCTCGCGGCAACCCCACGGTCCGAGTCCACGTCACGCTCGACAACGGGGTCACCGCCTCGGCCTCGGTGCCGTCTGGCGCGTCGACCGGCGAGAACGAGGCCTTGGAATTGCGCGACGGCGATAAGAAACGCTACGGCGGCAAGGGCGTGCTCAAGGCCGTGGCCAACGTGAATCAGACCATCGCCCCCAAGATCGTTGGGGCGGACCCGTCGCGCCAAGCCGAGATCGACCGGCTGATGATCGACCTGGACGGCACGCCCACCAAGAGCAAGCTGGGGGCCAACGCCATCCTGGGTGTGTCGATGGCCGTCGCGCGCGCGGCCGCCACGGCGGCCGAACTGCCGCTCTACGCCTACCTGGGCGGGACCGGCGCGGTCCGGCTGCCGGTGCCGATGATGAACATCCTCAACGGCGGCAAACACGCCGACAACAGCGTCGATTTCCAGGAGTTCATGGTCATGCCCATCGGCGCGCCGAGTTTCGCCGAGGCGTTGCGCTATGGGGCCGAGACCTTCCACGCCTTGAAAGGCATTTTGCACAAACGCAACTACGCCACCAGCGTCGGTGACGAGGGCGGGTTCGCGCCCAACCTCAAAAGCAACGACGAAGCCTGCGAGGTCATTATCGAGGCGATCCAGGCCGCGGGTTACCAACCCGGCAAGGACATCGCCATCGCCCTGGACCCGGCCGCCAGTTCCTTCTACGAAGACGGGGCCTACAACCTCTCGAAGTCCGGTCAAGGCCGGAAGAACGCCGCTCAGATGACGGCCCTCTACAAGGCCTGGGTGGAGAAGTACCCCATCGTCTCCATCGAAGACGGCCTGGCAGAGAACGACTGGGACGGGTTCCGTGAGCACACGGCCGCCTTGGGTGGCAAGATCCAGATCGTCGGCGACGACATCTATGTCACCAACACCAGGTTCATCGCACGCGGAATCAAGGAGAAGTCCACCAACGCCGTGCTCATCAAGCTGAACCAGATCGGCTCGGTGACGGAGACCATCGAAGCCATCCAGATGTGCCAGCAGGCCGGCTGGGGCTATGTGGTGTCGCACCGCTCGGGCGAAACCGAAGACGCCTTCCTGGCCGACTTTGCCGTAGCCATGGGCGGCGGCCAGATCAAGACCGGCTCGGCCTGCCGCAGCGAGCGGATCGCCAAGTACAACCGCCTGCTGGAAATCGAGGCGGAGTTAGGCAAGGCCGCCGTGTTCGGCCGATAACTCGACCATGCCGCATTATTGCGTCTCAGGTAAGTAATGCCGTGAGGCCGACCATCGGAAGGCCGGCTTTCCTGGGCAACGGGCCCGACAGATGCGACATTCCTTTTCTGACATCCAATAGGAGGTTGTCGTGTCCGAGATCGGCTGCGAGCTGGTGCTTGTTGTCTCAACCGAGTTGTTTCATCGGTTGGGCCATTTTCAGGGCTTTACCAGCGAAGTGGACCGCTACATCAGCGCCCTTCTCGATCCGGCGCACACAAGCTACCGCCCTCGAAGTGAAGTGGAGAACGACCCTTCCTGCAAGCAGCTTATCCCCTACGTCCTCTTCTGCCATGATGACGGAGCAGGGCGCGAGACGATCTTCCAATACACCCGCGGCATGAAGCAAGACGAATCGCGTCTGCGCGGCCGCCGGAGCGTGGGCATCGGCGGTCACATCGCCATCAGGGATTGTCCGGCCAATGGGATGGGCATCGCTTACTCGGAGGGCATGGCCCGAGAACTGGCCGAAGAAGTCGCCATCGAAACGCCGTACCGAGAGCAGTGCGTCGGGCTGATCAACGACGACGAAACCGCCGTGGGGCGAGTCCATTTGGGAATCGTTCACATCGTTGATGTCCAGCGGCCGGCCGTAGTGGCGAAGGAAGGCGAAATCGTGGACGGCTGTTTCCGGCCCGTACACGAGCTGCTGCTCCATCTCGACGACTTTGAGGCGTGGTCGCAGATTTGCCTGCGCGCGCTATTCGGGGACGCGACCGGCAGATTGGCTGTCAGAAGAGGAATGCCGTGGCTGCCGAGCCCGTTGCCCTGGCCGACCGGCCTCCGGACGGTCGGCCGCACGGCATTACTTGCCTGAGACGCAATCCATCGTACTTGCAATACGTGTCTGGGTATGAAGATCAATCCACAATCTGGCGTTGCAGTGCGGCCGAAATCGCGATGGCTGAATCGCACCGTGTTGGGAGCGGGCATCACCAGCGCGCTGGGCGATTTCTGCTACGAAACCACCAACGCGATCCTGCCCGGCTTCTTCGCCTTGCTGGGCATTCCCGCCGCCGCGCTGGGGGCCATCGAGGGAGTCGCCGACGCCATTTCGAGTTTTACGAAGATTGGGGCCGGCTATTTTGCCGACCGCCTGGGGCACCGCAAGGCCCTGGTGGTCATCGGTTACGCTTTGACGCCACTCGGGCAGGCCGCCATCGCGCTGGCGGTCGGTTGGCCGATGATCCTGCTTGGCCGGGCCGTGGGGTGGTTCGGCAAAGGAATTCGCGGACCTCTCCGCGATACCATTGTGGCCGAGGCCATCACCGCGGAGACGCGCGGCCGAGCCTTCGGCTTTCACCGCGCGGCGGATACCGAAGACGAAAAGGTGTCAGGAACCGTTTATTGACAGGAGGAGGCTATTGGGGTAGTCTGCTGGCATGGGAAGACCACGACGAGCCGCCGACGGGGGATGGGTCTATCATGTCCTGAACCGCGCCAATGCGCGGATGCCGATCTTCGAAAAGCCCGAGGACTATGACGCCTTCCAACGCATCCTGGAAGAGGCCGTGCAGCGTACCCAGACGCGGCTCTTGGCCTACTGTGTGCTCTCGACGCACTGGCACTTGGTCGTCTGGCCCAGGGAGGATGGCGAACTGTCGCGTTTCGTCGGCTGGCTGACCTTGACCCACACGCAGCGTTGGCACGCGCATCGCCGCAGCCGGGGCAGCGGGCACGTGTATCAGGGGCGCTTCAAGTCGTTCCCGGTGCAGGAGGACGAGCATTTCCTGACCGTGTGCCGCTATGTGGAGCGGAACGCGCTGCGCGCCAACCTGGTGCGCCGCGCGGAAGACTGGCCGTGGGGGAGCCTTGGCCGTTGGCTGCGCGGCACGGCTGCCGACAAGTCGCTGTTGGCGCGCTGGCCGCTACGGCGTTTGCCGGGCTGGGTGGATGAGGTGAACACACCGCAGACAGAGGCGGAGTTGGCGGCGCTACGGCACTGCGTGGCGCGCGGTTGTCCCTTCGGCGAGTCCTCCTGGTCGGAGCAGACGGTGCATCGGCTGGGCCTGGAATCCACGCTTCGTCCCCAAGGCCGGCCCAAGAAAGAGCTAAACGGTTCCTGACACCTTTTCATCGGCTATTGCTCTTGGGAATCATCCAGCGGCCGTGCGGGACGTTGGATCACCTGGACGTCGATGATCCGGTCGCGCGTGGGCGGTGCGCTTTGCGACCAACCCGTCACACGGCCCGTGATCCGATGCACAAGCCAGTACTTGACGAACCGCTGCACGGGTGGCAGGAGCAGGGCCAGGCCGGCCAGGTCCGTCAGAATCCCCGGCGCCAACAGCAGGACGCCGGCCAGGAAGGTGAACGCGCCGTCGGCCAACTGGTGGGCGCTCACCTGGCCCAGGCCGTCGCGTCGGCGCAACCCCTGCCAGCTCCGCGCGCCGGCGCGCCGCATCAAGTAGGCCCCCAGCAGGCTGGGCAGGATGACCAGCAACAAGGCCGTCTGCCACGAGGTGTGCTGGGCGATCCACAACAGCAGGGCCAACTCCACCAGGGGTAAGAGCGTCAGCAACAGGACAATTCGTGCAAGCATATTGATCTTCAGAAAAGGAATGCAACACGAGGGTGGGGTTTGTACCGCGAAACCGGGCTCCCGCTGGTCGCCCTCGTTGCATTATCTATTTGGAGGGGCAATAGACAGTCTATCGGCTACGAACTGGGCAATGCAATGCGACCGCTTTCTTTTCGTTGACACGGGGCAGCGAAGGGCATAGCCTGAAGCGTCGCGCGCGGCAGAGGCCGGACGGGGACGCGGAAGCCTGTTCCTGGGCGACGGCCTTCCTTGCCACGCTCGCCGCAACCGCCTCGCCGTGTTGAAGACGCAGGAGATCGCCATGCTTTCTCGCCGTAGCTTGCTGGCCGGATTGGGAACTGGGGTGGCCTTGTGTGGCCTCCTGATGGGGACCGCCGCTGCCGAGACCGATCGGCCGAATATCCTCTGGATCACGTGCGAGGACAGCAGCGCGCACCTGGGTTGCTGGGGCGACGCGTACGCCCACACGCCCAACCTGGACCGGTTCGCGGCCCGAAGCGTTCGCTACACCAACTGCTTTGCCACGGCGCCGGTCTGTTCGCCGGCGCGTGCCTGCCTGATCAACGGCGTGTATGCGACGACATTGGGGACGCAGCACTTGCGTTCGCGGTTCCCGATTCCGCCGGCATTTGAGGGCTTTCCAGCGCGCTTGCGCGCGGCGGGCTACTACTGCACGAACAACGTCAAGACCGACTACAACACCAGCCACGAACCGGCCATCGTGCGCGCCTCGTGGAACGAGTGCAGCCCCAAGGCCCACTGGCGCAAGCGTGGACCGGGACAGCCGTTCTTCGCGGTGTTCAACGAAATCGTGACGCATCAGTCGCGGATGAGCGTGATGAGCTACGAGGATTTCCAGGCGAACATTCAATCCAAGCTGGATCCCAAGCTGCGGCACGACCCGGCCCGGGCGCCGGTGCCGCCCTACTGGCCGGACACGCCCGTCACACGTCGCACGGTGGCGCGCGTCTACGATTGCGTCACCCTGATGGACCAACAGGTGGGCCGCTTGCTGGCGGAGTTGGAGGCGGCCGGCCTCGCCGAGGAAACGATCGTCTTCTTCTACCCGGACCACGGCTCGGGCATTCCGCGGCACAAACGGACGTTGCTGGATTCCGGTCTGCGCGTGCCGCTGATCGTCCACGTGCCGGCCAGGTTTCGCCACCTGGCAGCGGCCGAAGCGGGACAGAGCACGGATCGACTGGTGAGCTTTGTGGACTTCGCGCCCACCGTGTTGAGCCTGGCGCGCCTGGCGATTCCGAGCCAAATGCAGGGCGAGCCTTTCTTGGGGGCCACCGCCAGCAAGCCGCGCTCGTACGTGTACGGGGCGCGGGACCGCGTGGACGAGGCCTACGATCTGGCGCGCTCGGTTCGCGACGGGCGTTATCTCTATCTGCGGAACTACATGCCGCACTTGTCGTACAACCAGCCCGAAGGCTACTCGGATCAGGCCGAGGTGCGCCAGGAGATCACGCGACTGGCCGCCGAGGGCAAGCTCAACGCGGCGCAGATGGCCTATGCCGGACCGCGGCGCGCCGTGGAAGAATTGTACGACTGTCAGGCCGATCCCTGGCAAACCCAGAATCTGGCCGGCGCCGCCGAGCTTAGGCCCGTGCTGGAGCGACTGCGCGAGGCGCATCGCCGCTGGGTGCTGCAAACGCGCGACCTGGGCTTCCTGCCCGAGTGGGAAGTTCGCCAGCGATCAGCCGACAGCACACCCTTCGAGATGGCGCGCAGTGACGAGAAGTATCCGCTGCCCAAGATCCTGGCGGCGGCAGAACTGGTCGGACGTGTGGGAGCCGTGTCGCAACAGGTGCAGTTGCTGCGCGACGCGGACAGTGCGGTGCGTTACTGGGCCGCGGTGGGGCTGCGTGCGGCAGGGGCCGAGGCGGCGCCGGCCCGAGACGCCTTAACCGCCGCGCTGGCCGACGCGTCGCCTTGCGTGCGGATCGAAGCGGCCGGCGCGCTGGTGGCCTCGGGCGACGGCGAACAGGCCCTCCAACTCTTGGCCAGCGAGCTTTCGGGCGCGGTGCCCGAGGCGCGCGTCCAGGCGGCGCGCACGCTGCAACTGCTGGGCGAGCGCGCACGTCCGGCTCTGCCGGCGATGCAGGCGGCCCTGCGCGCGGCAGGTGAGGGCAAGAAGGCCGATGGCGACGTGGCGATGTACATGCGCTTCGCCCTCAAGCCGGTTGTGGACAAGCTCGCGCCTCGACCGGAGTGAGAATACAGGGCATGGCCGGTCCCGGTCTTCGGTGGCCGTCCTGTTCCGCTCTTCTTCGTGTGAACTTGGAGATCATGATGCATTGGACACTGCTGCGGCTGTCGTTCTGGATGTTCTTTCTCCTTCCGGTTTGTAGGCTGACTTCGGCAGGCCAGGTCGCGCCGCTGAATGTGTTGTTCATCGCCGCCGACGACTTGCGAAACGACCTGGGCTGCTATGGGCATCCCCTGGCCAAGACGCCGCATCTGGATCGATTGGCCGCACGAGGCCTGTTGTTCAATCGAGCCTACTGCCAGCAGGCCTTGTGCAATCCGTCGCGCGCCTCGCTGATGACCGGCCTGCGTCCCGACACGCTGCGGATTTGGGATCTGCCGACGCATTTCCGCGATGTGCGCCCGAATGTGGTCACATTGCCGCAAGCCTTTCGGCGGCAGGGCTACTTTGCTCAGAATATCGGCAAGATCTTCCACAACTGGCGGCAAGACATCCACGGCGATCCCGACTCTTGGGATGTTCCGGCCGTGATGCACTTTGCCAATCACGGCGACGACAAGCCGCAGATCGAGGGGCCGTTGCCGGAGAATCTGGCGCGCGCTCCCCGGACCGAATGCTGCGACGTACCGGACGAGGCCTACTACGACGGCCGCGTGGCCGCCCTGTCGATCGAGGCCCTGCGCGGCCTGGCAACGAGAAAGCAGCCGTTCTTCCTGGCCGTGGGATTCTGGAAGCCGCATCTGCCGTTCAACGCCCCGAAGCGCTACTGGGACCTGTACGATCGCGCCAAGGTCACGCTGCCCGCCAATCCCCAACCGCCCGAGGGCGTGCCGGCCGTGGCTTTGCACAACGGCCGCGAACTCCTGGGCGACCGGGGACGGGACTTGAGTCCGGAGGACGTGCGCGAGCTGCGCCATGGATACCTGGCCTGCGTGAGTTATCTGGACGCCCAAGTGGGAAAGCTGCTCGGCGAACTGGAGCGGCTGGGCCTGGCCGACCGCACCTTGGTCGTCTTCTGGTCGGACCACGGATTCCACCTGGGCGAGCACGGTCTGTGGGGCAAGACGTCGAATTTCGAGTTGGACGCGCGCGTGCCATTGATCCTTGCTCCGCCCGGTTACCGGAACGGCGGCGTGAAGACCGAGGCCCTGGCGGAGTTGTTGGACCTGTACCCGACCTTGCTGGATCTGTGTGGGCTGCCGCCGGCGCGGGACGTGGACGGGGTCAGCCTGCGGCCCGTCTTGGACGACCCCCAGGCCAGCGTCCGGCCGGCGGCCTACACGCAGCACCCACGTCCGGCCTACTACAAGGCCGTGCCGGATGCGATGGGGGTCTCGGTGCGCACGGACCGCTATCGCTATACGCAGTGGCGCGACTTCGGCGGCGGCCAGATCGTGGCCAGCGAACTCTACGACCACCAGCGCGACCCGCAAGAAACTCGAAATCTGGCCCCAGCCCCTCCCGACCCGAGCGCGATGCAGGCGGCCAGGCGTCTACTGGAGAAGGTCTTTCCCGCAGACCGGCGCTATCCGCGCCCTGGTGATTCGAGCGGCGGGGAATGAGCCGAAGGCCGAAGCTTCAGAGGAGGCAGCGGCGAGTTGCCTTTGCCTTCACTCGCGCTGCATGCTTCAGTCGCGGTTCGAGCCTTCGCTAGCGCTTCAGGCTTCAACCGCGGTCTTGGCCTTCGCTGGCGCTTCAGGCTTCAATACCGCGCCGGGTCAGCGTTTGGGATCCAGCTCTTGAATGCGGATCTTGCGGAAGAGGAACTGCCCACCGTTGGGAACCTCGGCCTGAAGCGCCAGCGGTCCGCTGCGGAGCTCCAACCCGTCGGCTTTCCAAGCCGGTTGACCGTTGATCTGCAGGGCCGCCGTGGTGCCCACCACCGTCAGTTTGAAGTGATTCCACTCGCCGGGTCTGGTCAGTCCTTCGCTGTGCGCGTCTTTCAGGTTGCCGACGTTGCCTTCCATGCCTTTTCGCAGGTTGACCTGATAGTCCTTGGGCCAAGGCCGTCCGGCGGGCGGATCGCCGGCGCGGAAGAAGATGCCCGAATCCCAGGCGTCCGGCTTGAGCGCCTTCCACTCCACTTCCAGCACGAAGTCGCGGTAGGCCTGGTTGCTCTGCAGCACTCCGTTGCCCGACTCCAGCAGAATGGCCCCGTCCTGGACCGTGGCCTGGCACCCGGCGACGGTCCAGCCGGCGAGGGTCTTGCCATCAAACAGGCTCACCCAAGGTTTCGCCCGGCTTGCCGATTGCGATGGGGTCTCTGCTCCCTGGCAGAATCCGCATGGCAGAACCAGGAAGACTATCGCCGCAGAACTGGCAACCGCGGCCAGGCGTTGTTTGGCTAGCGACGGGTGATTGATCGCCGAACGTCTCGCGAGCATTTTCAGGATCCCGAGTGTGTGCTGCAAAGAAGGAGGGGTCATGGGATCTGGCCGGTTGGCAGTCCCAAACGTGTAGCCGGAGTGTCCATATTATTGGATCCTGCTTTGGCAATAAACCCTGGGCACCGCCAAGACGAGGCAACGAAACTGAAAACAGCCCTATATAACCCACCTACAGCGGGGTGTGGCGTGCGATTCGGCCTGTCGAGCGTTTCATTTCTTGTGACGGGGCCGAGCGAGGCTCGCCATTGAACCGTGCGTCATGGTTGTGGCTCGCCTTCCTTGTTGGATGGGTGCTTGCAGGGATGGCTGTGCCGTGAGAACTGCCGGAAGGGCGGACCGGTTTCTTGGAGGCCGTTGGCGGCTCAAGAATTTCGCGACCGTGTGTTTGGATTGTCGCGGCAACCTGTTAGAATGACCGATGATACGGTCCTCTGTGGCCGGATGCGGTCTTCCGTGACCGAAGATGGCCCTCCGTGGCCGGAGTTGTCCTGTTCGGATCTTCGTTGTTCTCCAGAGACCCGCCATGCGACGGCCATGTGTCGCTGCGCGTGGTGGGCGGACTCAGGGCTCTTGCAATGGCATTCAAGCCTCTTTCTCCCTTCGCGATCGTGGTGGTGGGCGCCGGCATGATTTCCGTCGTTGTCGGCGTGGTGGCGGCGCGGAATGCGGTCGGGAGGAGTGCGCAGCCACAACGCCCAGCGGTCTCGGTGCAGAAGTCGGCAGTCCTATCGGTCACGCCGCCGGTCGGCAATCCATCCAGCGGTGCGCAGGCAGCGCAGCCAGACAAAGAAGCGGCCTCGGCAGAGACGCATTGGCCGGGCGTGGGCACGGAGACTGCGGCCGGTGCGACCGAGAGCCCGACGACGGGCGACCCCGAGGCGATCTCGCTCTATGAAGGTTCCGACGACCTGACGCCGCGCAACCGCGTCGACGAACTGGTCTTTGCCAAACTGAAGGAGTTGAAGATCCAGCCCGCGCGGCTCTGCTCGGACTGTGTCTTCCTGCGGCGGATCTACCTGGATATGACCGGCACGCTGCCCAGCGAGGAGGACGCGCGGAAGTTCCTGGAGGACAAGAGTCCGGGCAAACGCCGCGAGCTGATCGAACGGCTCTTCCAGACGGAGGATTACACCGACTACTGGGCCATGAAATGGAGCGACGTGCTGCGGATCAAGGCGGAGTTCCCCATCAACCTGTGGCCCAATGCGGCCCAGGCCTATCACCGCTGGGTGCGAACCGCGATCCGCGACAACATGCCCTACGATCGTTTCGTGCGCGACATGCTGACCACCAGCGGCAGCAATTTCCGCATTCCGCAGGTGAACTTCTATCGCGCGCAACAGGGACGCGACCCCAAAGTCACCGCGCAGATGGTGGCCTTGACCTTCATGGGCACGCGGGCCGACAAGTGGCCCGGCGAACGCCTGGCGGGCATGGCCAATTTCTTCGCCCAGATTCAATACAAGGGCACGGCCGAGTGGAAAGAGGAGATCATTCTTTTTGAGCCGGGCAAGATCCTGGAGCAGGAAGGGGGCGCCGAGAAACTCAAGGCCGTCTTCCCCGATGGGACGCCGATCCAGTTGGCTCCCGATCGCGACCCGCGCGAGGTCTTCGCCGATTGGCTGATCACGGAGAAGAATCCCTGGTTCAGCACGATCATCGTCAACCGCCTGTGGGGCTGGCTGTTGGGCCGGGGCATCATCCAGGAAGTGGACGACATCCGCGACGACAACCCGCCGCAGAACGCGGAGTTGTTGGAGTACCTCAAGCAGGAGTTGGTCCAGTCGGGCTACGACATGCGGCACGTCAACCGCTTGATCCTCAACTCAAAGGCCTATCAGCTCTCGCCGGTGCCCCGGGCCGACGCCGAATTGAGCGCGGCCAATTTCGGGCACTATCCGATCCGCCGGGTGGAAGGCGAAGTGTTGATCGACGCCATCTGTCAGATCACCGGTACGACCGAGTCCTACGACAGCGCGATTCCGGAGCCCTTCTCCTGGATCCCGGAGGGCTATCGCACGATTGCCTTGCCCGACGGAAGCATCACCAGTTCCTTCCTGGAGATGTTTGGCCGGCCGCCACGCGACACGGGCATGGAGTCCGAGCGGACGAACAAGACGACGGCGTCGCAGCGGTTGCACTTGCTGAACTCGACGCACATCCGCCGCAAGCTGGAGCAGGGGCGCAAGTTCCAGGCGTTGATTGGGGCCGGGCGTTTCGGCGACCAGGGCAAGGGTGGCAAGGGCGGCAGGAAGCCTTCGACCATGTCCAGCGGCAATCCGCAGCAGTTGATCGAGAGCCTCTACTTGACCATCCTTTCTCGTTTCCCGACAGAAGAAGAGCTGCGACTGGTGCGAGGAAACTCGCCTCTCGATATCGGTTGGGCTTTGATCAATAGTGTGGAGTTTTTCCATCGGCATTAGACTACCGCCGACGGCGGGCAAGCCCGGTCGGGCTGACCACGCGGCACAGCAGAAGAGAAGAGGTGACGAACATGAGTAGGGAATCCGAATCGTTGCTCTCTGGTGCGAATGGACCGTCTCTCGACGCGTGTGGCAATCCGATTTCCCGCCGTGCCTTTGTGCAGGGCAGCATCGGGGCCGCCAGCGCCTTGCTGGCCCAGCGCGTCTGCGCTGCGGCCACCTCCACGCCCGCGCCCGAGGCCAAACCGGCCAAGGCCAAGGCCATTATCCAAATCTGGATGTGGGGCGGCCCTCCGCACGTCGATACCTTTGATCCCAAGCCGGAGTCGGGCAGCGACTACACCGGCCCCTTGAACCACCCGATCGCGACCAACGTCAAGGGGATCCGCATTGGCGAATCGCTGCCGGAACTGGCCAAGCTGGCCGACAAGTTCTCTATCCTCCGCAGTGTGACGCATCGCCAGAACGGTCACGAGACCGCCTCGTATCTCACCCAGACCGGCCGTATGCCGGATCGCAACGTGTATCCCATGGTGGGCGGGGTGGTTTCGTTGTTCAAAGGTTACGATCATGGGTACGAGGGGCTGATCCCTCCGTACATCGTGCTCACCCAGCCTCAAGGGCGATTCTCGGAGGCCGGCTTCCTGGGCGTGAAATACAAGCCCTTCGCCACCGGCGGCAACCCGAACGACGCCAAGTTCGCCGTCGAAGGGGTGATCTCTCCGGGCATTTCCGACGAGAAACAGCAGCAACGCCGCGAACTACTCAAGCGGCTGAACACCTTGGGACGCGCCGTGCCCAACGATCCGGCCATGACACTGGCCGATGAGGCGGAAAAGGGAGCCTACGACCTGATCCTGGGCGATGCGGGCAAGGTCTTCGACCTCTCGCAAGAGAAGGACGACTTGCGGGCCAGGTACGGACGCAACACGTTTGGGCAGTCCTGCCTGGTCGCGAGGCGGCTGATCGAAGCCGGCGTGCGCTACGTGACCATCAACTACGGCGGATGGGACACGCACAAGGACCATTTCCCGATCATGCGCCGCAAACTGCCCGAGTTGGACAACGGCTTTGCCAGCCTGTTGCGCGATTTGTCGGATCGCGGCCTGTTGGACAGCACGATCGTGTGGTGGACCGGCGAGTTCGGCCGCACGCCCAAGGTCGCGCCCGAATCGCCTTGGAACGGCGGACGCCATCACTTCGGCAATTGCTTCTCGATGGTCGTCGCCGGCGGCGGTTTCAAGGGGGGCATGGTGGTCGGCGAATCGGATCGGCGCGGTGAGGAACCCAAGGAGCGGCCCATCTACCCGTGCGACCTGATTGGCACCCTGTACGAACTGATGGGCATCGATCCGGAAGGGACGCTGCCGCATCCGCAAGGGTTGCCCCTGCGTGTGACGCCCACCGAGGCCGACGGCGTGAAGATGGGTGGACGCCTCAAGGAGATCACTTGAAGCGGATTTCGGCGATACGGAGAGCCTATCCCGGAACCGTCACGGATCGGTCGGACGGCCCAGCAAGACCAAACCGCCAACCGGTTCGGGGACCGGGTCTGAAATAACTGCAGTTTGCATACGGACGGTTCCCGCGTCGGCTGTCTCGTCGCTGACGCGGGAGCCGGTCCGGCATGTGCCCCTGCCAGAAGCAACCAGGCGGTTCCCAAACCTGGTTGTGCCTCCAAGAACCTATCCGAAAACCGCCTCAGCCAAGTCGCGCGGCCCAGCCGCACTGAGCTGTCGACAGGTTTTCGGACCGGCTCGAAGACGACATACCAGAAGGTCCTCAAGACCGGCCCAACGGCCGACAAGCAGACCGCAGCTCGCCGATTGCACAGCGCGTTGTCTCGCGCTGGAGAGGCCGCGGCACGCTGCGCGTTCGTGCTGCACGTCCGACCGCTGTTTGCCGGAACCTTGTACATCCATCGCTGTCGGCATGAGAGGGGGAACAGATCATGCGCTCTGGGCTCTGTCGGGCGAGCGTCGCTCTGCTGGTCGTGGTTGCGGTTGCCTCGGATGCCAGCG
>CALARR010000013.1 GCA_937889015.1 uncultured Planctomycetales bacterium | reverse complement strand
GAAGCTGAAAGCGGAGAGCTGAAAGCTGAAAGCGGGGAGCTGAGGGCGGGGAGCTACGACTTTGCCCCTCTTGCCCCCCCTGTCGCTTGTTCTGGCGTGCCTCGCTTCGCTCGGCGCGCCCTACCTGGTTGACCCGATGCGGTGGTTGGCCTTGCTGGGAAATGGGGGCGGTGGCGAGTGCGCTTGCAGTTTGCGCTGAGATCCGCTACACCGGCGTTTTCTGCATCTGGTACAGGCCTTTGGTGGCGATCCCAGAACCTGTCGGCAACTCAGTCCTGCCGGGCCACCCGCGGTGGCTGGGTTTTTTTTGGGATAGGTTCTTGGAGCCGGTCCGAAAACCTGTTGGCAGTCCGGTCTTGCTGGGCCGTCCGAGGTGGCTGGGGTTTGTTGGGGATAGGTTCTTCATACTCAGTAGGGTCTCTTATGCATCGACGTCGTTTCCTGCGGATCGCCCTGGGCACGGGGGGGATGGTGGCTTTGGGAGCGGGGGCAACTGGCCTGTCTGGCCGGTGGTCGCGTCTGTCGCGTGGGACGGCCGGTGAACCGTCGGCTGCCGATGATTTGGTGCGCGTGATGCACGGCTTCCACGCCTTTGGGACCGAGATGTGGCTGAGGGTTCTGCATCGCGACGGGGAGTTGGCGACGCAGGCGGCCGAGGCGGCGGTCGGCGAGGTGCTGCGCGTCGAGGCCGTGATGAGCGTGTATCGCGCGGAGAGCGATCTGGCGCGGCTGAACCGGCGGGGCAGGGTCGAGCGGCCCGATCCCTACCTGGTCGAGATCCTGAACACGGCGGGACGCGTATCAGAACAGACGAACGGGGCGTTTGACGTTTCGGTGCAGCCGCTGTGGGGCTTGTACGCCGAAGCCGCGCGGACCGGCTCGCTGCCCACGCAGGCAGAACTGGACCGCGTGCGCAGGCGGATCGACTGGCGCCAGATCGAGGTTCGGCCGGAGCGGATTCGACTGCTGGGACGCGACATGGCGCTGACCCTGAACGGGATTGCGCAGGGCTTTGCCACCGATCGGGCGGTGGCGGTTTTGCGGCAGCGAGGGATCGAACACGCGTTGGTCGATGCGGGCGAGATCGGCCCGATGGGCGAGAAGGCTCCGGGGCAAGCGTGGAAGGCCGGGATCCAGCATCCGCGGCAGGCAGACGCTTATGTGGCGGTGGCGCAACTCGACGGGCGGTGCCTGGCGACTTCGGGCGACTATGCGACGTCGTTGATTGGGTGTCAGGACGGGAATGCCGTCGCGGTCCCGTCCGTTGCTTCGGAGAACCGGCCTGGCGATGCTGTGCCTCACGGCAGTACTTACCTGAGACGCAATAGCGGCGACCGCCGCGTTCATCATCTGTTCGATCCGCAGACGGGGCGTTCGCCGGGGCACTATGCCAGCGTATCGGTGTTGGCGCCGACAGCGACCATGGCGGACGCACTGTCCACGGCCTTCAGCATCTTGCCGCCGCCGCAGATGATGGATCTGGTGCGCGAGACGCATCGGGTGGACGTGTTGGCCGTTCTGAAGAGCGGCCGCGTGCTGTCGACGCCCGGTTTCCCGGTTTGAGAGCCGGTCCCAGAACCGTCGGTAGTTCAATCCCGATGGGCCGCTCGATGCGGCGGGGATGGTTCTGGGATCGGTTCTGAGGTCTTCCACGAGCCATTCTCCCAATCACGAGGGACTTGACGATGCGACGATTGGTTTTGGGCTTCTTGACGGCGCTGGCCCTGACGGCGCCGACGTGGGCCGACACACTGGAGCTTGCCAATGGGAGCAAGCTCGAAGGGGAGGTGGTGCAGCGTGACGGAGAGTCGATCACGTTTGCGGCCCAGGTGGGCGGGAAGACGTATTCGCGCCAGTATCCGTTGGACAAGGTGTTGGCGGTGACCGTGGGCGGCCAGCGGGAAGTGATTGGGAAGGCGGGGCCGGGAGACGCGGCGCGCGAGAAGGGGACTGCGTCGGCCGGCGTAGAGCGTTCGCGCGGCGAGATCGAGAAGCTGATCGCGGAGGTCGGCGGCACGCGGCCCGACTGGTGGGACTCGGTGCCGGTGAACTATCCGCGCACGTTGGATCTTTCCTGGCCCGACAAACCGCCGCCGCCGTGGAACAATCAGCGGAACATCGGGCAGTATGTGTGGGACATCATCAATCCGAACCCGGGCCGATGGCGCGAAGGGGTGCGGCTGATGGACCACCTGCTTTCGGTACACAAGGACGATCCGAGCCGGCGGAATCGGGCGATGCGCGAAATGGCGCGGATGTACCAGGACCTGCTGCGCGACTATGCGCGAGCGGCCTTCTGGTGGCAGAAGGCGGGGGTGGCGGAGGGGCAGGACTATGCGGGCGTGCAGTTGGCCGAGTGCTACTGGCGGCTGGGGAGCAAGGAGATGGCCAACGAAATGCTGGCCAAGACGCCGCCCGCCTTCACGATGATCAAGCTTTGGGCGGACATGGGCGAGGTGGACCTGGCCCTGGAGATGGCGGAGGCCAATGCGCGAGGAGCGGCTGCGGATATTGCCTGCATCTATGCGGGCGACGCCTGCCGCGTGGCCGGGCGGTATGCGAAGGCGCTGGAGTACTATCAGCGCGTGCTGGCGGTGCCGGCGACGGGGCAAATGATGCGGCGGATTCAGCGCAACCATCAGCGCGCGACGGCGAATATCGAGGGCATCCGACTGTTCGATAGCCTGGACCTGGCGCGGATTCCGGACGGGAAGTACCAGGGGAGCAGCGTGGGGTTTGAGTATCCGCTGCAGGTCGCCGTGACGGTGAAGCAGGGGCGCATCGAGGCGGTGCAGGTCACTTCGCAGCAGGAGAAGCAGCCCTACAACTCGCTGATCGAGACTCCGGCCAAGATCATCGCCAAGCAGAGCGTGAAGGGAGTCGATACGACCAGCCGCGCCACGATCACGTCGGAGGCGGTGATCAACGCCACAGCCAAGGCCCTGGCCAGCGGGATGCGGTAGACGATGGTTATGAGCCGGCCCAAACCAGCAGTCGCGACGCGGCCGGCCGGGCACCGACACCGGGCCCGGCGGCACGTGTGGTTGCGGCGCGGTTTTCAGGGGACGGCGTTGCTGACGTTCTTGGGGCTGCTGTTTGGGGTATTGTGGCCCTACTCGGCGCGGCCGGCCCAGAGCTGGATGGGCTGGATGCCGGTGGAGGTGGACTCGCAGCGCGGTCAGGTGGTGGTGGTCTGCGAAACCCCGTCGAGTCTTACGCAGTCGCCGACACGTGCGGTGTACATTGTGGATGAGGGCGTGCAGCCAGCCGCGGAGTTGGGACGATTCGAGGTGCTCAAGTCGGACGAGCAGGCGGCGACGCTGGCGGCGGCGACGAGTTTGACTGCGGCCGAGCAGGAACGGTTGGCCAAGAGCATCGGCCCTTGGTCCCTGCACGAAGCGCGACCGGGCAGTTGGCCGTCGCACTATGCGGACGAGTTGGCACGCAAGGACTGGGTGCCGGCAGAGAGTTTCCTGATGCTGGATCCGCTGGTGAGCGTGTCGACGGGGCTGGCCGCGCGGCAGTGGGGGCGGGCCGCGCTGTGGGCGGCGGCCATCTGGCTGGTGTGTCTGTGGATTCCGCGCGCGTTTTGCGGGTATCTCTGCCCGCTGGGAACCCTGATTGATGTGTTCGATTGGGCGGTGAGCCGGCGGCTGCCCTGGCGGCGCGCGACGTTGCACGGCGTGTGGGCGAAGTTGAAGTTTGCCGTACTGGCGGTGGTCTTGGGGATGTCGGCGGCCGGCTTGTTGCTGGCCGCGTATGTTTCGGCAATCCCGTTGCTGACGCGAGGCCTGGTGTGCGGACTGGGGCCGGTGCAGAACGGGCTGCTGCGTGGTTGGCACCTGGTTCCAGCCAGCGGCGCCGCTGAATACGCGGCGGTGGCGTTGTTGGCGGTCGTGCTGGGGCTGGGATTGCTGCGACCGCGGTTCTGGTGCCGCTATCTGTGCCCGACGGGAGCGGTGTTTGCGCTGGGTAGCCTGCTGGCCATTTCCCGGCGGCGCGTGGGGGAGAACTGCGTACGGTGCGGGCGTTGTGCGGACGCATGCCCGTTTGGCGCGATTGCCTCGGGCGAGCACCAGGCACGCGTGACCGACTGTGCGTCGTGCCGGACCTGCGTGAGTGTCTGCCCGGCAGATGCCGTGGAGTTTGCGGCGCGCTGGGAGCCGCGCGTCGAGGCTGCGCCCCGGAGTGCGGAGCACGGAGACGCGGAGCGCCGCGCGGCGCGGCGGGGGTTTCTGGCCACAGCGGTCAGTGCGGCGGCGGCGTTTGGCGTGGGAACGGTGGCTGAGAATCGCAAGGCGTCGGCGGGGCATGGCGATCGGCGTGCGGCGCTGGTGCGTGCGCCGGGCAGTCTGCCGGAGGAGTCCTTCCTGCGGTTGTGTGTGCGCTGCGGGGCCTGTTTGCGAGCCTGCCCGAACGGAGCCCTGCAGCCGGTGGGAATCGAGTGTGGTTGGGAGGCGTTGTGGACGCCGCACGTGGTGGCCGATCGCGCGGGGTGCGAGGCAAGCTGCAATCGTTGCGGGCAGGTGTGTCCGACGGGGGCGATTCGGCCGCTGAGCCTGGAGGAGAAGCGGACGGTAAGGATGGGCCGGGCGGTGGTGGATGGGGCGAACTGCTTGCCGCATGCCGGCAAGGCGGCTTGTCAGCGCTGTGTGGACGAGTGTGCGACCGCCGGTTATCGAGCCATCGAGTTTGTGCGCGTGGGGACCGAGTTGGACGCCGCGGGGCAGCCCATCGAGGACTCAGGGTTTGTGGCGCCGGTGGTGATGGCGGAGAAATGCGTGGGCTGCGGCATGTGCCAGAGCGGTTGCCACTCGCTGAACGTGGTGCAGAAGGGCTGGCTGGGGCAAGCGGCGATCAAGGTGCAGGCCGCCGAGGACTGCGGCGCGCTTTGAGCGGGTCAGCTTACGGTGAGAAATCCGGGATGGCGTTGACGGTTCTGGGGTAGATTCTCAGAGTTGGAACCGCGCGACGCAGAACTTCTCGATTTGCGCCAGGTCGGGCGCGACGCCAATTCCCAGTTCTGGCCACAGGGGCACGCGCTGGATCTGGTCGGTGGGATCGATCTGCGGCTGGGCCGCGGGGGCCACGTCGTCGACCAGGCCTTCTTCGGGCTGGACGTAGTCGGCCGGATAGGTGAAGTTCTGCCGCGCGGCCAAGGCCAGGGCGTGGCGCTGGCCGACCGCGGTTTGCACGGGGATGCCGGCCCAGCAGGGAATGTTGCTGGTGCGGCAAGAGGCGTCGATCTGCATGGCGGGCGTCAGACCGCCGACGCGGCCGGGCTCGATCTTCACGAAGCGGCAACTGTGCAATTCGAGGGCCATGTCGGCCTGGGCCAGGTTGTTGATGGCCTCGTCCAGGCAGATGGGCGTACGGATGGCCTCCTGGACCATGGCGTGGCCGACCAGATCGTCTGGGGGCAGCGGCTGCTCGATCATCGAGAGGGTGAAGTCATCCAGCCGGCAGAGCATCTCCATGTGGTCCAGACGCAGGCCACCCTCGCAGTCGATGTGCGCGTCGATCGTGGGAAACTCGTGCCGGAAGAAGTTCAGCATTTGCACGTCCCAGCCGGGGCGGAACTTGAGGCCGACGCGAGAGAAGCCGGCCTTCTCGGCCCGGCTGATGGCTTCGAAGAACTGTTCGATGGTTTCCATCTGGTCGAAGTTGGGGCCGACGGCCACGGACGGTTGAACGCCTTGCAGCATCTGGTGCAGCGGTTTGCCTTCCTGACGGGCACGGAGGTCCCACCAGGCCAGGTCCAGGGCGGCCTTGGCGTAGCGGTTGCCGCGGAAAGCGGCCAGACGTTCCTGCAATTCGTCGCCGGTGTCCACGGCCGTCTTGACGAGTGCCGGGACCAGCCAATCGCGGAGCGACTGCAGTACGCCGGCGGCGTATTCTTCGCCGATGGTCGGCGCGTTGCCGGGGCTGGCTTCGCCCCAGCCGGTCAGCCCTTGGCTGCGCATGGCGACCAGCACGGTCTGCAGATGGTCCCACTGGCCGCCAGGATGACGCAGCGGAGCGCGGAGCGGGATGTCGAGAAGGAAGGCTTCGATGGATTCGATTTGCATGGATCGCGAGCCGTGGTTGGTGGTGTTCTGAGGATAGGGCACAATATAGCAGACGGACGAGAGCGGCACACGCCCCCGGGGGCGCGGGGCGTTCCCGTTTCGGGGCGGGGCGTGCTTGACGCTTGTCGGGACGGGGGGTAGATTCACGGGCATCGCCCGCCGTGGATCGCTTTTCTCATCCCCACGTTCCTCCCCGTATTCTATCTGGCCATGGCCAAGAAATCGCGGTCTTCTGCCCATCGGTCGCTGCCCGGCTTTGAGTTGGAGGCGGGGCCGGCCTCCAGCCCGACGACGCCCCCGGCAGTGGAGACGCCGATCCAGATGGCGGCTGCAGAGGCGGGGGAGGGGCTGCCGGTTCCCGCGGCAGACACGGCGGTTGGGCCGGAATTGGCGGCGGCGGGGGAGTTGGCGGGCAAGTCGGTGTATGTGATCGACGCGCACTCGCTGATCCACCAGGTGTTTCACGCCTTGCCGGAGATGACGAGCCCCAAAGGGGAGCCGGTGAGCGCCGTGTTCGGCTTTGCACGGGATCTGTTCACGATTCTGGAGAAGCGCAAACCGGACTATCTGCTGTGCGCGTTCGACCTGCCGGGCAAGACGTTTCGCCACGCCTTGTACGAAGAGTACAAGGTAGGGCGGCCGGAGATGGACGAGGATTTGCGGCCGCAGTTTGGAGCGATCCGGCGGTTGCTGGAGGCGATGGAGATCCCGGCCCTGACGCGCGAGTCGTTCGAGGCAGACGACATTCTGGCGACGGTGGCGCGGCAGACGGTTGAAGGCGGCGGGGAGTGCTTTCTGGTCAGCGGCGACAAGGATTGCCGGCAGTTGTTGAACGAGCGGGTGAAGATCTACAACATCCGCAAGGACCAGATCATGGACGTTGCGGGGCTGCGCGAGGAGTGGGGCGTGCGGCCGGACCAGGTGGTGGATTACCAGGCGTTGGTGGGCGACTCGACGGACAACGTGCCGGGCGTGCCGCTGGTGGGGCCGAAGTGCGCGCAGCAGTTGTTGCAGCAGTACGACACGTTGGACGAGGTCTTGGCGCATGCGGGAGAAGCCCCGGTGGGGGCCAAGCGTCGTGAAAACCTGGCCGGCTACGGACCGCAGGCGCTGCTGAGCCGGCAACTGGTGCGGCTGGACGCGCAGGTGCCGATCACGATCGACTGGCAGGCGGGCCGGGTCAAGGCGTTTGACCGGCAACGCGTGGCGGCGATGTTCCAGGAGTTTGGATTTCAGAGCCTGGTGAGCAAGGTGGAGTCGATGGCGGGGATGCCCCCGCAGTCGGCCCCGCCTAAATCGGCGGCGCAATACACGTTCCACCTGGTCGATACGGCCGAGGCGTTCGACGAGTTTCTGAAGCAACTGCGGATGCAGAAGTGCTTTTCGCTGGACACGGAGACGACGAGCGTTTCGCCGCGTTGGGCCGAGTTGGTGGGGTTGTCGTTTGCCTGGAACGGGCGAGAGGGCTGGTACCTTCCGGTGCGCGCGCCGGAAGGCGAGAAGCGGCTGGAGGCGGCCGTGGTTCTGGAGGCTCTGCGGCCGATCCTGGAAGATCCCGCGGTGGGCAAGATCGGCCAGAATTTGAAGTACGACATGATCGTGCTGCGCGGGGCGGGGGTGCGCGTGGCCGGCCTGGCGTTCGACACGATGGTGGCCAGTTACTTGCTGGACGCGGGCCAGCGGAACCACAACCTGGATGAGTTGGCCAAGCGTTACCTGGGGCACGAGACGATCAAGATCAGCGAGCTGATCGGCAGCGGCAAGAACCAGGGACGGATGGACGAGGTGCCGACGCGGCGCGTGGCCGACTATGCGGGCGAAGACGCTTTGTTGCCGGTGTTGCTGCGGCCGATCCTGGAGGCCAAGCTGGTCGAGACGGATCTGATGCGGTTGTTCGTGGAACTGGAACTACCGCTGATCGACGTGCTGGTGGAACTGGAATACAACGGCGTGAAGGTGGATTGCGGGCGATTGGGGGAGCTGAGCCAGCGGTACGGCCAACGGATGCAGGAACTGGAGCAGGAGATCTATACGCTGGCGGGCCGCGAGTTGAACATCGCCTCGCCGAAGCAGTTGCAGGAAGTGCTGTTCAACCAACTGAAGCTGCCGGTGGTGAAGCGAACCAAGACAGGGCCGAGCACGGATGTGGAGGTGCTGGAGGAACTGGCTCCGATCCATCCCTTGCCGGCGCGGATCATCGAGTATCGGCAGTACTCCAAGCTGAAGAGCACCTACGTGGACGCGCTGCCGTTGCTGGTGCATCCGGTGACGGGACGCGTACACACCTCCTTCAAACAGGACGTGACCGCGACGGGACGGCTGAGTTCCAGCGATCCGAACTTGCAGAACATCCCGGTACGCACGGACGAGGGGCGGGAAATCCGTTCGGCGTTCGTGCCGGGCGAGGAGGGGTGGGTGTTGCTGGCGGCCGACTATTCGCAGATTGAACTGCGCGTGCTGGCGCATTTCTGCGAGGACCGGCAGTTGTGCGAGGCCTTTGCGCGGGATGAGGACATTCACGCGCGGGTTGCGAGCCAGGTCGGGGGGGTGCCTCTGGATCAGGTTACCGAAGCGATGCGGCGACAGGCGAAGGCGGTGAACTTTGGGGTGATTTACGGGCAGAGCGCGTTTGGCCTGTCGAAGCAGTTGGGGATTGAGCAGGCCGAGGCAGCACGGTTCATCGACGCCTATTTTGAGGGATACGCGGGTATTGAGGAATTTCTGGACAGAATACTAGCCGAGTGTCGCTCCAAAGGGTATGTTAGTACTATCCTTGGGCGGCGGCGCGCGATCGACGGAGTGCGGGAGCAAGCGGGCCGCCAGAGGAACCTGGCCGAGCGCACGGCGATCAACACCGTGATCCAAGGTTCGGCGGCGGATTTGATCAAGCTGGCGATGATCGCGATCCACCGCCGTTTGAGCCGGGAGTCGTTGTCGGCGAGGATGTTGCTGCAGATTCACGACGAACTGATCTTCGAGGTCCCTTCCGATCAGCTTGCCGATCTGGCGAGACTCGTCTCCGAGGAGATGGTGGGCGTCCAGACGTTGCGAGTTCCCCTGAAAGTGGACGTCAAGTCGGGTCCGAACTGGGCCGACGCCCGGCCCTTGGCACTCGACGTGCGTCTCTCCTCTGGTTAGTCACAAACGCATTCCCAAGTTCCTCATCAAACCAGATACAACGGTGGCGGCGCGCGGACTCAGGGTGGAGGTGCAGGCCGGAGATACGATGCACATTGTGGGGTTGTTGGGCGGAGTCGCCAGCGGCAAGAGCACGGTCAGCCAGTGGTTTGCTCAGCAGGGAGCCGGCGTGTTGAACGCGGACCAGGCGGGGCATGAGGTGCTGCGGTTGCCGGAAGTGGAGGCTGCGGCTCGGCTTCGCTGGGGAGAGGAGATTTTCGGTCCGGACGGCCACGTGGATCGGCCGCGGCTGGCGAAGATCGTGTTTGCCCCGACCCCGGAGGGCACTGGTGAACGTCGTTACCTGGAACAGTTGACCCATCCGGCGATTGGCCGGCATCTGGAGGCCCAAGCCCGGCAGTTGGCGGAAGCCGGTCGGACGATGGCTGTTTTGGATGCGGCCTTGCTGGTTGAGGCCGGTTGGGATCGGCTGTGTGACAAGTTGCTTTTCGTCCACGCATCGCGGCGGCAGCGGTTGGCGCGAGCCGTGGGGCGTGGGTGGAGTGAGGAGGAATTTGCGGCGCGTGAGGGCGCGCAGGAATCGTTGGACTTGAAGCGAGCGCGAGCCGATGTGGTAGTAGACAACTCCGGATCGCCGGAGGAGACTCGGGCTCAGCTCGAGTCGCTGTGGCCCGTGCTGTTGGGCTAACGATTTCTGTTCTGCTTTCTGGCCGTCTATTCCAGAGAACATGATGGCGGCGCGGCCTCAGGCCGGGGAACCGCGGGCTTTCGCAGCCGTGGGACCGGCCAGGGCGCGTGGGCCTAATCGCGACCTTCAGAGAGGCTGTGGCGTCGGGATGTCCGGCAGGAGTCCGGTTTCTCGGGCGAACTGCGACCGGGCCCGACCGTCCCTGTCTTTCTGTCCTTTGTTGATCTTCAGAAGGGGAATGCAACACGAGGGTGGGGGTTGCACCGCGTAACCGGGCTCCCGCTGGTCGCTCTCGTTGCATTATCTATCTGAGGGGCAAGAGGAAGGCCGAGGTCGTCGATCGACGGACCGCATAATTGCGACAGAAGCCTCTTGGCGGCGGTCGATCCGCCGGGTGCTGAGAGACGACCTACCCCCCACCGCCGGCGCCTTCCGCGCGCCGGCTCGTTATCCCTGTCAGGAGTGTGTCATCATGGCACGAGCGCGAGAGAGCAAGGAGCCGCGGACGAGTGCGCCGCGTGTGGAGTCGGAGTCTGTTTCGGATCCGAGCTTCGAAGACTATGATCCCGGCGAGCCGCTGTCGCTGGCCGAGGAGATCGCCGAGGAGGCCGAACACCTCAAGGACGAGATCCACGACCGGTACGAGCAGATCAAGGCCTCGGGCGATACGCACATCGCCGAGTTGCAGCGGATGTCGATGGCCGAGTTGATCGAGGAGGCGCGCAAGGAGAATCTCACCGACTACGCGGGGATCAAGAAGCAGGACTTGATCTTCAGGATTCTCAAGGAGCGCGTGAAGCTCAACGGGTTGATGTACGGGGAAGGCACGTTGGAGGTGCTGCCCGACGGATTCGGCTTCCTGCGGAGCCCGGACTATCATTACCTGTCGTGTCCGGACGACATCTACGTATCGCCGAGCCAGATTCGGCGGTTCGGTTTGCGCACGGGGGCCACGGTGTCGGGGCAGATCCGTCCGCCGAAGGAGAACGAGCGCTACTTCGCCCTGTTGCGGGTCGAGGCGATCAACTATGAGGATCCCAACCTGCTGTCGAGCAAGGTCTTCTTCGACGACCTGACCCCGCTGCACCCGGACGAGCGGATCGTGATGGAGACCACACCGGACGAGGTGAACACGCGGGTAGTGGATTTGATCGTGCCGATCGGTTTTGGCCAGCGGGGATTGATCGTCAGTCCGCCGCGGGCGGGCAAGACGATTCTGATGCAGAAGATGGCCAAGGCGGCCCTGGCCAATTATCCGGACCTGTACGTGTTCATGCTGCTGATCGACGAGCGTCCGGAAGAAGTGACGGACATGGAGCGGCAGGTCAAGAGCAAGAACTGCGAGGTCATCAGTTCCACTTTCGACGAGCCGGCCGCGCGGCACATCCAGGTGTCGGACATGGTGCTGGAAAAGGCCAAGCGGATGGTCGAGTATGGCAAGGACGTGATGATCTTCCTGGATTCGATCACGCGTCTGGCACGGGCCCACAACTCGGAATGCCCGGCGTCGGGCAAGCTGCTCTCGGGCGGCGTGGACGCCAACGCGCTGCAGAAGCCGAAGCGTTTCTTCGGCGCGGCTCGAAAGGTCGAGGAAGGGGGGTCGCTGACGATCATCGCCACGGCCCTGATCGACACGGGGAGCCGCATGGACGAGGTGATTTTCGAGGAGTTCAAGGGGACGGGCAACCAGGAGATCGCGTTGGACCGCAAGTTGGTCGACAAACGGATCTGGCCGGCGATCGACATCAACCGTAGCGGAACGCGCAAGGAAGAAATGCTGCTGGATCCGGAAGAGTATCGGCGGATCTGCGTGCTGCGGCGGGTGCTGAACGACATGAACGCGCCGGACGCCATGGAACTGTTGACGACCCGATTGGCCAAGACGAAGTCGAACGCCGAGTTTTTGATGAGCATGAATATGAAATAGCTGTCGGCTGTCAGCCAGCAGCTTTCAGCGGAGATGGGCAGGCCTGCCTGTCGGCGATTCCCCCACTTTTCTATCCAAACCGAGTTCACCGTGGTCAACACATTTGAAGGCAGAGCGGGTGGCACGTGCGGCCGGTTTGCGGTCGTGGTGTCGCGGTTCAATCAGACGATCACCGGGCGGTTGCTGGAAGGCGCGGTGCAGACCCTCAGGGCCCATGGGGTTGCGGAGGAACTGATCGACGTGGTGTGGGTGCCGGGGGCCTTTGAGATCCCGACCGTGGCCAACCGTTTGGCCGCGACGCGACGTTACCTGGCGGTGCTCTGCCTGGGGGCGGTGATTCGTGGCGAGACGTCGCACGATCAGCACATCAACCGGGCCGTGAGTATGGCCCTGGCCGAAACCGGCATCCATTACGACCTGCCGGTGTTGTTTGGGGTCTTGACCTGCAACACGTTGGAGCAGGCTATCGCGCGCTCTGGCGGGGACGCGGGCACGCACGGCAAGGATCAGGCCGACAGCCGGCTGGGCAACAAGGGCATGGAGTGTGCTGAAGCGGCCCTGGAAATGGTGGATCTGTTGCGGAAGCTTCCGCCGTCGAGCTGATGCGTGGTCTGTCGCGGGAGGCGCATGGCGCGCCGTCCTGAACGCCGCGAAGGTTCTCGAACCGGGTGGATACTCGGCTTCGCTGGAATGGCGGGCCTCCAGGCCGTTTTCCGCAACCGTAACCGGGTTCCGGTGTTCTTGCCGCGCGGAGAGGAATCATCGGCGATGCGGAGACGATAAGAGCCGGCCCCAGAACCTGTCGGCAACTCGGGCTTTCCGGGCCGCTCGACCTGGCCGGAACGGTTTCGGGATAGGTTCTACGGCTCGCTGGGGGGGTTACGGTGGGGCGTGGGTGTGTACAATGAGGGGTTCCAATCCGGATTATGGACGGCGCTATCGAAGTCCGAATCGCAGCGAGGGGGGCCGTGGCAAGCGCCTTCGCTTGCGTTGGCGGGCTCGATCGCGCGTTGTGCGTTGCCGACACCAGGGGCCGTGAAACATCCGGGCTAATGGTCCCCCACTCCCGAACGTCTCCGAAGCCGCATGTCACGTCGTCATTCCCGCAAGACGTCCTTCACCGCGACCCACAGTCGGGCTCGCGAAATCGCCTTTCAGATCCTGTATCAGGAAGACCTGAACCGGCATTCCAATCCGGCGGATGGCGACGCGTTTTTCGAGAGCCAGTTGGAATGGAAGGACTTGGACGAGTTGGATGCAGCGACCCTGCAGAAGCTGGCGCACGACGTGGTGCCGGGCGCTCCGCGGGATGTTTTGCAGCGTTTCAGTCGTTACGAGTTGATCGACATCATCCGTCGAGATTCGATCGAATTCGGGCGTTCGCTGGTGGCGGGGGTACGGAGGAACCGTGCGGAGCTGGATGCGCAGATCGAGCGCGCGGCTGAGAACTGGAGCCTATCGCGGATGGCGGCCACGGATCGCAATGTGTTGCGGTTGGGGGCTCACGAGTTACTGCACGGCACTGCACCGGAGCGGGTGGCGATCGATGAAGCGGTGGAGTTGGCCAAACGTTTCGGCACTGCCCAGTCGGGGCCGTTCGTCAACGGGATCCTGGACCGCTTGCTGCGCGAGAAGAGGTCTCAGGAGAGCGGGGAGCCGGAGACACACGAAGAGTAAGGGCCTATCCCAGAACTATCACAGCCACGCCGGGCGGCCCAGTGGGACCGAACCGCCGACAGGTTCTGGGACCGGCCCTAAGAGGTCAAATGGGTCGTCTGTTTTCTGACGGATCATCACCATGGGATTATTGGATAAACTGAAACAGGGCCTGAAAAAGACGGCCCGGCTGCTGAACACCGACGTCCGGGACCTGTTCAAAGCACAAGGTCGTCTGGCGGACGAGGCGTTTCTCGAAGAGTTGTTCGAGATTCTCGTGAAGACCGACATGGGCGTGCAGGCGGCGAGGGGGATTTGCGACGGGATTGGCAACGAGTTTCGAGCGCGCGTGGTCGAGATGAGCGACGTGCTGGCGGAGATCAAGCAGCAGCTCAAGTCGCTGTTGGCTCAGGAGAATCAGCCGATTGGCTTTGCCGCCAGCGGGCCGACGGTGGTGATGGTGGCGGGGGTCAACGGCAGCGGCAAGACGACCTCGATCGCCAAGCTGGCGAAGATGTTTCAGGGGCAGGGCAAGACGGTCCTGTTGGGGGCGGCCGATACGTTTCGCGCGGCGGCCGTCGAGCAATTGACCATCTGGTCCCAGCGACTGGGGGTGGGGATCGTGGGCGGGGCGCCGAACAGCGACCCGGCGAGCGTGGCGCATCGTGCGGTGGCCCAGGCCGTGCAACAGGGGATCGACGTGTGCATCGTGGATACGGCGGGACGTTTGCAGACGCAGCAGAACCTGATGCAACAACTGACGAAGATCCATCGGGTGTTGGGAAAGCAGGTTCCCGACGCGCCGCACGAGACGTTGTTGGTGCTGGATGCCACGACCGGGCAGAACGGCATCAGCCAGGCGAAGCATTTTACGGAGGCGGTGCGGTGCACGGGCCTGGTGTTGGCCAAGCTTGATGGCACCGCCAAAGGGGGCGTGGTGGTGGCCATTCGCCAGCAAGTTGGGTTGCCGGTGAAGTATATCGGGGTGGGCGAGGCGGCTGAGGACTTGGCGCTATTCGACGCCGAGTCGTTCGTCGAAGCGCTGTTTGAAGACATGGTCGGTGCTGAGTAGGCGGAGCAACGGGGCGCGTGGTGTGTGCGCGCGGCGCGCCCCAGGTCTTTTTCCACTCCTCCGGTGGATTGTGGCCCCCAGCTTGCGTTGGTGAGCGCCGGTTTCTTTCCGGTTCAGAACCTCTTCGAGAACCACCACAGCCAAGGGGGCGGCCCGGCGGGACTATTGGGTGTCACGAAAGGAATGTCATGGCTGCCCCGTCCGTAGCCCAGGAAAGCCGGCCTCCCGATGGGCGGCCTTACGACATTCCTTGCCTGAGATGCAATAAAGGCGTCAACAGGTTTGGGGCCGGCTCTCTGAACGTCCGGGATTGGGGGGCCCTGTTGGCGGTGGGCTGGGACTAGTCGCCAAGTCCGGCTAGCTGACAGTTTTGGCACGCTGCGCGAGGGGCTGTGCCCGCAGAGTCACCGTGCGCGAAACATCTTCTCACGCATTTTCACCAACGCTCCGGCCTCTGCGCGATCTGCGCCTTTTCCGGTCAATTCGGGCGATTTCTGGTTCCGATAGGACCAGTGAGCGATTTGGGAGACGTTGCCCAAGCGGCCTGCTGGTGCTTTGTGCGGGACCGCCTGGGGCGGATCCGTTGCGGCGTACTTCAAGTGACGAGTTGGGTGCCACAGGCGGTTGACTCAACAGTACGGAGCACCAGGGGTGAAAGCCCAGGGTGACACTTGAAGCAAAGAGTGTCCACAGCGCGGAGCAGTGATGCTCTCTGGTCGCTCGCCCAGGGGCCCCAGACCCCAGTCCATCCCCAAGAACGGAGTGTTAAACAATGCGGGTTACAAAGACTGTATTGGGAGCCATGCTCAGCTCCCTCCTGGTGAGTGCCGCGGTGGCACAAGACCGTGGTCCAGACGTGCGGCAACCGAGTTCGGTTCGGCCGACGGCCTTTGAGTATGACAGCTACCTGTACTATGCGCCGGAGAAGCCCAGTGCATCGCCGAGCGACGTGGCGGCCTGTCCGACGTGCGTACCCCAGGGGTGCGAGTCGTACGAGAAAGGCTGTGGAGCGGGCTGTGGGAAGAATGGATGCGAGCCATGGACGCTGCCGCAGCCGTGCGTGCTGTCGAAGCACGGGATTTCCATCAGCGGTTGGGTAGACCAGGGGATCACCTTCAACCCACAGCGTGACTCGGGCCGGTACAACGGCGTGGTCACGTTCAACGACCGCGACGGCGAGTACCAGATGAACCAGTTGTACATGGTGATGAAGCGGGATGTGAACACGGGCGGCTGCGGCTGGGACTGGGGTGGGCGCGTGGACGTGCTCTACGGCACCGATGCGCGTTTTACCCAGGCCATTGGCCTGGAGACGCAGTGGAACCAGACCGAGCGTTTTTACCAGCTTGCTCTGCCGCAGTTCTATTTGGACATCGGCATGAACGACTGGACGTTGCGGATGGGGCACTTCTACACCATCCTGGGATACGAGGTGGTGACCGCTCCGGACAACTTCTTCTACTCGCACGCGTACACGATGCAGTACGGCGAGCCGTTCACGCACACGGGCATGTTGTTGACGCGGAAGTGGACTGACCAGATCTCCTTCAGCGGCGGTCTGCACACGGGCAACGATGAGTTTGACGACAACGTCGACGGTCTGAACACGGTGGACTTCCTGGGTGGCGTGACCTGGACGAGCGAAGAAGAAGCCCTGTCGTTGGCCTTCAATCTGTCGACCAGCGAGTTTGGACCGGACACGAACCGGACGATCTACAGCCTGGTGGCGAAGATGAAGCTCACCGAGCGGCTGGACTATATCCTTCAGCACGACTACGGCTGGCAGTATGACAGCACGGGTCGGGCCGACTGGTACGGTCTGAACCAGTACTGGTTGTACAAGATCAATGCTTGCTGGGGCGCTGGCATCCGCGCGGAGTGGTTCCGCGATGCGGACGGGACGCGTGTTACGGGCATTGGCGACGGCAACCTGCACACGGGTCCGTACGTGGGCGATTTCTACGAAGTCACCGCGGGCCTGAACTGGAAGCCCAACAAGAACTTCACCCTGCGGCCTGAAGTCCGCTGGGACTGGTTCGAGGGGCAGACAGCTCCGGGCAGCGAGGCGCCCTTCGCCGGCAATCGGAACGACCAGTTCCTGTTTGGCGTGGACATGATTGTGACCTACTGACCTGAAGCGGCCCGGGGCGTAGACGGCGCCGGGCACGAGTGGCGTAAGCCGAAGAAGACCACGACGCTGCCGGTGGCGAGGATCGCTGCCGGCAGCGTCATTTTTTGCGCATGGCGGGGCGGGCCGGGGGGCACGGCATCCAGGTTCAGGGTTGGGCCGTGGGTCCCCATGGCGACGGTCCACTCTGGTCGTCGTGCGGGATGCCGCCGGTTGGCGGGCTTGGTGGAGCTTGCCGATTGCACGCTTTGGTGACGCCGGGTGCACAGGGTTTGAGCAGCTTTTGCAGACCGGGCATCGCAGGGGCAACTTCTTGGAGGCGCAACTTGCTGATCTGCCGCCAGTTGAGCCAGCGGGTGGAGGGTTGGCCGCGGCCTCGGCATGCGGCTTGCTTTCGCTAGTGGTCGCTGGGTGTTTGTGTGGCTGACTGTTACGAAACCGAGGGGGCAGGCGCCAGGCATAACCGAACGCCAGACCACCGCCGGCGCCTGTCCCCGCATTTCTCCAAAGCGAATGCCTATCGCCCGACCATCGGCCCGGGCGGGTTTGGCCAGATGGCCTCCCGTCCCGGGCCGATTCCCTTTGGGCGGCGGGGCGGTGTGCGGTCGGCGTCAGGGCTCTTGAGTCCCGGGAGGGCAACGGCTAGGATCTACAGTTGCCCAGTCACAGGAGAGCACGTGCGCCATGAAGCTGATCATCGCCATCATCCAGCCCAATCGTTTGGAAGCCGTGAAGGCCGCGCTGGCCGAGGTGGAAGTCTTTCGCCTGACGGTCATGGATGTGCAGGGATTTGGCCGGCAACGAGGGCACACCGAGGTGTATCGCGGGCACGAGTACTCGGTGAATCTGTTGCGCAAAGTGCAGTTGATGATCGGCGTGAACGACGAGTTCCTGCAGCCGACAATCGACGCCATCATTACGGGCGCGAAGACCGGGGCCAGCGGCGAGGTGGGGGACGGCAAGATCTTCGTGCTGCCCTTGGAAGACTGCATTCGCATTCGCACCGGCGAACGCGGGGGCGAAGCGATCTGAAGGGGAGCGAGGCGGTTGCCGGTTGTCCGTTCTGGGAGTCGGTGCTGGACGCGATGGGCGGTCCGGGTTCAGTGCAGCTTGGGCATGAACTTGCACAGCAGGATGCCGCCGAAATACAGCAGCACCAACGGGGCGCCCATCAAAGACATGCTGTACGGATCGGGAGGCGTGAGGATCATGGCCACGACAGCAATCACCAGTACGGCGACGCGCCACTGTTGCCAGTAGGCCTTGATGGTCATCAGGCCGATACGCTCCAGGAAGAGCATGACCAGCGGCAACTGGAAGCCGATACCGAACCCCAACGGCAGGATCAAGACGAAGCTCAGCCACTCGCTGATTCGCGGGTCGGGTTCTACGCCCATCGCGCTGTTAAAACTGAAGAGGAAGGACAGCACCGGCTTGAAGACCACAAAGAAGGCCAATGCCACCCCGGCCAGGAAGAGGATCAGGCTGAAGGGAAAGAAGACGTAGGCATAGCGTTTCTCGTGGGAATAGAGGCCGGCGGCCACGAACGACCAGAGCTGGTACAACACCCAAGGACTGGCGAAGACTGTGCCCACCAGGACCGAGGCCTTCATGTAGATGGAAAAGGCCTCGTGGGCGCTGAGGCTTTTGATTCGCGTGCGTTCGTCGTCCTGCAGTCGGACCCAGAGGTAGATGGGCATCAGGTCGGGCAGGGTGGCGGCGACCTCTTCCCCGGTGGCCGGTCCTGAGGGCGAGGCGGGGTTGTTCGCACGCGGCGTAGGCCGCTCCAGATCCGGCAGGGCGGCAAAGGGCTTCGGGTAGCGTTGCTTGAGTTCACGGATGAGCTCGCCGGGATCGATGTACATCTGGCGCGGCATCATCTGCTGGACTTCGATCATCTGCTTTAGCGCCGCAGGATCTTGTGGCAGGCCGGGAAGGCCCTTCAGTTCCTCCAGTTGCTCCGTGGTCCGTTTCAGGTCCTTGTCCTGGTAGTAGGCCTCAAGGGCGTTTTGCAGGGGCGACTTGATGTAATCCACAACGGCTGTGCCCACGTACAGGCCGATGATCACGCCTACGGTCAAACCGATCAGGGCCTTGAAGAGGCAGGCGCGCAGTTCTTCGAGGTGCTCCCCGAAGGTCATGGTCGATTCGGCGAAGAGGTCTTTGTTCGGATGGGATCGTCTGAACATGAGCGAGAGATGGATTACGGGCCGTGGATAGCGTTGGGGGCGCGGTTTCGGAGAAACCACGTCCATCGCCGGGAAGAAAGCAGGGGGACGGCGTTGCTGGACTTCGGCAGCAGTGAGAGCCTGCCCCCCCAGACCCGCGACGCGCAGGCGCACGTCGGCCGCAAAGCGACGGCGAAGGGTTCTGGAGCCGATTCCAAGATCTTCATCTTACTTGCCCCACTAGTCCCTGGCAACCAAGCCGGTGGTAGGGTGGTGTCGTCATGCATTGAGCTTGGAGTTGGTCGATAGGGGCTCCCCCTGGCCACCCGAAAGCGAGTCATGGTAGAACAGCGGCATGAACGAACTGTATCCACTGCGTTTGCAACCGATTCTCAGGCAGTATTTGTGGGGGGGGCGGCGTTTTGCCACGATCCTTGGGCGGACGTTGGGGCCAGGGGACGACTACGCCGAGAGTTGGGAGATCTGCGATCATGGTGCGGATCAGACACGGGTGCTGGTGGGCCCGTTGGCTGGCACAACGCTTCAGGATCTGGTGCGGGAACGTGGGGCGGAACTGCTCGGCTGTCAGCAGGGACTGGGCTGTTTTCCGCTGCTGTTGAAACTCCTGGATGCGAATCGGCGTCTGTCGGTGCAGGTGCATCCCAACGACGCTTTGGCCGCCCAAGCGAATCCGCCCGACCAGGGGAAGACGGAGGCTTGGGTCGTGCTGGCGGCGCAGCCGGGGGCGACGATCTACGCTGGGCTGAAATCGGGTGTTGACCGGGCCGCGTTGGACGAGGCAGTCCGCGCGGGACGCTGCGAAGAGTGCCTGCACCAGTTTCAGCCGCGAGTGGGGGACTGTGTGTTCATTCCGGCCGGCACCGTCCACGCGCTGGGCGAGGGGCTGCTGATCTACGAGATCCAGCAGGCGAGCGATCTGACCTATCGGCTGTTCGATTGGAACCGCGTCGGACCGGACGGTCGTCCCCGAGCCTTGCATGTGGCCGAGGCCTTGGCTGCGACAGACTTCTCCTGCGGTCCTGTAGCGCCGCAGGTTCCGGTGGCCCACAGTCCGGAGGGGCACTGGCGACTGGTAGACTGCGACAAGTTTGTCCTGGACCGCTGGGAACTGCGATCGGCAGCACAGCTTGGGGGGGGATCGATTTGCCACTTGCTCACGGTGGTCGAAGGGGAGTTGCGGCTGCCGAACGACCCGGCAGGGCCCGTTCAGATCGGGGAAACGGTGCTTGTGCCAGCCTCGTGCGGGCCCGTGGTCGTTGAGCCCGCACCGACGGCTGTGGTACTGGACGCGTGTGTAAGGGGATTAGGGATTAGGGATTAGGGATTAGGGATTAGGGATTAGGGATTAGGGATT
>CALARR010000012.1 GCA_937889015.1 uncultured Planctomycetales bacterium | reverse complement strand
GGATCCGCAGCCGCGGCCGGCTCCAGCACCACCAGCCCGAACCGCTGGTCCAACTCCGGCATCTCGATCTCGTAGAAGCCGCGCGGGAGGTCCACGTCCAGTTCCACGAAGGCATCCAGCAGCCGGCCCTGGCCCGCATGCACTTCCCGCCCCCAATAGTCGCGAATGGTGAATGGCACCTCGGCCGTCAACGACGCCATGGTCGTGAAACGCAACACGTTCGGACCGGGGCTCAGGAAGGTCTTCTCCCAGTCCGTGGGCCGCAACGGCGGGGCCTCGGCCGCCAACGCCAACACGCTCGAAAACGACAACAGGCAACTCAACCACATGTGAATACCCAGCGGTGCATCCTGATCTTTGCGCCCCTACGGCCCTCAAGAAATCGAGCCTCCATGATCCTGCCACAAGCCCCCCCGTGCAAGCCACCCTTTCCCCACACAGTCTGCGACCGTCATAGCAGACTCAAGCTCCAAGCAGGAACCGGCTTGCGAGTCCCCTCTTGTGGCCCTGATGAAACCTTACCACTACAAGCCTGCCGAGTAGGAGAAATATGCTGCTCCTGCTTCCAGGGCTTCACTTGGGGGCCCGCCTAGTCGATGAACAATGGGTCGCTGGATAAACAGATTTCCCCAATCAGGTTAGATCTACGGGCATTAGGCGCTTTGGGGTGGATTCTTGCGAGTTTTCCTGGGAGAGACAGCCCTCAAGCCACTACAGTGAGGGGGTGTCGATCCGCCCAAGATGCGCGAAGTTGGGCTCGACACGCACCTTCGATCTGGGATATACAACTGGAGAAATCAGAAAAAACAGAACAACAGGGCTTGGAACTCCGTATACAATAGGCTAGGGGCAGGAACGAGGCATCCTTTCCACCGAGACCGGCTTGGGCTCCGCAGTACGCGGCCCATTTTCTAGGTCTCTGTACCCCACCCACCGCGTATCGGTTCTGGTTCCACCGGCGCGTCGCCGGCAGGTCCGAACCTATGATCCCCCTCGTGGCGTCTAGAGAACGACTACGCCCGCTACCCTTATTTCATCACCACCCATGATCCGTCCGGCGACTATCCCTGAGAACACCTTCGACGCGGTCCAGACCTATCTGGCCCAGATCAATGAAATTCCCCTTCTGACCCGCGAACAGGAATTGGTCCTGGCGCGGAGCATCAAGCGGTCGCGGCGGCGGTACCGGCAGAGCCTGTTGGGCAACGATCCGTTGCTGCAGGCCGTGGTCCATCTTCTGGAAGGGGTGGCGCTGGGCACCGTGCGTTTGCACGACGCCGTGGATGTCTCCATGGGCGATATGGACGAGAAGCGCCGCGTGCGGCGTTGGGTCCGCGACGAGTTGCCCATGGTCAAGCAGCTCCTGGCCCAAAGCCGCAAGGATTTCCAACGCGCCTTGGAGGCGCGCGGCGAGAAGCGCAGCGCAGCATGGCGCGCCGTCAGGGCTTTGCGCCGCGAGGCGGCCGAACGCCTGGAACAGGTCCATCCGAAGATGGAGCCGGTGCAACCGGCCGTCGATCAATTGCGCCAATGGCTGACCCAAATGTACAACGGCCGACGCGAGTTGGCGCAGCTCACCGGCCGCCGCGCGCAGTCGGCGCGCGCCAAGTCGTTGCGGCAGGAGATCAGCCGCCTGATTCTGCTGGCGGGCGAGTCGCCCCGCGTGCTCCGCCAACGCCTGCAGTGCATCGCGCGCTATCACGACGAACATGAATCCGGGCGCCAGGCCCTCTGTGCCCACAACCTCCGCCTGGTGGTCTCGGTGGCCAAGCCCTATCGCAATCGCGGCATGAGCTTCCTGGACTTGATCCAGGAGGGCAACACGGGCCTGATGCGCGCCGTCGACAAGTACGAACCGTCGCGCGGCTGCAAGTTCTGCACCTACGCCACCTGGTGGATTCGCCAGGCCATCAACCGCGCCATCAGCGATCAGAGCCGCACGATCCGCGCCCCGAATCACGTGGCCCAAAAAATGGGCAAGATCAGCCAGGCTACCGAACATCTCACCCAGAACGGCGGCATCGAACCGAGCATCGAAGAGACGGCCAAGGCCGTGGGCCTGCCCGTCGACGAAACGGCCCATGCCCTGAAGATGCGCCATCAACCGCTGTCGCTCGATCAGCCCATCCGCGACCGCGACGAAACCACGCGCGGCGAGTGGCTCTCCGACCACCGCGAGACCAGCCCCGACCAGGACTTCGATCAGCACCTGCTCCGCACGCGGATCGAGGAAGTCCTGCAGGCCTTGAGCTGGCGCGAACGGGAAATCCTCAAGCTCCGCTTCGGGCTGGGCGACGGCCACGTCTACACCCTGGACGAGGTGGGCAAGATCTTCGCTGTCAGCCGCGAACGCGTGCGCCAGATCGAACGCCGCGCGGTGCGCAAGCTGCAGCATCCCACGGCCGCCGAGCGGCTCAGCGGCTTCGTCGAGTTCCCCGTCGACCTGGCCCTGCTGGCCGACAGCGATCGCCAGCCCGAACCCCTGGCCGAAAGCGCCTGAGCCTTCCCGGGCCCAATCGCTGATAGCTAACCGCTGATAGCTGATAAGCTTCTCACAGCATCAGCGCCAGCACCGTCACGGCGAGCATCGCCAGCCCGACGGCCGCCTTGGAGAGCGTGCCCAGCATGCGGCCCCAGAAGGCCGCCTTGCCGATCGGCCACAGTTCGCGCCACGTGCGTCCGCCCGAATGCTCCGCGACGATCGCCCCGGTCAGGGCGCCCAGGCTGGCGAAGAGGATCGCGGCCAAGGCCGATCCGATGAGCGGGATCGGCAGGCCCAGAAGCAGGCCGCCGAAGGCGCCCAGAAGCGAGCCAGCCAAAGCGCCCATCATGCCCCGCCGGCTCGCCCCAGCGCCCGAGGCCCCGGCCATCCCCGCCACCAGTTCGATGATCTCGCCCAACGCGGCCAGCAGCGCAAGCACGATCAGGGCCGGCCAACCCAGGGTCAACGGCGCCTGCACCGGGGCCAAGAAGGCATAGACCACCGCCGCCAGCAGCATCACCCACGTGCCCGGCAGCCCCAGCAGGATCATCGCCCAGGCCGCCACCAGGACCAGCAGAAAGAGCAGAACGATCAGGATGCTCATGGGCCGTGAATCTCCGCCAGCCTGACGGGGTGCCGTGCTGAAAAACGCCATCCATTGCGCGTGCGCGTACTTGCGACCGCGCCGTGTGTCACTTACGCTGCGCAGGAGACGATTATGCCACAAGCGACGCCCGAGAGCGACACGAATTCGCCGCGCGATCGTTGACTGCCCCAGCGTTGCTTCGTTTGAATCCTCGAACCTCATAGCCACGCCCCCGAGGACCGATCCATGCTCCGCCTCACGCCTTTCGTCCTCTGCACGCTCGTCAGCTTCGCTGCCGGCTCGGCCTCGGCCCAGGACAAGCCGACCCTCGGCGTCTGGATGTCGCCCGGCGGCCCCTGGGGCATCTGGGACAAAGCCGTGGGCGATCCCTTCCCGGTCCAACGCATCGTGACCGATCTGGCCGACCTGGGCGTGAGCGATATCCTGTTTTTTGAACAGTCCGGACGCGGCGGGCCGTTCCTGCATCCCACCTCGGTCGCGCACGCGGTCACCGAGCGCCGCATGAAAGATCGCGACTTCCTGGAAGAACTGCTCGTTCAGACCGACACGCGCGGAATCAAGGTCTGGCTCACCTGGACCCCGCCCGGCGGCAAGTATCCCGGCACCGAGTTCGCCGGCCTGAATCACCCCGAGATGCTGAAACTGTACGCCGCCCAGATCGAAGAGGTCGCCGCGCGCTACGGCCAGCATCGCACGCTGGCCGGCGTGATGTGGCACGAGGTCGATTGCACCGAGGCCCCCGACCAGCACGAAGACGATCTGCCGGAGTTCGTCGCGTATTGCCAGAAGACCTTCGGCGAGCATTACTCAGGCCGGGCCCTGCCCCCAGTCGACGCGTCGGACAAGTGGTGGCGGCGCTACTTTCTCTATCGCTGCGCGGTGGTCAACCGTTTTGTGGCCCACGCCGCCGAAGTCTGCCGCAAGCACGGCCTGCAAACCCACTTCTGCTCCTACGCGCCCGAAGCCTTCGCCGGCGACAGTTGGCGCTGGGGCTACGACATCGTGGCCCTGGAACAGATCTGCGATCGGCAGTGGTTCTCCGGTTACGGGCGCGAATCGGGCAAGCCCTATCAGACGATCCAGGGGGCCTGGATCGATTTCGGCCCCAGCTACAGAGGGCAGATCCTGGCGCGCAATTTCAGCTACGCCTTCCACGGCCGGCCGCTCTGCTACTTCGCCTATCGTAGTCCGGTCTATATCGAAGAGAACCGCACTACTACGCCAAGGTCAAAGGTTTTACCGAAAAGTACGGCGACATTTATACCGGCCATTCAGGGCTCTCGCCCAAGGAAGTCGAGCTGTTCTTCGGCAAAACGAACATGCAGCGCTGGCTGGGCCTGATGACCGCCTGGCAGGGCGCCACCAGCCCGGCCCAGGTGGCCGTGGCCGTAAACCCCAATCCGTTCATCATGCAGCACCCGCAGGGCACCGGCGTGGAGTACGAGAAACGCGTCCGCGCCCTGATGGTCGGCCTGACCGAGACGCTGGACGTGGATGGGCTGGTGTTGGGCAGCCGCTTCGCCCTGGACCCCAAGAACCTGGCGCACTACGCGCTGATCGTCATTCCCGAGGACATGGGCCGCGGCCTGAGCGCCGAGATGGCCGACAGCCTGCGGCAGTACGTGGCCCAAGGCGGCAAACTGCTGTTGGTGGCCGGACCGCTGAGCACCGCCCGGCCCGACCTGACCGAAGAGAAAGACCTGACGCAGGAATTCGCCGGGCTGAAGATCACCGGCCCGGGCCTGCCCGGCTACCTCACGCCGGCCGAGGCCCCGTTCTTGCCCAAGATCAAGAAGTTCTGGGGCGGCAGCCGGCGCCAGTGCGACGCCGCGCAATCGCAGGTCCTGGCCAGCGACCAGGACGGCGGCTCACTGTTGCTGGGCAACGGCCGGGTCTTCTTTTCCACCATCGGCGCCAGCCCGGACGCCAGCGACTACTTCGCCGCAGTGGTCCGCCATATCGCCCAGCCGGCCGTCCATCTGCGCAGCGACAGCCAGATGCGGATTCTGGAAAGCGCGGCCAAGGGGCAGGCCATGTCGCTGACCTTATGGGGACAGGGACGCGCCACGCTGCACATCGATCCGGCACGCCTGCCGCTGCCGGCGGCCGAGGGCTATCAACTCAAGGATATCGTCACCGGCCAAATCCTCGGCGAATTTTCGCAAGCCAAACTGCTGGCCGGTGTGCCGGTCGAGATCAAGCACCTCTATCAACCCCTGATCCTGGCACTGGGCGCGCCGCGCGCCTTGGCCGCCTTCCCTGGCATCTACCCCAATGCCGATGCCTTCGCTGGAATGACCCTCAAGGCCGACAAGGACAATCCCGAGGTGCCGGAGGAAGCCGGTCCGACGGTCGCCCCAACCGAGCAGGCCCACGCGGCGCCTTCCCAACCGCGCGACAGGCCGATCGCCCTGCTGGACCATGCGGCGCGCTTCGAGACGACCAACAAACGTTCCACGCTCGCCCTGCGCGACGCCTGCCTCAAGGCCCTGCGAGCCCTTGATTTCCAGCCCGAGCTGGTCGACGTCGACATCCTCCTGCCCCAGAACAAGGCCCAGCGCGATCGCTTCCAACGGATCGTGATCCCCGCCGGGGCCGACTACTACAGCCAGGCCATGTTCGAAGGCATCGACGACTACGTGCGCAGTGGCGGACTGCTCATCAGCGGATCCTCGGCCGTGCTGGTGGACCGCAATGCCAACCATCGGGCCGATGCAGAAGATTCGACTGGCGATTATGCGAAAAATCACTTCCTTGGCGTGCAGGGCCACGCCAGCGCCACCATGCCGCAAATCAAGGTCCTCCAGGCCTGCCCGTTGACCGAAGGGCTGAAGTTGGACGAATGGATCGCCCTCGATCCACCGGCCGTGGGGCGCGAGACGCGCAACTTCTCCGCCGAGGTGCTGATCACGGCCACTCGGGTCAAGAAGGACCGGCCCGACACCCAGCAGCCCTTCCTGACCTACAAGCACCAGGGGCGCGGGGCCTGCATCTACTTGGTTGCGCAGGTCAACACCAAGGTCGACGACCAGGTACTGCAACTTCTCCGCAACTGCTGTTCTGAAAAGACCTTGCGCTGGCTCTGCCAGTAACCCAAGGAGTCGTCTGCAAGGCCGGCACGCGCCATTCTCCGGGCCCCGCGCGACTCGCACGCAAGCGGCCGCGCTGCCCGAGCCGGCGCCCTGGTCGGACTCCGCTGCGCGGCCAATTCGACGGCCAGGAACGCTTGACAAACGCCGATAAACGTTTATTATCGATAATCATCGATTTCTGCGGGGCGATCGGTCCGAGCCCAAGTCGATCCATACCCTGGGGGCAGGGGTGATCGCATGCCGGCGCCGCGGTCCGAAAGTCTTCGGGCCGCCGCCGGCTTGCCTTCCTTGCCGCCCTCGGGCATGATGCGCTGCAGTCCTCGGTCAGTGCCTTTCCTCCTCAGAGACTTTGATCCCATGTATCTGGTCACCATCGACAACGAACACTGCGACGGCTGCGGGCAGTGCGCCACCTCGTGCCCCTCGCAGATCATCAGCATGGTGGAAGGCCGGGCCCAGGTGACCGGCGACGCCTCGGAATGCCTTGGCTGCGAAAGTTGTGTGATCGTCTGTGCCCGGGGCGGCGTCAGCGTACAGGAGTATTGAACATGGAACCATCGAACACGCCGCTGCTGGATGAGTTGGAAGAAGGCCAGTGGCCCAGCTTCGTCGCCCAGCTCAAGCAGGCCGCCGAAAAATCCCCCGCCGCCGCCGACCTGCTCCGCCAGGTCGAACGCTCCTATGCCGACAACACGGGCCACTGGAAGCGCGGCGGCATCGTCGGCGTGCGCGGCTACGGCGGCGGAGTGGTCGGGCGCTATTCTTCCCTGCCCGAGGAGTTCCCTGGCGTCAAGGAATTCCACACCATGCGGATCAACGAGCCGGCCGGCTTCTTCTACACGACCGAGAAGCTCCGCCAGTTGTGCGACGTGTGGGACCAGTACGGCAGCGGACTGCTGAACCTGCACGGCTCGACCGGCGACATCATCCTCCTGGGCACCACCACCGAGAACCTCCAGCCCTGTTTCGACGCCCTGACCGAAGTGGGTTTCGACCTGGGCGGATCGGGCAGTGCCCTGCGCACCATCAGTTGCTGCGTGGGCCAGGCGCGCTGCGAGTACGCGTGCATCGACACCATGGACATCACCTATGACCTGACGATGCACTTCCAAAGCGATATCCATCGCCCCTCGTTCCCCTACAAGTTCAAGATCAAGTGCTCGGGCTGCCCCAACGACTGCGCGGCGGCCAGCGCGCGCAGCGACCTGGCCATCATCGGCGTGTGGCGCGACGCGATCCAGGTCGATCCACAGGCCGTGCGGCAATACGTGGCCGACGGACTGAACATCATCGACCAGGTGGTCCGCCGCTGCCCGACCTGGGCCGTCGAGTGGGACGCCCAAACACAAGAGCTGAAGATCAACGACGCCGACTGCACGCACTGCATGCACTGCATCAACCAGATGCCCAAGGCGCTGCGCGTGGGCAAGCAACAAGGGGCCACGCTGCTCGTCGGCGGCAAGGCGCCCGTGGTCAAAGGGGCCCAGATCGGCTCGGTGCTGGTGCCCTTCATCGAGATGCAGCCGCCCTACACCGAGTTCAAGGAATTGCTGGTCAAGATCATCGATTGGTGGGCCGAGAACGGCAAGAACCGCGAACGGATCGGCGAGCTCATCGACCGGCTGGGCATGGCCGCCTTCCTGCAGGCCATCGGCCGCCAGCCCTGCGCGCAGATGGTCAACGCGCCGCGCGCCAATCCCTACTTGTTCTGGAAGTCGGAGGAGGTGCAGCAAAATGGCTAAGAACGACATCGGACCTCCGAATTACCGCGACATGCTGCCGCCGATCGTGCGCGAGAACTACGGGCGCTGGCGCCAGCACACCATCCCGCAGCCGGGCGTGCTTTGCCACACCAGCGAATCGGGCGCCGTGCTGACCAGCGTGCGCGTCGCCTCCCCGCGCCTGGTGAGCACCGACTGGGTGCGGCAGATCTGCGCCCTGGCCGACCAGTTCTGCGACGGTCATATCCGCTTCACCACGCGTCACAACGTGGAATTCCTCGTCTCCGAACCGGCCAAGGTCGAGCCGCTCCTGGAACGCCTGGAAGCCGCGGGCCTGATGGTCGGCGGCGTGGGCAACGCCATCAGCAACGTGGTCCACACGCAAGGCTGGATCCACTGCAAGAGCGCCGTGACCGACGCCTCGGGCCTGGTCAAGGCCGTGATGGACGAACTGCACCCCTACTTCACCGGCAAACGCGACGTGCCGGCGCGGCTCCGCGTCGCCGTGGCCTGCTGCGTGAACATGTGCGGGGCCTGCCACTGCTCGGACATCGCCATCGTGGGCATCCATCGCACCGTGCCGCGCATCAACCACGACATGGTCAGCAAGTCCTGCGAGATTCCCTCCACGGTGGCTTCCTGCCCGACGGGCGCGGTCCGGCCGAACCCGAAGCTCAAAAGCATCGATATCGTGGCCGAGAAGTGCATGTACTGCGGCAACTGCGCCGCGGTCTGCCCGGCCATCGACATCATGGACCCGGTCAACGACGGGGTGTCGATCTGGGTCGGCGGCAAGATCTCCAACGCGCGCACCGCGCCCAAGTTCTCCCGGCTGGCGATTCCCTTCCTGCCCAACCGCCCGCCGCGCTGGCCCGAGGTGGTCGAGGCCGTGAAGAACCTGGTCGAGGTGTGGCGCGGCAACGCGAAGCCGGGCGAGCGCATGGGCGAGTGGATCGATCGCATCGGCTGGGAACGGTTCTTCAAACTGACCGGTATCCCCTTCACCGACAAACACATCGACGACTTCACCCACGCCACGACCACCTTCCGCTCGACGACCCAATTCCGGTTCTAGAACAGGAACCCAGGGCCAGAACGGTAGCATGTACTTGTAGGGCGGGTTGAGCGCAGCGCGGCCCGCCAGCACACCATTCGTGGGAGATCTCACGCCAGGACGCCCAGGCGCCAGGCGATACGGGCTCGCCCCTTTGCGGCTTTGCGTGCGACTCACCTGCAGACACAGGAGCACTTCCATGGAGATACGAGAACTCGGCGGCAAGCAACTCGAACTCGACGAAGACGGCTTCATCCAGGACCCGGCCGCCTGGGACGAAGCGGTCGCCGCGGCCCTGGCCAAGACCGAAGGCGTCGACGAGATGAGCGAAAAGCACTGGAAGCTGGTCAACTACCTGCGGAACTATTACCTCCAGTTCCAGATGGCGCCCATGATCCGCAAGCTGTGCAAGGAAACCGGCTTCAAACTCAACGAGGTCTACGAACTGTTTCCCAGCGGGCCGGCCAAGGGCGCCTGTAAGGTCGCCGGACTGCCCAAACCGACCGGCTGCGTCTGAGCGACAAAAGCGAACGGACCATGGCACTCGCCGACACCCCGCGCACACAGGCCGCGGCCATCGCCTCGCGATGGCTCGCCCAAACGCTGGCCGGCTACGGGCCGGCCGCGGCAAGGGCCTTCGAGCGCCAGCCAGACCCGTTCGCCAACCCGGTCGGACACGCCCTGCGCACGGCCCTGCCAGCGGCGGTCCAAGCCCTCTTAGCCGGCCAGTCTCCGCAAACGGTCGCCGCCTGCCTGGACGACGTGATCCGCATCCGGGCCGTGCAGGAGTTCAGCCCTTCGCAGGCCATCGGGTTCGTCTTGCAGTTGAAGGCGTGTTGCGAATGCCTGCCAGAAGCGGAGCGCGCGGCGTTCTGCGAACAAGTCGACCAGGCGGCCTTGGCCGCGTTCGATCTCTACGCGCAGCATCGGCAGCGCGTGTGCGAAGTGCGGGTCAACGAGGCCCGGCGCCTGACAGGGCCCTACGCCGGCCGGCGGTCGGCCCAGTCGCAACCGGCCAGCGGCGTCGCGCATAGCTCGGTGGCCGACGGCGAGACTTCCATCACGGCGCGAGGCGACTGCCCATGAAATTGCTGGCCAGCCTGATCGCCGTGCTGATGCTGTTCGCACTGGGCCTGCTGGGCGCGGCCGGAACCGTGCCCGGCGTGCTGTTGGGCATCGTGATTCCGTACCTGGCCGTAGCGACGCTGTTGGCCGGGATGACGTGGCGCGTGCTGAAATGGAGCCGAGCGCCGGTGCCCTTCCGGATTCCCACCTCGTGCGGCCAGCAGCGCTCGCTGGGCTGGATCGAGCCGGCCCGGCTGGACAATCCCAGCGGCACGCTGGGCGTGCTCGGACGCATGGCCTTGGAAGTGCTCTGCTTTCGCTCGCTGCTGCGCAACACGGCGGCGCGCCGCACGCCCTCTGACCGGCTGGTCTACGCCTGGCGCCCGGCCCTGTGGCTCGGCGCGATGGCCTTCCACGGATCGATGCTCGTGATCCTCCTCCGGCACCTGGGCATGGTGATCGCGCCGATTCCCGGCCCCGTCGCGCTGCTGGCCCAATGCGACGGATTTCTGGCGATCGGCTTGCCGGTCGTGTATCTCAGCTCGCTGGCATTCGTGGTCGCGCTGCTGTACCTGCTGGCGCGCCGGCTGAGCGATCCGTACCTGCGCTATCTTTCGCTGGCCGAGGATTATTTCCTGGTCGCGCTGTTGCTGGGCATCGGTCTCAGCGGCCTGGCGATCCGGCACTGGCTGGGCGCCGATCTGGTGGCCGTCAAACAGTGGGCCCTGGGGCTGGCCAGCCTTCGGCCGTCGCTGCCCGGGCCGGTCGGTCCCTGGCTGTTCGGCCACCTGTTCCTGGCGTGCGTGCTGGCGGCGTACATCCCCTTCAGCAAGGTCGTCCACATGGCCGGCGTGCTGATGAGCCCCACGCGCAACCTGGCCAACAACAGCCGCCGCGTCCGGCACGTCAATCCGTGGGACTACCCGGTCCAGGTCCACACGTACCAGGAGTACGAAGACGAGCTGCGCAGCAAGATGCAGGCCGCAGGCATCCCGGTGGAAAAGGAATAGTCATGCCCACGCCTGACCAGCCGGAATACTATCCGCAGCACGATCTGCTCAAGCCGCCCGCCGGCCCGCCGCAATCGGACTGGATGGACACCCCGGTCGATTTCCGGCCCGGCTCCTACATCTATCCGGGCAAGGCCAAGAACCTGAAGATCCTGGATCTGCCCCATGCGCGCGACTGGTCGGTGACCGACGCCGATTGGCAGCTTCCGGCCGATTGGCAGCGCACGGTACTGGAAGGAATGGCCGATCGGCTGGGCAAGTACCGCAGCTTCCAGATCTTCATGGACTGCTGCGTGCGGTGCGGCGCGTGCTCGGACAAGTGCCATTTCTTTCTCGGCGGCGGCGATCCGAAGAACATGCCCGTGCTGCGCGCCGAGCTGCTGCGCTCGGTGTATCGCAAGAACTTCACCGCGCTGGGCAAGGTGCTGGGCCGGATCGCCGGGGCGCGCGAGCTGACCGTGGACGTGATCAAGGAGTGGTTCTCCTACTTCTACCAGTGTACCGAATGCCGCCGCTGCTCGGTCTTCTGCCCCTTCGGCATCGATACGGCCGAAGTGACCATGATGGGCCGCGAGCTGCTGGGCCTGCTGGGCATCTACGTCAACTGGGTCATCGAGCCGGTGGCCAATTGCTTCCGCTACGGCAACCACCTGGGCATCCAGCCGCACGGCCTGCGCGACACGTTCGACTTCATGATCGACGACATCGAGCAAGCCACCGGCATTCGGGTCGATCCGCCCCTGAACAAGAAGGGGGCCGAGATCCTCTTCGTCACCCCCTCGGGCGATTTCGTGGCCGACCCCGGCACGTACACCTGCATGGGCTACATGCTCCTGTTCCACGAGTTGGGTCTGGACTACACCTTCAGCACCTACGCCTCCGACGGCGGCAACTTCGGCCTGTTCACCTCGCACGAGATGACCAAGCGGCTCAACGCCAAGATCTACGCCGAGGCCCGGCGCCTGGGCGTCAAGTGGATCCTGGGCGGCGAGTGCGGCCACATGTGGCGGATCGTCCACCAGTACATGGACACCATGAACGGCCCGGCCGACTTCCTCGAAGTGCCGCGTTCGCCCGTGACCGGCACCGTATTCGAGAACGCGCGCTCCACGAAGATGGTCCACATCATGGAGTTCCTCGCCGACCTGATCCATGAGGGACGGCTGAAGCTGGACCCCGCGCGCAACGACCACCTGCGTGTCACGTTCCACGATTCGTGCAATCCGGCCCGGGGCATGGGCCTGCTGGAAGAGCCGCGCTACGTGATCCGCAACGTGTGCCACCACTTCTTCGAGATGCCGGCCAACACCATCCGCGAGCAGACCTTCTGCTGCGGCGGCGGGGCCGGACTGGGCACCGACGAGAACATGGAGATGCGACTCCGCGGCGGACTGCCGCGCGGCAACGCCGTGCGCTACGTGCAGCAGCGCCACGGCGTGAACCGGCTGGCCGCGATCTGCGCCGTGGATCGGGCCACGCTGCCCACCGTGTGCGACTACTGGGCCCCCGGCGTGCAGGTGACCGGCGTGACCGAACTGGTGGCCAATGCCCTGGTGCTGCGCGGCGAGAAGCCGCGGAGCACCGATCTGCGCGGCGAACCGCTGCAGACGCCCACGGCCGGCGAGTCGGCCCACGAGGGACCGGCCCATGACTGACCGCCCTATTGATCTCTGCACTGCTAATGGCCCCGGCCGACCAACGGGAGGTCGGGAAAACCGGGCTTCCGATGGTCGCCCTCGGTTCATTGGCTATGCAGGACCCAGTAAGATCTATCTTGGACTGGCCGCCGGGCTGCTGGGACTGGGCTTTCCGCTCTGGTACGCGCTGGCCTTGGGCCGGCCGGCCGAGATGCCGCCGCTGGAGATGCCGGCCGGCGACGTCCGCTGCGTCGAGGACGCGGCCTACATGCGCGCCCACCATCCGCGCCTGCTGCGCCAGTGGCGCGATGCGGTCGTGCGCGATGGACTCGACAGCTACGTCTCGGCTTGCGACGGCCGCAAATGCCCAATGAGCCTCACGCGGACCTGCCTGGCCTGCCACGGCGAGCACCGCGGTTTCTGCGACCGGTGCCACGACTACGCGCGCGTCGGGCCCAAGCTCGACTGCTGGGATTGCCACCTCGATCCGGTGGCTAAGGGCCTATCCCAGAACCGCCGCAGCCAGGTCTTGCGGCCCAGGATGACCGAACTGCCGACAGATTCTGGGACCGGCTCAAGAATCCAAACCACCCTCTCGATCGCCCCACACCAGCCATGAGCGAGTGCCGACGAACCTTCCTGAAGCGTGCCGGTTGCGCCGCCCTGGGCGCCGGCAGCCTGCCGCTGCTGGCCGCGGCCGGCCGGTCGATGGCCGAGATCGCCAGCCAACCGGCGCCGGCGGCGAAGCAGTGGGGATTGGTGGTCGATCTGAAAAAATGCCGTAGCGCGTCCCTGCGCCAGGCCTGCATCGAGGCCTGCCACGCGGCGCACAACGTGCCGAGCATGCCCGAACCGCGGCAGAAGATCGAGTGGATCTGGAGCGAGCCGTTCGGCGCGGTCTTTGGCGATCAGATCCATGCCCGAACCCCCGACCAGCGCAAGACCGAACCGGTGCTGGTCCTGTGTAACCACTGCAGCCAGCCGGCGTGCACCAAGGTCTGCCCCACGGGCGCCACGTGGAAACGGGCCGCGGACGGCATCGTGATGATGGACATGCACCGCTGCATCGGCTGCCGGTACTGTATGGCCGCCTGCCCTTACGGGGCGCGGAGCTTCAACTGGCAGGATCCGCGACCCTATATTGCGAACATCCGGCCCGACTATCCGACCCGGACCAAGGGCGTGGTCGAGAAGTGTGATTTCTGCGCCGAGCGCTTGCGCACCGGCGGCGTTCCGGCCTGCGTCGAGGCGGCCGCATCGGTGGCCGGCGGCGCCGGGGCCCTGACCTTCGGCGACCTGGCCGATCCACAGTCGGCCGTCAGCCAATTGCTGCGCCAGCAGGATACGATCTGCCGCCGTCCAAGCCTCGGCACCGGTCCAAGCGTGTTTTACATCTTGTGAGGTCGTCGTGTTGCGAAGCATCTTGCGGGGGAACATCCGATTCGCCTTGCTGCTGGCTGCCTTGGCCCTGGTCCTCGCGGCCGGGCTGGCGGCCTACGCTCGGCAATACAGCGCGGGCCTGGCTGTGACGGGCCTCGGCCGCGAGGTGACCTGGGGCCTGTACATCGCCCAGTTCACATTCCTGGTCGGCGTCGCCGCCTCGGCCGTGATGGTCGTCATTCCTTATTATCTGCACGACGTGCGCGCCTTCGGCCGGATGCTGATCCTCGGCGAGTCGCTGGCCGTCGCGGCGGTGACCATGAGCATGCTCTTCGTGTTCGTGGATTTGGGCCAGCCGCGCCGCGTGCTCAACGTGCTGCTGTACCCGTGCCCCAACTCGCTCATGTTCTGGGACGTGCTGGCCCTGGGCGGCTACCTGCTGCTGAACCTGGTCCTGGGGGCATTCAGCCTGGAATCGGAGCGCCAGGGGGCGCCGCCGCCCGGTTGGCTGAAGGCCTGCGTCTTCCTGTCGATCCCCTGGGCCGTGAGCATCCACACGGTCACGGCGTTCCTGTACTCGGGCCTCGCGGCCCGACCCTTCTGGCTGACCCCGATCCTGGCTCCGCGGTTCCTGGCCTCGGCCTTTGCCTCGGGCCCAGCCCTGCTGATCCTGTTGGGGCTGATCCTGCGGCGGTTCGCCCGGTACGATCCGGGCCGGGAGGCAATCGCCCGGCTGGCCACGATCGTGACCTACGCGCTGCTGGTGAACCTGTTCTTCGTGCTGGTCGAGGTGTTCACGGCTGTCTACAGCGGCGTGCCCGAGCATCGGCATGCCTTGGAGTACCTGTTCCTCGGCCTGGACGGACACGGTCCGCTGGTCCTCTGGATGTGGGCCAGCGTGCTGTTGAGCGTGGGCAGCGTGGTTGTCCTGCTGCTGCCTGGGGTGCGGCGGCGCGACGGCTGGCTGGCCGCCGTGTGCGTGGCGGTGATCGCGGCCGTGTGGATCGAAAAGGGCCTGGGGATGGTCGTGGCCGGCTTTGTCCCGACGCCGCTGGGCCGCGTGCCCGACTACGCGCCGACAGCGACCGAAATCCTCATCACGCTGGGCGTCTACGCCCTGGGATTGCTGGTGTTGGCCGTGTTGTGCCGGATCGTGCTTGAGGTGCGCGCGAGAGCGGCTAGGGGGTAGTGTAGTGAACCAGAATTGGCGGCACGTGGGTGACAGCCCACGCCGTGGGTGCCATGCCCACGCTTGTCGTGGGCATGCAAACGCTTGAGGGCACAAGGCCACGCGATCATGGCTTTACTGATGTTCAGAAAAGGAATGCAGCGCTGTACAGGCGTTTCTCCCTTGAAACCGGGCTCCCGTTGGTCGCCCTGATTGCATTGCTTATCTGAGGGACAATAGCATCCCATAATATTCCATCTGCGCGACGCACGACACTTGGGAGACGTCTGGACAGTATCCGGCGAGGTTGAACGTGGCTGAATCGGGGCGCAAATACAGTTTTCATGTCGAGCCCAAGGCGCTGCAGGTCAGCGACCGGCCGCGGAAGTTCCTCGAGGCCTTCGCCGCCGTCCTGCGCCACGGCAACTACCAGCTTGCCCTCGATACCTACGCGCGGCTCAGCACGCGCTGCGGCCGCTGCGCGTCCACCTGCCAGCTCTACGCGACCACGCAGCAGGACGAGGACCTGCCCTGCCACCGCTCGGAACTCTTGCTGCGCGTCTACCGGCGATACTTCACGCGCTGGGGCGTGATGCGGGCCCGGCTCTTCGGCGGCTTCACGCTCACCGACGAGTACCTGGACCAGATGGCCGAGGCCTCCTATCGCTGCACCGCCTGCCGGCGCTGCAAGGCGGCCTGTCCGATGGGCATGGACCACGGCCTGGTCACGCGCCTGGCGCGCTGGCTCTTGGCCGAGATCGGCCTGATCCCCAAGGCCCTGGTCGTGTCCGTGCGCCAGCAGCTTGCCGGAGTGGGCAACACGTCGGGCATCCCCCTTCCGGCCCTCAAAGACACCTGCCAGTTCCTGGAGGAAGAGCTTCAAGAGATGTTCGGCGTACCGATTCCCTTCCCCTTCGACGTCCAGCAAGCCGAATACGTCTTCTTTCCCGCCGTGTCCGACTATCTGCTGGAGGCCGACACGCTGATGGGCAACGCGGCCGTGATGCACGCCAGCGGCGCCTCGTGGACCATCGGCACGGGCAACTACGACGGCATCAACTACGGACTGTTCTACAGCGACCGCATGCTGGAACAGATCGTGCAGAACGTGGCGGCCGAGGTCCGCCGCTTGCGCGGCCGCAAAGTGCTCGTCGGCGAGTGCGGCCACGCCACGCGCGCCGCCTGGTACCTGAACACCTTCGCCGGACCCGACGCGCCGCCCGTGGTCAACTGCCTGCAGTACGCGCACCAGATGCTGACCGCGGGCCGGCTGCGTCTGCGCGACCAGCGGATCGAGGAACCGGTGGCCTACCACGACCCCTGCAACATCGCGCGCGGCGGCCGGATCACCGAAGAGCCGCGCGAGATCCTCAAGACCATCTGCCGCAACTACGTGGAGATGACGCCCAACCGGACCGAGAACTACTGCTGCGGCGGCGGAGGCGGCACCGTCTCCATCGACGAGATCCGCGGCTTCCGCACTGGCTCGCTGGGCAAGTGCAAGGCCGATCAGATCCGCGCCAGCGGGGCCAAGATCGTCGTCTCCCCCTGCGCCAACTGCAAGAAACAACTCCGCGAGGTCTGCGCCGACAACGGCCTGCCAGACGTGCAGATCGTCGGCCTGCACGACCTGTTGCTGAAAGTGATCGAAGTCAAATGATCGACCTGCAAACCTGGATCGACTGGGCCGGCGGGCCGCTGTTTCGAGCGGCCCTGGCCTTCATGCTGCTGGGCCTGGCACGCCGCGCCGCCCTGAACGCCTGGGAGATCGTCCGCGCATGGCGCCGCGCGGGCGACAAGCAACTGCCGTGGCGCGCGGTGCTGCGCGCCACGCTGCGCTGGCTGTTCCCGCTGGGCCAGGTCGGCAATCGGGCCCTGTTCAGCGCAACCACGCTGCTGTTCCACGCGGCCGTGATCCTGGTGCCGCTGTTCCTCGCCGGCCACGTCGCCCTCTGGCAGCCTTGGCTGGGGATCGCGTGGCCGGTGATGCCCAGTGCCCTGGCCACCGCCCTGACCGTGGCCGCCGTGGTCGCGGCCCTGGGGTTGGTCATCCAGCGCGCCGCCTCGCGAGCCACGCGCGCCCTGAGCCGGCTGGAGGACTACGCCCTGCCGATCGTCGTGGGGCTCCCCTTTCTGACCGGCCTGCTGGTCATGCACCCCGGCTGGAACCCTTTTTCTTACCAGTGGACCATGCTCGCTCACGTGCTCAGCGCCGACCTGCTGCTGGTGCTATTTCCGCTGACCAAGCTGAGCCACATGGTCCTGCTGCCGGCCACGCAGTTGGTCTCGGAACTGGCCTGGCATTTCCCGCCCGACGCCGGAAGCCGGGTGGCCGCCGCGCTGCGCAAGGAGGGTGAGCCAATATGATCGAGCACCCGGCGATCCTCATCGATACCACGCTCTGCACCGGCTGCGAACGTTGCGTGGCCGCCTGCAAACAGGTCAACGAACTGGGTCATGACCGGCCGTGGCGCGGCCAGCAAGCGGTCGATTCGCTGTCGGCCACGCGCTATTGCACGATCCTCCGCCGGCCGGGGCGCCGCTACGTGCGCCAGCAATGCCGGCACTGCCTGGAGCCGGCCTGCGTCAGCGCCTGCCTGGTCGGCGCGATGCAGAAGACGCCCGAAGGACCCGTGATCTACGATCCGCACAAGTGCATGGGCTGCCGCTACTGCCTGGTGGCCTGCCCCTACGGCATCCCGCGCTACGATTGGGACCGGGCCGTGCCCTACGTGCGCAAGTGTACGCTCTGCTACGCGCGCCTCAAGCCGGGCGAGGCGCCGGCCTGCGTCGAATCCTGCCCCGAGAAGGCGGCCCTCTTCGGCCCGCGCGACGCGATGCTGGCCGAGGCCCATCGACGGCTGGAGGCAGGACGCGGCAAGTACCTGAAACACGTCGACGGCGAGCACGAAGTCGGCGGCTCGTCGGTCTTGTATCTCTCGGACGTGCCGCTGGATTTCCTGGCCTGGCAGCCGAACCTGGACGATCGGCCCCTGCCCCAGCGCACCTGGGCCTCGCTGGCCAAGGTCCCGCCGATCATCGTCGGCGTGGCCGGCTTGATGACCGGCCTGCACTGGATCATCGGCCGGCGCATGAAAGCCGCACTGGAGTCCGCCGCGCAGGCCTCGCCCTCTCCAGCCGGCAACGACGACGCCCCGGCGCCATCGCCGGGCGATGAGGAGCACCATGCTTGACCGCCTGTCTCTTCTGAAGACGATCCTCTGGGCCCTGGTCGGCGTGCTGGCGGCCGTGAGCGTGGTCCGCTTCGCCTTCGGGCTGGGCGCCGTGACCAACCTCTCCGACGCCGCGCCGTGGGGCCTTTGGGTAGCCCTGGACGTGATGGCCGGCGTGGCCCTGGCCGCCGGCGGATTCGTGGTGGCCGCGGCCGTCTACGTCTTCCATCTCGAACAGTATCGCCCCTTCGTGCGCGCGGCGATCCTCACGGCGCTGCTCGGTTACGCAGCGGTCGCCGCAGGACTCCTGTACGACCTGGGCCTGCCCTGGCACATCTGGCACCCCATGATCTACTGGCAGCACCACTCCGTGCTCTTCGAGGTGGCCCTCTGCGTGATGTTCTACCTGACCGTGCTGGCCCTGGAATTCGCGCCGGCCGTGCTCGAACACCCCTGCTTCGCCCGGCCCGCCTTCCAGACCATCGCCCGAGGACTGCGCCAGGCGACGTTGCCGCTGGTGGTTGCGGGCATCGTGCTCTCCACGCTGCACCAATCGTCGCTGGGCTCGCTGTTCCTCATCACCCCCTACCGGCTGCACGCCTTGTGGTACTCGCCGATCCTCTACGTGCTGTTCTTCGTCTCGGCCGTGGCCCTGGGCCTGGCCACGCTGATCGCCGAGTCGCTGTTGTCGTCCTTCTTCTATCGCCACAAGGCGCCGCTGCGCCTGCTTTCGGGCCTCGGGCTGGGCGCGGCCGTGGTGCTGGCCCTGTACGCGCTGCTCCGCTTGGGCGACCTGGCCTGGCGCGGCCAACTGGGCGCCTGTTTCGACGGCTCGTGGCTGTCGCGGATGTTCCTGTTCGAGATGGCCCTCAGCACGCTGATCCCGATGGCCCTGCTCTGCGTGCCCCGCGTGCGGTCCAGCCTGGCGGGCCTGGCCCTGTGCGCCGGCCTGATCGTGGCCGGAATGGTCCTGTACCGCGTGGATGTGTGCCTGGTGGCCTTTGCCCGGCCGGAGGGCTCGGGCTACTTCCCCACCTGGATGGAAATCGCGGTCAGCCTGGGCCTGCTCGCCGCCTGCGTGCTGGTGTTCCTGTTCCTGGTCGAACGGCTGCGCGTGTACGACGATCCGCACGTGCGCGGCGCGCCGCAACCGAGCTACGATCCGGCCACGCTGCACAACCTGCTGCCGGACGAGTTGGCCGCCCCGCGGCGCTACTCGCTGGCGGCCCTGCTGGGCGGCTGCCTGGCGGTGGTCTTCCTGCCCCTGGGCGCGCCGCAACCGGTGGCCACGGCGGCCCTGCCGGCCCGGGCCGCGGCCGGAATCGCCGAGAACCGGCAGGGCGAACCCGGCCAGACCCTGGCCTTCGCGGTCCCCGACCGGCCCCTGCCGGCCGACGCGCAGCCCGCCTCGCTGTTGGTGATCGACGGCAACCGGGATGGGCAGATGGTCCTGTTCAACCACGGCGCGCACATCGGCCGCATGGGCCGGCACGAGTCGTGCGCGTTGTGCCATCACCTGAGCCTGCCGCTGGACCGCAACACGTCGTGCTTTGAGTGCCACCGCGACGTCTACGGGCCCACGCCCCTGTTCCGGCACGAGTCGCACGTGAAGGCCCTGGGCGGCAATGCCGGATGCCGGCAGTGCCACGCCGACGACAGCCTGCCCAAGACGTACGAGACCTCGACCGCCTGCGACCAGTGCCATCGGCTGCAAGTCGCCTCGGCGGCCCTGGTGCCGGCGCCCGCGGCGCGCTGGCATCCGGCCCCCGGCTACGTCGATGCCATGCACGGCCTGTGCGTGAACTGCCACGAAAAGAGCGCACGCGAGGCGCCGGAACACTACTCGCCGCTGCTGTCGCGCTGCGACCACTGCCACGACCCGGACCGGGCCGAGCAACGCCAGCCGCTTGCGCCTTCCCGCCCTTAGCCCTGTTGGCGGCCGCCAAGCCACCACTCCGAGGCGGTCGCATAACAGCGCCACTTTGCGTAATAGACCCGTTGTTTCACACGGCCCCCGGGGCCATAGTATTCGCAGATGGCC
>CALARR010000011.1 GCA_937889015.1 uncultured Planctomycetales bacterium | reverse complement strand
GTTCAGCGACCAGGAGGGCTTGACGGCGACCGTGACCCGCAAGCTGGCGATGGACGGCACGCGCTACACCTACGTCAAGCGCAAGGGCGACCGCCGGAAGCTGAAGTGGTCGTTCCGCCTCATGCGCAACAAGGGCCTCGAATTGCGGGCCTTTCTCTTCGCCTACTTCGCCGCCAGGGTGCGGATCATCGACCACAACGGGCGGGTGTGGATCGGCAACTTCACCAACAACCCGTTCGAGTTTGACACTGCCCAGAAGGCCGGGCCGGCGATCAGCCCGATGCCGCGCGGCGAGGCCCAGATGATCGAACTGGAATTCGAGGGGGTCGAGCAGTGAGAAACATATCCGCAGCCGGCTTGGCGAAACTGGCGAACCGCTACGGCAACGAACCCATTACCATCATCGAGGTGGATTGGGTGGAAGGCAGCACCGCGAGCTACGCCGATCGCACCGTGGGCACGATTCCCGGCCGGATCATCGAGGTTGGCGACCTGGATAACGTCGTGGGCGTGAGCAACAACAGCGGCTCCCAGCAACTTGCCGTCACGCTGGACGACACGGATGGCTCGATCAAGGCCATCTTCGACACGCACGACGTTCACAAGCGAACCTGCCGGGTCTACCAGTATTTCACCGGCCTCGATCTGTCCGATAAGTTCCTGCTCTTCAGCGGCAAGGTCAGTTCGCCCATCACCTGGAGTGAGCGAGACCGGACGGTGAAGTTCACGATCCTTTCGCAGCTTGAAGACAAGGAGATCGGCTTCTCGGCCGAAGAGGGGCAGTTTCCCTACCTGCCGGCGGACATGGTGGGCAAGGCGTGGCCGATCATCTTCGGCAAGGTGGTCAACTGCCCGACGCTCCAGGTCAACAAAGCGGTCACGGGCACGACGCTCACCAGCGTTGGCGTCCTCAGCGGCATGGACCTGTGGGCCTCCATGCCGGACGGTGCCGACGATTCGCAATTCACCATGAGCCTGATGCTGATGGTGATTGAGCGGAATCATTATGCCGAAGTGAAGGAGTGCTGGGCACCGTCCTTCCATCCGCCGGTGGATGCCCAGAAGGCGGCCGAGCTTCAGCAACGCATCGACTCGCTCAACGAGCAGATCAACGACGCCGTGGCCCGGCGCAACAAGCAGCGGGCCTGCGCCCAGGCCCGCCGACAGCAGCAGATCGACGAGGCCAACGCCAAGGGGCTGGGCGAGAATCCCATCCGCATCCTGGGCGGGGAAGATTTTCCGCAGGGGCGCACTCTGACCATCAATATCAATGGTGGTCTGTTCACCGGACATTTCGAGGGCGAGTCGTTCCACGTCCAGAGCCGCCAGCACCCGGCGGACGATGCTACGGCCGCCGATGCGTATGCGGAAAAGACCGAGGAGCCGGCCATTTGTTTGGAGCCGACACAGACCCGCTACTATCGGTATGAGGATGAAATTCCCCCTGGCTGCGGCGCGCGGCCGTCCTGGGTGAATAAGATCATTCACTACGGGTGGGTGACGACGAACAGCCAGGCCACTACGCACCAGATGGACACCGAGCCGGTGGCCCAGCACTTCTGGGTCGATCCCGGCGCGTCGGTGAAGATCGCCAGCGACGAGCCGATTACCTACATCGCTTCCATCGTGCCCGGCACCATCTTGGCAGTAAAAGCCTACAAGCAATTGACCGGCGAGCGCCGTCTGGTCGATGTGCCCACTGACCTGTACACGGTCACGACGCAGACTTATGGTTCCGTGACGGCCGTGCAGATCGTGGTCAACAAGCCGCTCTCGTCCATCACGGACCAGGGTTGGAGCGACGATCTCTACGTGACCTTCCAGTCGAGCGTCGGCCCGGACACCGTGAACATCCTCAAGTACCTGATAACCTACTACACGGACCTGACTTGGGATGCCACATCGTTCAATCACGTCCAACAGAAGCTCCAGCCGTTCCCGGCGAACTTCCCGATCTTGGACCGCAAGAACGCGATCCAGGTCTTACAGGAGATCGCCTTCCAGGCCCGCTGCGCCATTTGGCTGAGCAACGGGTTGTTCTACCTCAAGTACCTCCCCGACGAGCCGACGCCGGCCGGCACGATCACCGTGAGCGACATCGACGCCGAGCAGGGCATCGAGGTCTCGCTTACCAGCACGGAAGACATCGTGACCAAGATGAAGGTCAACTGGCGACTGAGTTGGGCCGATGTTTCGGACCAGCCGAAAGACAAGGCCGAGAAGACGATCCTCTTGCGGCATAACGTCGCCAAGTACGGCACCCAGGAGCAGGAGTACGGCTGGTACATCTACAACCAGCCGGACATTGTATACAAGTGCGCGACGTTCTGGCTGATCCGCAAGTCGAACACCTGGAAGCGGGTCAAGTTTAAGACTTTCTTGAACAAGCTGAACCTGGAGACCTTCGACGCCGTGACGTTGGACTTTGACCAGCCTTACGTGGCCAACGGGCCGGCGCTGGCGATTGTCGAGAAAGCCAACTATAACTCGGCCGAAAACTGCGTGGACTTCGAGTGCCTCCTTCCGGTGGCGGCAGGCACGATGGAGCAATACCACTTCTTCTGGCCCGCGGCTCTGCCCCAGACCGACTCCTGGCCGCCGGCCAACGAGATCGAGGCCGGCTGCGCCGGAAGCGATGGAATCGGCACCGGGGCCACGGGCAATCTGCCGGTGGGCGACACCACGACGATCCCCGACGGCGGAGTGGTCTTCGTGGGCGGCCCCAACGTCGTCTTCCGCGCGCACAGCGATTGGGGCGACCGCACGCCCACCGACATGGGCTTCGCGGCCCAGCCGGTCGTGGATACGGCCACTTACATCAACCTCTCGCCCGGCTCGAAGCCGCGACTCAATCTGCGGACGTATCCTCGCCGGAGCCTGCCCGCCATCACCCCGGCGACCTCGGCGGCGAGCGCAATCACGGTCGATATTCACCAGACCAAGATTCTCGACACGTCGGGCGGAGAAACCAAGGTCGCCTACTTGTCCTCGATCCTTCACGGGATCAATGAGAACGGTCAGTTGACCCTTGACCGGTCGGCGCTCGTGGCGGACGACGCGCACTCTGACGGGCAGCCGCTCTCCGACGTGCTCAAGAACGGCAATGAGTACCTGGCGATTCGCACGGATGTCTCCCTCTGGGATGCGGAAGACGGAGAGCACGAGTTCCACTTCGAGTACGACAGCGAAATCCACAAGTTCGGTGCCGGGACGGCATTCCTGCGGTAAGGCAAGTGCGGCTCGACAACGTGCTCAGGCGGTCGCCCACCTGGGCACATGTCGTTTCTTGAGAGGAGCATCTTATGGAAAGCGCGTTTGCTTGGCTGAACCAGTTGTTCCAGGCCGTTTACCAGTTCTTTCCCCGCATCCTGATCGTGCGGGCCACACACGGCGGCGAGATGGGTGCGCGGCAAACGAGTCAAGCTGCTCGTGCCGGGGCTGCACGTCTATTGGCCGCTCACGACAGACGTGGAAGTCATCGTGACGGCCCGACAGACGCTCGCTATCCCCGATCAGGTGATGGCCACCGAGGATGGCACGAAGGTCGTCGTCAAGACGCTCGTGGTCTATCGGATTCCCGATCCCGTGCGGGCCATCGGCAAGCTGAACTGGGACGTGGACACCACGATCAACGACCTGACGCAATCGGCGGTCGTCCGCGTGATTGCCACGCACACCTATGACGAGATCATGGCTGGTATCCGGGATGAATCCCTCACGAAGACTCTGACGAAAGAGGTCCGCCGGGAATTGCGGCAGTTTGGCGTCCACGTCACCCGCTGCAAGCTGGTAGACTTCTCCGACTGCAAGGTCTACAAACTGCTCACCAGCCAAGCGGATCGCCAGGGGATGGCCACGCACCAGTTCTACCAGTAGTCAAGTGCCGCGCGCAGTGCGCGCGTGTTCTGTCTTGGTGACCAAGCGAGCGCCCGTGGTAAAGAACACCAGAGCCGGAGGGCGAGGAATAGTTCACTTCATCGCCGAAGGCTTTTGCGCGACATCTTTTCGAGACTCCTTGGCTCGCAGCGTTTCTGCCCGTGCAGCGTAGTCGGCCGCTTCTTCCGTCCGGTTGAGTTTCCGCAACGACGCCGCGTAGTCGTCCAGCATGTCCGCGTAGATGGCGTTGGGAGGAAGACGCCGGAAAGCCTCGATGAGTTCGATGGCACGAGCAGAGGTCGCTACTGCATCGGCGTGTTTCCCTTGGCCGCGGTAGCTCTTGGCAAGCTGCCACAGAGCCAACACGTACTCAGGGTACTTCTCCGGCAGCGATCGGGCGAGGACGGTTGCGGCGGTCTTGGCCTCGGGTTCGGCTTTACTGAACTGGCTTCGTTGGTTGTACGAGTCGGCGAGGTAGAAGTGGCTTATGATAGCCTCATACGACTCGGCTCCAAAAG
>CALARR010000010.1 GCA_937889015.1 uncultured Planctomycetales bacterium | reverse complement strand
TGCTGCAGATGCTGCCGGACGCGTACCGGCAGACGCTGCTGACGTTGGACGAGGCGATGGCATCGCTGAAAGACCTGAACGATCGCCGCGCCCTGCCGCTGGTGATCGGGCACAGCATGTTGGCGGCCTCGGCGGCGGCCGTGCCGCTGCCTTGGCTGGACATTCCCGTGGTGGCGGCGATTCAGTCGCACCTGGTGTACCGCTTGGCGCGCGTGTATGGCCAGGCGGTGGGCGTGCGCACGCTGCTGGAAATGGCCGGCCCGATCGGCGGCCGGTTGCTGGCGCGGCAGGCGGTGCGCGAGACGCTGAAATTCATCCCCTTTGTCGGCGCGGCGGCCAACGTGGCCATGGCCTACGCCTACACCTTTGGATTGGGCAAGGCCTGCGGTTGGTATTTCGGCCAGGTGCGGCAAGGCAACGCGCCTTCGGCCAAGGAATTGGAGCAGGTGTGGCGTGAGCAGTTGACACAAGCGGCCCAAATGTGGAAGAAATACCGCAACACGTAGCTATTGGATGTCAGAAAAGGAATGCCGTAGCTGTCGAGCCCGTTGCCCTGGAAAGCCGGCCTCCCGATGGTCGGCCTCACGTCATTACTTACCTGAGACGCAATAAAGCCGGATGTTCGACAACGAGACCTGTTCCTGAGCGGGAGATGCTGCGTTGAAATTCTGGCGTTGGCTGGTGATCGCCGCCTTGTACATCATCCCTATCGCGGCATTTTGCACGGTGGGCGCGGTGACCGTCTATCGGTCGGAGCACTACACATGGGTATGGTGGGTTGCGCCGCTGTGCTGGATCGTGGCCTGGCTGTTGACGCGAACGTGGCCGGCGCGGCTGGCGCCGCTGAGCGAGGACGATTTCGTCGCGCCCGAGCACTGGACGGCGCGCGACCAGGAAGCCTGGACCCTGGTGCAAGCTCAGCAGCGGCGATTGGATCAGATCTCGGCCGAGCAACTGGCCGATCCGCACTTCTACCTCCAGTCGTCGATGGACCTGGCGTTGTCGATCGCGCAGCATTACCACCCCGGCGCCAAAGATCCGATCGGATCGGTGACGGTCTTGGACCTGTTGACCGCGGTCCAATTGGCGGTCGAGGATTGCGCGCGGTGGTGCCGCGAGACGCTGCCCGGCAGCCACCTGCTGACGGTAGCTCAATGGCGGATGCTGGGGCAAACGCCGAAATGGTTCGGGACCGCGGGCAATGTAGCCTGGGGAGCGTCGGTGCTGATCAACCCGCTGAATCTGGCGCGGTTCGTGATTTCCAGGTTCACGACCGAATCGGTGACGCGGCGGTTGCGCGAGCAGGCCTTTGGCTGGTTGTACCGGGTGTTCATCCGCTGCGTGGGGTTCTATTTGATTGAGATGAACAGCGGCCGTCTGCGTGGCGGCGTGGCCCGATACCGGCAACTGCGGCCCCCATTGCCGGGCCCCCCAGAGCAGGCGCCAGGCGATATCGACGCATCCCGAGCCACCAACGCGGCGCACGACACGGCGTGCGAGCCGCCAGAGGAACCGGTGGAGGTGCGCATCGCGGTTGTGGGCCAGGTGAAGGCGGGCAAGTCGAGCCTGATCAATGCGTTGCTCGGCCACCAGCAAGCCGCGGTCGATGTGTTGCCGCGCACGCAGCACGTGCAACAGTACACCCTGCAATTCCCGGCCGACGGCAACGCGGACAAGCCGAATGCTCACAGCGATCGCCCAGCGCCTGCCGAGCCTGCCTGCGCCAGGGCCGCGGATCGGCTGGTCTTGCTGGATACGGCGGGCTATGGAGACGACGGCGCGACACGCGCGCAACTGGCCGAGATGCACGAAGCCTTGCACGAGGCCGACATGGTCTTGCTGGTAATGGACGCCGCCAGCCCCGCGCGGCGCGCGGACGTCCAGATGCTGGCGGACCTGGACGGGTGGCTGCAGGCGAACCTGCACCGCAAGCTGCCTCCGGTGCTGGGTGTCTTGACGCACATCGACTGTTTGCGCCCGGCCCTGGAGTGGTCGCCTCCGTACGACTGGCGTTCGCCATCGCGGTCCAAAGAGACGAGTATCGCCGGCGCGGTGCAGTACACGCGCGAGCAGTTCCCCTCCCAGTTGCAGGCGATTGTGCCGGTCTGCACCGACCTGGTTCAGCAGCGCGTCTGGGGCGTGTATGAGGATCTGTTGCCGGCGATGCTCGAGGCCCTGGGCGAAGCGCGCGCCTGTGCCCTGTTGCGCACGTTGCACGCCGAGCTGGACGAAGGCCGAGTCCAGCTTCTGGTCCAGCAGTTGGGCCGGGCCTGCAAGAGCCTGTTGCGAGCGGGCCTATTGGGCGTGAGAAAAGCAGTGTCGTAGCGATTCGCCGCGAGCCCTTGAAACCCGGCTCCCGATAGTCGTCATCGCAGCGCCACGATACGGCTGGGGGTGCTTTCCACTCGTAACCGGGAGCTACGCTCGCCCCCGGCGATTCGAGTTACGCCGCCAGGCGAGGGTTCGTCGGATAACTCACACGCCCTTGCCGTTGGTGGATGCGGACACAGGAAATGCGCCCCGCCAGGAGCCGCTTGTGAGTGACCACGTCCAGTATTATAATCCCCTCGTGGCGGGACTTCCTTGCCAGGGATCCACACAGGACGCGCCATGAACGTCATCAGCTTCTCCCTCAACCAGCGCCGCGCACCAGGATGGTCGGACGAGCCGGAAACGCCCAGCGGTCTGGCGATCACGTCCCACTGGCGCGCGCGCCGCGCAGTACGCGAGGTCGCCGCGGCTGCGGTGGTCGTGCTGTGCGCGG
>CALARR010000009.1 GCA_937889015.1 uncultured Planctomycetales bacterium | reverse complement strand
AGTCCAGCAATTGCGGGATGGCGGTAATCTCGTTGGACTTTTCCTCGGTCGCCACCTGCCCCAACGTGATGCCGCGATCCGACGCCCAGGCGCTCACGATGTGCATCGCCCCCAGGCCGTTCTTCCGGTCGTGCGATCGCCGCAGCGCCTTGCCATCGATGGCGATATGCGTCTTCCCCCTTCCCGACGCATCATCGGCGGGCATGCTCAGCGACTCCAGCCATTGCTGAAAGCACTGCTGGAACGCAGCCGGAGGCAGCAATCCCAGGACGCGCCGAAAGGTGTCCTTGCCGGGGATCCCGTTCGGCAAGGAGAAATGCCTTCGCAGCCAAGCCTCATTCAGCTTCGCCCAACTCGCAATCGCGGTCGGGCCATCGGCAGTTGCAATCACCGCGCAGACTGCGATCACAATCACATCTCCCAGTCGATGCAGCCGATTGACTTTCGACCGAGGGTCCGGCAACTCATCGAAGAATCGCAGGAGGTTCACCGCATCCTGCTCACCGATCGTCAGCATGGAGAATCCTTTCGTGTAGAGGGATGTCACACGAACGATTCTCCCATAAACCTCCTTATCGCGCCAGCCTATCTTGCGCAGAGTGCGCGCTGGCCCTGCGACCAACCTATGGTCGGTGCCCGGCCCTCGGTTCATTGGCTCTGCAGAACCCGATAGCTAGCACCCCGATGACTGAAACGCTCAGCCCAGAGCGTCGACAGCTGCGATGGCCGACGTAAATGACTTCAATACCCGGCGAGGTTGATAAGGAGTTCCCATGACGACCACCGCCCTCGGTTCGCTGACCCTTGCGTCTGTGCCCGTGCCGCCCCTCTTTGCTCATGGGCCGCCGGATATCTGGGCTCTGTTTTTCCACATATTCGGAGGGTTCGTTCTTGCTGGCCTGCTCCTAATCGTCTCCATCATTGTGTGGTTCTGGAACCGAAGGGCGGCGGGGCTTTCGTTGCTGGCGGCGGCGCTCTTTTTCCTGGTTGGGTGGTGCACCTTTCGGTCGGCATGCCAGGAGCCTGGAGGCCGTGAGCGGGACGCTTGGTGGGCGGCTGAGGTGGCGTCTGATCCGATTGAATTGCGCGCCAGCAACCTCCATGACGAGCACCTCACGCAGCTCCACAAAACGACGAGGCTCAAGAAGCTGGATCTCGGCTATTGCTTCTTTACTGGAGCGGGGCTACAGAACCTCTCGGGCCTAAACCAACTTGAAAGCCTAGACCTTCAAGAGTCCGTGCAGGGCGATGAAGATCTGGAGATCCTCAAGGGCCTTACGCAACTCCAGGAATTGAACATATCGAACAACCATTCGGTTGGCGATGCTGGGATAAAAAAGCTCGCCGGTCTGGCACGATTGCGGAAGCTGAATATCGCCTGTACTGGGACCACGGATGTTGGGCTGGAATCCTTGAAGGTGCTCCGCCCTGGAAGAGTTGGATTTGTGCTTCACCAGAATCACTAACGCTGGCTTGGCACACCTTCAAGGATTCCCGAATCTCAAGGTCGTGGACATTGGATCTACGGCGATCTCAGACGAGGGACTTGAACACCTCAAGACATTGAGCCAATTACAGGGGCTCTCCCTACGTTACACCAAGGTCACGGACGCCGGGTTGGCAAATCTAAGAGGATTGCCGCTTAGGCAGTCGAATCTCGAACACACTCGGATCACGGACGTTGGATTGAAATACCTCGAAGGCTTGCGGCAGCTTGAGCGATTGGAACTTAGTGAAACCCAAAGCACGGATGTCGGATTGAAGCATCTTGAAGGCCTAAGCGAATTACGGTGGTTGTGCCTCGGAGGCGGTGGCATCACCGATGCTGGATTAGTGCCTCTGAAAGGTTTGAGCAAGCTTCAGTGGATAAGTCTTAGTAGATGCCGGATCACCGATGCGGGTTTGGAGCACCTCAAGGGCTTGACTGAACTCCGGACGTTGCAACTGTTTGGCAGTCTTGTCACCGATGAAGGCGTCAGAAAGCTTCAGCAGGCTCTGCCGGACTGCAAGATTGACCATTGAGATGAACTCACGATTGCCGCCGTGTCTCACGGCTACTGTCCTGTGGCCATGGCATGCCTTTGGCGGATCGAACGCGCTGGCCCGACGGGAGTTTGAATAGGCGGCCGGCCCGGTGGCCGGCCCCCGCAACACGCGCGCGAGAAGGAAAGAGGATCGCCCTAGCCTGTCTTCTGGGAAACAGGTGACTGTCCCTGATGTCCCTGATTTCCTCACTGCCCCTGATTTCCTTGATTTCTGTGATTTCTGATTTCTGGTCCAAAGCGACCACGCTGGTATGGGTGACAGCAGCAGCGAGCACCAGAAGGATCACGGCAGCAATCGATCGCGGCATGGGGCACCTGCAGGGCAAGGATATCGAATATTTCGAGCGTTCATTGTACACTGAACAGCTCGTTTCGAGCACGTACGATCGGGCTAACCGGGCTTTTGCGACTTGGGAAGCAAAGATGTTCACGGCCATACAATACGAGGGAGTGATAATGGCTTTGAGTGGATCACGTCGCTTGCTCTTTGCAGTGCTGGGGGTTGTTCATCTCGCCTGCCTTGGGCGCCTTGAGGCCTGGGCGGAAGATCGCGGCGGGGAAGGGTGGCTCAATGTTCGGCAGTGCGGGGCCTCCGGCTCGAAGTTCGAAACCACGGCGAGCACCACGGCCGGTTCGAAGGAGGCTACGGTGCGAGAGGTGGGCGACTTCCAAGTCGGTCAGGGGGTGATGCTCTCCAAGTGCAACATCCGGTATACGCCGACTCGGCTCTTGGGCCAGGGCATCCCGTACAAGAACTCCAAGCCGGTCAACAACACCGTGGACGTGCGAGGCTACGACGGTAGTTCCGGCAGCTGGGTGACATATGTCCTCGATATCGAGGCGTCTTCGCCGCCGGCCTTCCGCTGGACCGACGACCTCGCGCGCACGTGGCATCCCAAGGTTCCGATCACGCACGACTGGCAGCCCTTGAGCGGTGGAATTGAGGTGCGGCTCAACGAGCGCGACTGGGAAACGGGCTACGTGATCGCCTTCGGTGGCCGGGATCAGCTCGTCACGACCATCGAAAGGATCGAAGGCAACGTCCTGGTGCTTAAAGACGCGGCCAATCGAACGGTAACCGACGCCGTGGTGCGGCACAACGACACCGCCGCCATCCAGGAGGCCGTCAATCGCGGGCTGCGCGAAAAGCGGAGTGTTTACGTGCCCATCGGCCACTACCGCTTGGCGCACTCCATCCGGGTGTCAAAGGCCGCGGCGCTGACCATCGAAGGACAGAGCGCGGTCGACACCGTGCTCGATATCAGCGATGGCGAAGGATCCTGCATCAGCATCGCGGATGGAACCGAGGTCACGATTCGCAATTTCCGGATGGTCGGCTTCATGGGTTTCGCCGATCGCGACCAGGCCGGCAATCTGCGCACGCGAGGATCCGGGCCCATCTGGGGCTTCGGTCTGAAGCCCTGCAATGCTGTGACGATCAGCGGCACCGAACGAGTGCTGGTGGAGAACTGCCATGCGAGCCGGATGTCGGGCGAATGCTTCGTCTCCGGAGGGCCCAGCCGGGGAAGCGTGAAGCCCGGTCGGTCGTATTCCCGCGGAATCACCTACCTGCGATGCTCGGTGACCGACTGTGCGCGCAACGCCTTCAATGACGTGATGTGCGGCACCGAAAACACCAGCGTGCAGTATTGTCGCATCGTAGACGTAGGGGGGTGCTCATGGGAGGGCGCCTCGCGGTTCGTGAAGTTCGTGGGCAACTATGTGCGCAACGGCGGCACCGTGGCCATGGGCAATCTGGGGCCGGCCAACCACGACGACACGTACCCCGAACTCGGCGCCGGACAGCATCTCATCGCCGACAACGTCTTCGAGAGCAATGTGCCCTACGGCACGTGCGCGATCCGCTCCGCCGTGGGCGCCACGCAGGTTATCATCCGCAACAACCTGTTCGTGAACTTCAATTCCTCGGCCGTCGAAGCGTCCGGAGCAACCGATCCGATCCATCATCCATCGGCCAACACGACCATCACAGCCAACATCTTCGACATGACCTGCGTGGTTCCGACCCCCAAGCAGCGAACCGCCATCCACGTCAGCGCCGACGACGCGATCGTGGCCGACAACCAGATCTACGTGCGAGGGGCCTGCGACCCATTGCTCACCGCCATCCGGTTGAGCGAGCCGGCCTTGAACGTGAACGTCCACGACAACCTCGTGCGCAACTGCGGTCAGGGAATCATCACCGCGCGTGGCGTGGGACAGGTGGCGAAGGCGATCGATGCGCAAGCGTTTCTCCGTACGGCCAGCCCAGGCGGCCTGCCGCTGGATCGGCTGCAGCCCGGGCGGTGCCGCGGCTGGAACCTCGTCTGGCCGGCCGCCAAGACGGCGTCGTTGTCGGTCATCGAGGCGTTTGATCCCGAGACGCTGCAGTTCCGTCTTCAGGAGCCCCACGCCATGAAGGTGGGCGACAGATTCGAGGTCATCGCCCCATCGCTCCGTTGGATCGTGCATGACAACACGGTCACCGGTTGTCTGAGACCAATGGTGTTGGATTCCTACGGCAGTCCGACCTCGCTGGTGCGTGACAATATCGTCACTCGCGGGGACACGGCGGGAGTCAAGGTGGCTATCGAGGTCGGCGGCACGTTCCAGTTGATTGGCAACCAGATTGCCGGCTTCGACGAGCAGGAGTCGACGGCCGTGTCGCTTGCGGCCGACCCCTTGGGTCGCGCAAGCCGCAGCGCATTTCACAAGAATGTCTTTCATCGCTGCGCTGCCGTGGTGCCCAAGTCGCAGAAGTCCGTATGGGAGGCGGCCAAATGGGACGACAATCTCTGCATCGAGTGCGGCGGAGACGCCCAACTGCCCTGAGCCCGGCGGGAGTCATTCTATTAACGAATTGAAGGAATTCAATCATGAACGTGGTGAGGACCACCATATTTGCCGTTTGTCGCAGGTTGTCTGGTCAGCTCGGCTACCGCCGGCGATCCGACGGATTGGTTCCAACAGGCTCGATGGGGCGTGATGACCCACTATACAGGAATCTGCAAATGGCCCGCCCCAACCACCATTTCCACTGTTTGCGGATCGCCTTCGCCCTCGGGTTCGTGTTGACGGCCGGTTCCATTCAGGCCCAGACGCCCGACATGCGAATCCGGAAGAAGCTTATTGCCACGGGTTGGGACCATCCCGATACCCAACGGCTGCTGGAAAACCTGGCCGAGATGGAGAAGCGGCCGTTTGATGGGGTGGTACTTGAAGCCACGGGCGTCACCGCCGAAGGCAAATCGTGTTCGCTCCGCCCGGCCTTCAGCAACCAGAGGTGGCAACGAGAATGGTTCCGGGCGAGCGTGGACCAGCTTCGGGCGTGCAAGTTCACCCGCTTCACCGATAATTTCATCTCGCTGGGCGCCAACCCAGGCAACGTCGACTGGTTCGACGACGAGGGCTGGGAGGAGATCGTCGAGCATTGGCGGATCGCTGCCTGGGTGGCCAAACAGTCAGGCTGCAAAGGGTTGCTCTTCGATCCCGAGCCATACGCGAAGCCACACGCACAGTTCAGCTATGCCGCACAGCCCGGAAGGGAGCAACACAGCTTCAGCGAGTACGCAGACAAGGCTCGCCAGCGTGGCCGCCAGGTGATGAAAGTCATTGTCGAGGAATACCCCACGATCACGCTGTTCTGCTACTTCATGAACAGCATCAGCGTAACCGCGACGGGAAGGGCCGATCCTCGGCTGGCGTTGGCCGCCCAGGGCTATGGGTTGTACCCCGCGATGATCGACGGGTGGCTCGACGTGGTCCCGCCCACGGTGGTTCTGGTCGATGGGTGTGAATCGGCCTACCGCTACAACAGCCGCCAGCAGTTCCTGGAATCGGCATTGCGGATCAAGGGGGTGTGCCAGGAGTTGGTATCGCCCGAGAACCGGGCCAAGTACCGCGCCCAGGTCCAGGCGAGCTTTGGCATGTATCTCGACGCCTACTGGAACCCGAAGGAGTCGCCATGGTACATCGACGGTTTGGGCGGTCCGCGCGTCGAGCGTCTGCGTGTCAATACTACGGCCGCACTGGCTGCGGCCGATGAGTATGTTTGGGTTTACGGCGAGAAGTACCGTTGGTGGCCCACGCCACGCAAGAACGTGCGTCCGGAAAGCTGGAACGAGGCGATGCCCGGCTGCGAGCAGGCCCTGTGCTATGCACGTGCCCCACTTGACTTTGCCCGCACCGAACTGGCCAACGCCCGACAGGCGGGGAACCTGGTCAGCCTCGTGCGTAACGGCGACTTCAGTTTGATGGAGGCCAGGTCGATCGACGGGGCGGAGCAGAAGTGGCGCGACGGGGGGCCGCCCGCGGGTTGGAGTGCATGGCAGGGAAAGGACTCGAAGGGCTCGTTCACTTGGGACCAGGAAGCAGGCGTTACGGGCAAGGGCGCGGCGAAGGCAAGCCGGGTTGCCGAAGGGTGCTTCCTTCAGTCCTTCCATGTGGCTGCCGGCGAGCGTTATGCCGTTCGGGCTTCCTGTAGCGTGCATGGCCGTGGCAGCGCATGGCTTCGGGTGCGTTGGCAAACTTCGGCGGGCCAGTGGACAGCCGAGCCCCAAGATCGCGTCTTCTATGGCGAGGCTTCGGCCGACAACTGGCGGGAGTTGCTTGGCGTGGTGGAGGTGCCGGAGCAGGCTGGACGGCTGTCGATCCTATTGGGCGTCGCGGGCCAGGCGGCACCGGAGGATGTGGTGTGGTTCGATGACGTGGAACTTTACCGGTTGGGCGAGCCTTTGGAGAAGAGTTCGCCATGAGGCCACTAGCCAAGGCGTTCAGAAACCTCGGTGTTTGGAAGGCAGCGGCCCTCGCCGGGGGGTGGAAAGCGACGCAGGCAGAGATGCTGGGCAAGGAGATGTTGTTCGCTGTTCGGCTGAGCACGCATCGCGGCCGGCCGCTGGGCAGCGACAGCTTTCTGAGCAAGATCGCGCGCCTGGTTGGTCGCCGTCTACGTCCCTTGCCGGCAGGCAGGCCGCGCAATACGCGAGCGAGAAGGAAAGAGGATCGCCCTGGCCTGCCTTCTGGGAAACAGGTGACTGTCCCTGATTTCTCTGGGCTAGCCGGCGGCGGAACGCGCAGGCCATGAGGCAAAGCCTCACCGATCCGTCAACCAACCACGCAAGCAACACGCAACAAGCAACGCCCCAGTGCTGAAGCGAAGTGCTGCATTCTCCGAGACGACTCCGCAACATATTCTGAGGACGAGAGTTGCGGCAATCGTGCAAGCAGCAGACGAACTACGTCTTGTAGCCGGGTTGTTGCATCCGTGTGAGGGGAAGGGGCTGATTGCTGAAAGCTGATCCCCCACCACTCCTCGCGGCCCGAGTTCCGGTCGCCAGGGAACGCACGGACCTTTTCCCCTTGGGCGTTCACGAGTCGCTTGTGATGGTCGATGCCGAGGTATAACATGCTGGGGTTAGCCAAGAAGAGTGGATTGGGCCGGACGGTGGTCTCAGTCGCACTCTTCCGGGAGCTTTCGGCTGTTTCGTGGTATCTGGAACGTGTGGCCAAGCGAACCGAGCGAGTTCCGGGAAACGATGCGTTCCAGAAATGCATAAGGAACCAGTTGGGTCGCGCACGGCGACAGAAGCCGGTGCGCAAGAAGCTCACCGCATGAGGTATATGTGTGCTGTCCACGGAACTTACGCTCTGTTGGAAGAAAGGAGGCTGATGCGATTCTCCGGATTACTCGCGTTGCCATTCGCGGTGGCTGTCGCCCTGATGTATGTGTGCGGGACGGTTCTCGTGTATTGGGGAGGAGATGCTATCGGCTACATTTCGCTGGAGCCGCGCACATCCGGACTCCTGCTTTGTATCATTGGTGCCGAGGTTGTCGGCGCGACGGCGGGGGTATGGTGCGCGTTGGGCACAAGGCGGTCTGTCTGGCCGCTTCTCGCGGCAATCGCCGCGGCCGGCGTCTGTATGGTACTTGACCAGTCGGCCAATTACATGTCGCGAATTGGCACACTGTTTAACCCTATCATCCAACAGGCCGCAGCAACCGGTGCTGTTATGTTCTTGCTTCGCTCGTTGGGACTGGAAATGTGGCGCGAGGCGCGAGCTGACACGTGGCTGGAGTCAAGCCGCCATGCGTCTCCCTCCCCCGCGTCGCGGCGAATCGCCTATGTGCCGGTGTGCGCCTTGTTGCTCCTGATGGCTATTGGAATCGTGTCCATGCTCGTAGGGCAAGGGTGGGAATACACTATCACCTACCTTCGGTACTTGTCGGCAGTCATCGTGTTTGCCCTCCTTAGTCCGGTTGCCGTGTGGGGCGCATTGGGAACGGGCGTCCTTGGTGCCCGATTGCTACTGCTTATCGCGATGCCATTGGTCCCGATGTTGCCACTTTCTGCAATGTACGCGGATGACTGGATACCGATCTCGTGGGCCTTTGCGGTGGCAGCGGTTTCGGAGATGTACATGCTGAGTTCATGTATTGTTCTTCGTTTCCTGGGTTTTCGATTCGGTAAGCGGATCGGACGGTTTGAGACAGTCGCGCATTCCTGACTGACAAAGCGGGCGATCGGGGCTGGCCGTCGTTCGTCACTCTCGATCACCGCCGTTCCACGGTCGCCATCGCGTGGCCATGGCATGCCTCCGGCGGATCGAACGCGCTGGCCCGACGGGAGTTTGAACAGGCGGCCGGCCCGGTGGCCGGCCACCACACATCGAGTTTTGACACTCAGTTCCCCAGTCACTGGACCTTGCCCCTTCTATCGCTCGCAGCAGGCGTCGTATCATGCAAAACGTCCGGATTCGCTGGACGATGGCAGGAATCGTACTCATCTCCGGCCAGCTTACAGCATTCGTCCAAGCGGGCGGCCAACCTCCCGTCTCGTTGCTTCTCAAACTGAGTCGCACACAGATCCTCTGCTATGAGCCACTCCCTGCAACCCTGAACCTCTCGTGCAACTCGAAGAACTCGGTGATTTACGATCGCAACGCGCCCATCAAGACGCGATTTCTCTCAGAGGTCCCCCATGGCGAATGGGCAGCGCTCACGCGCTGCCACCGTGGGGCCCTGTCTGATCCATTTGAGGCGGAGCTTCGGCCTGGGGAGCCGGGAATCTGGGACGACCTTCTCTTCTGGCGTCCTCCCGAAGACTACGGGGGCGAGCCGTTCTGTTTCGCGAAGCCGGGTACGTACCGGATCAAGGCGTGCGTGCCCCGCTTATGGATTGACGGCAGTAGATACGATATCGAGTCCAATGTTGTGGATCTCGAAGTCCGCACGCCAACAGGCGAGGATGCGGAAGCGGCGAAGATCGTTACCCAACGCGACGTGGCCTTGTACCTGTACCTGGGGAGGACGTTCTACTCGATGAACGAAGGCGTGCTCACAGCGCCGCCATCGCTTGACGAGCGTCTCCAAGAAAGGGCACGAGCCATCGCGCAAGTCCTGGATGCCCTCCGCCAACTGGTCGCGAAGTATCCGCGGTGCGTGTATGCCGACTTCGCCCGCTTTGCATTAGGCCGCTATAGCTTCCGGGCCTACGATCGCGTGCCGGAGACTTTTGAACTTCGGAATCCTCCAGATCCGAAGTACCTGCAAGTCGCCTTTGAGCACTACGCGGCGATTTCTGAACACAATCCATTCTTGAAGCAACGCGCGGCATACGAGCAATACCGGATGCTTCGACGGCCAGGTTCCCCTTCCTCTGTCGATTGGAGGACGACCAAGAACGCCCTGTCAAAGGCGTTACGCAACGAGAAGTATATTCCGGAACTGTACTACCGGGCGCTGCCCGAACTGCGAGGACTGGAGCTACTCGTCCTGCCCATGGACAGACGACTGAATCGGGCAATTTCATTCCAACCCGCAGAATCGCTGACGGTCGGCGAAGTACTCCGGAAGGTAACGCTGGAGACTGCGATCCCGCTGGGGACAGACGCGGTTGAAGAAGAACGCCTCTGGCGCGCGCCTGCGCGGGAGAAACCGTCAATGTTGAGTCTGATGATTGAACTCAGTGCCGAAGACGGCAGCCGCTACTGGGAGCGCAGAGGCGAAGGCTACTTCCTGCACACGATATCACCGGTTCTCAATGGCAGCGATTGCGGAATTGGCGAGTTGCGGCCAAGTCGCTGAGCACGAAAGACCGGGGATATCGGTCCAGCTTCCGAACCCTGCGCAATAGAAAGGCCGAATCTGTGCATCGCGTGCGGGAAATGCGGGACAGTCACGAATGGTGGTACATTGGGCGAGTACAAGAAGCCCGACTCCGTAAAGCGGCCCCCACGCGGTTACACGAACATGCTCCCAATCATGCCAACAAGGCCCTTTTGATCCATGCAACAGCGTCAGCGACGCGAAGAGCCTGACAAAGGAACCGCTACCATGAGGTATATGTCCGCGACTTTACTTTGGCTTCAGGTAATCTCGGCGTTGTGCGCCAGCGGCTGTGAGGACACGTCGTGCCAGCGCACTCGGGAAGAACGGGCGGCTGACACGCTACAAGAGTTAGGCAGATGGGTGCGGATTCAGCGTGATCAACGCCTTCCAGGAAACCCGGTTATCGGAGTTGATCTTGCAGGCGTCGATCTTCAAGACGATGCCGCGGGCGCTTTAGCTGATCTGCCGCACCTGCGAGACCTGAATCTAAT
>CALARR010000008.1 GCA_937889015.1 uncultured Planctomycetales bacterium | reverse complement strand
GGGTCCGCCACGATGATCTCGGTCGAGCGCGCGGTGGTGGTCGCCGTAGTCTGAAACAATGAACCCGAGGCGCCGAAATCCCGCACATTCAACCAGCCGGGCTGCTGACCGTCTGCAGCCGCAGCCTGTGGGGCACGAGGCAAGATCATCAGCGGCAAGAGGCCCGTTAAAAGCCACAGTGACAGAGCGAGTCGTCGGTTCCGCGTCATCGTTCGACTTGCTCCTTCTTGACAGGGGTCTCATGGGCCGGGATGGGATCAGGACCTACGTCGATGTTCTTGCCTTGCAGGTGCTTGCCGAAGAAGGCCTGGACCCGTTGGCGAGCCTCCAGGCTGCCGACGCTGTGCCCACCGCCTTCGACACGCACAAGGGTCGCTTCCACGCGCGCCCTGCGCAGGGCTTCGTAGAAGGACTCGGCCTGCTCGAAGGGAACGGTGGAGTCCTTGGTTCCGTGAACCAGGAGGAACGGCGGATCGTCGGGTGAGATGTAGTTGATCGGGGAGGCCTGCCGGGCTGGGTCTTGCTTCTCCTCCAGGCTTCCGCCCAACAAATGAGAGACCGCCGATGGCTCGCGACCGCCTTGGATTCGCTTGGCTGCCAGAAAGTCGGTGGGCCCGCAATAGGAAACGACGCACCGCACACGGCTGGAGACGCCGGGCGTTCCGCAGTCGCCTTCGAGTTCCCTCACGTCTCCGGTGGTGCCCAGCAGGTTGGCCAGGTGGCCGCCGGCCGAACTGCCCCAGACGCCGATCCGTTCCGGGTCGATACCATATCTGGCCGCGTTCGCGCGCAACCAGCGGATCGCGGCCTTGCAGTCGTGGATCTGCGCCGGCCAATGGGCTTCGTCGGAGAGGCGATAGCCGACCGCGACGCCCACGTAGTCGCCCTCCGCGAGCAGGGGCGCCACGCCGCCGAGCGCTCGGCTCTTGTCGCCCTTCTGCCAACCGCCGCCGTGGATCATGACGATGGCCGGGAGCTGGTCGGCACGGGGCTGTTTCGGACAGGCGATGTCCAGTTTGAGAGGCCGCTGGCCAACGCGGCCGTACTCAATGTCGGGATACTTGATCAGCCTCTGGGGTTCCTGTACGGACGAGTGGGGCTCTCGCGGCGCGGGCAGTTGGTCCGCAGTCTGGGGCCCGGCAAAGGCCGCCAACTCGGGCGAGTTGGGATTGGCCAGGAATTCCCCTGTCACGCCGGCTTGGGCGATCAACGTCCAAAACAAAGCCCCTATCCGGATGCAATTCGTGCCCATAACCAAGTCCTCCTAATCGCTGCTAGCGATGGCCGGCAGTCGCGGATGATGTGCGAGAACAAGTCCGCAAGATCTGTCGGGCGCGTGTCGTGCTGATACCGATGTGGGTATGCTGGGGTGACGACACCGCACGGGAGATGCGGGGCAATCCCGTAGATCTACCGATCTCGCCGGAGAACATCGCCTTTTTCGCCGTGATTCAGTATGGTCTATCCGTGGAGTTTGACTCACGCGCCCCCGTCTGTGAGGGGCGGTGCAGATGTCGCTCATTCTAGCGGTAGAATCGCACTGCCGACACTCATGGGCCATGAGCTCCGCATGCGAGCTTCGCAGTGAGTGGACGTTTTTCTTTCCCTGCTGGGTGACGGTACTGCCAGACCAACGGCGGTTCCACATCGGCATACGGCATCCCGGGCACCCGGGGGACGTCGAGATTGGCGAGCGACAACCCGGTGACGGCCAACTTAGCCGCCTGGCTCGTCAGACGGTAGTCGTGTTGCGCGGGATCAACGAATACCGCGACCGTAGATCGCTCGAAGCGATTGGTTTGTGGAGAGAGCCCGGTGCCCGAACTGGAGAACCCGCCGCTGAACCAGTTCCACTCACCCGTGACGGCCTCCGAGTTGGCTCCCTTACGAGCGACGACGATCTGCTGATAGTTCTGCCTGACGCCACCGTCCGTGATGAGATTGCCCAGCAGTTCGGCTTTGGCTCCGGCTGCCGAAAGCTCCACCAGCGGGGACACAAAGGGTGTGACGACCGTGTTGAACCACAAACACAGCGTCCCATCATGCGCTTTGCCGCCGTCCTGCCCGAAATGGATCACCCCACGATTCCCCTTGCACTGCGGGTTCTTGACGATCACGTTAGCAATCAGCACCGCGTGACTTTCGGGCCGGGTCGTATCAACTGCGTCGACCAGATCGAACTCCCGATTGGCCGAGTGGTGGACATAGCAATACTGAATCCGAGTGTGATGGGCACGGCTCTTGACATTGTGGCCGGTCAGGCTGGAATGGATCTCGCAGAAGCTGAGGGTGGCGCTCGTTCCGCCGAGGTAGAGGTTGTGGTTGTAGCCTGGCTCGCTGGGGTCGCCGTTGTGGTGGATTTGACAGTGCTCGATCCGTTGATCCACGGCCGTCTGGGCGCTGCCGTCGCCACCGGACATGATGCCCATGTCGTTGTGGTGGATCGTGCAGTTGCGGATAGTGACATGGTTGGCCTGGTTGATCCGTACCCCGGCCCCGTTGTGGGACTGGTTATGCGCGCCGGTCAGCTCAAAGCCCTCCAGTGTGCAGTGGTCGGCCCCGGCGTTGAACTGAAAAATGGCCCGAGGCGTGCTACCCAAGCCGCTGTAGTCGAATCCCCTGCCGGAGATCGTGATGTGCGTGCTGCCAGATGACGATGCAGCGAGAAAGGTCAGGTTGCGCTGCCGCACGGACACGGCGGTCTGCTCATAGGGCTGGCCATTCACGAGAGGATAGACAAGAATCACGTCCCCAGGTTTCGCTTGGGCATTGGCTTGCTCGATTCGAGCAAATGGCTTTCCGGGGCCAACCTCCAAAGTAGCTGCCCCTGCGTCGGACGCCGTTGTGAGGACGCACCAGGCGCCGGTCTGAGGCTGACCGGCCAACGCCATCGAAGCCAGCGGCAAGAGCATCAAACATGCGGGAATGAACTGCGAAAGGACGGTCTTGCGCATGATCGCGGACCTCTTCCTTGGGGTTCCCGTTGGGCTTTCGGACTTCATCGTACTTGGGGGCAGCGTCACGACCCTAGGTCGCAGAATGGCCGGCCGAGCTGGCCGAGCCAGGTCTTCAGGCAGGCCTTCATCTCGTCCAAGGTCTTAGGGCCGGTCCCAAAACCTGTCGGCAGCTCAGTCCTGCTGGGCCGCCCAGCCTGGCTGGGACGGTTATGGGATAGGTCCTTAGAATGTTGCACCTCGGCGGCCAGCAGTGGCGCGCTTGCGTAGGCTTTCCATCCTCACTCCCCACTATTCCTTCTCCACTTGCCGCCCCTTTTCTTCGCGGCAGGCTGCTCCGACTTGCCTGTTCCTTCGCCGCTTGCCGAAACGGAGGCGTCCGGTATTTTCAGACCAGGAATGGTCGGGACCGGGGGAACCTCCTTCTGCCAGGCTTCGAGCTGCCCCGACAGCTCTTCCAGGACCTTGGCGCAGGCCTGGTCGTTGGCCAGATCGTGCTCTTCCCGTGGATCTATCACGAGATCGTATAGCTCGTACACGCCTTCCTGGCGGCGCAGCTCCTTCGAGCCGTTTTTGATCAGCTTGTACTGCGGCGTGCGGAGCATCATGTAGCTGATCTGCGAAAAGGCGCGGTTCTTCCAATCCGGGTCGGTCCCGGCGACCAGGCCGACCATGCTCTTGCCTTGGATGCCTTCGGCGGGCGACGGCAGTCCCGCCATCTGGAGCAGCGTGGGCATCACGTCGACATTCTCGACGATCTGCGGCACTACCTTTCCGGCGTTGAACGAGCCGGACAGCGGGCTGTTGCCGGGCGCTTTGACCAACAAGGGGATTCGGGCGGAGCCCTCGTAAGCCAACCCCTTGAACCAGCGGCCGCGGTCGCCCAGCATGTTGCCGTGGTCGGCCGTGAACACGATGATGGTGTTCTCAGCCAGCCCCAAGCGATTGAGTTGCTCCAGCAATCGGCCCACATTGTCGTCGACCATGCTCATGGTGGCGTAGTAGTTTGCCGTCAGAGCTTGTGCCATTGGCTCGTCGGCGACCAGGTGCCGGGCCGAGCCTCTCTCACCGCGAGTTCCAGGCGACTTGGTCCGCTCCTGCTTCACCTCGGTGGGAATCTTGGGTGCGGGGACCTTCATCGTCGCGGCCGTCGACCAGTATGGCTCGGGAAGATGCGACGGGCTGTGCGGATCGAGATAGCTGACGAAAAGGAAGAAAGGCTTCTCAGGGTTGCGCTGGTGGAGGAAATCCACCGCCCGATCCGTGATCCAGAAGGTCTGGTAGTCTTCCTTGGGGTAGGACAGCTTGCCAATATCCCCGCCCAGCGGATCGTTGGGATAAGGCTGCGAGTCGGGCACCAGACGCACCGCTTTGGGGCCGAGCTTTTCATTGAGATACTCCGGCCAGCGCTGCAACTTGCCCGGCCCCTCACCGCCGAACGACCAGAAGTAGTCGAAATCGTAGTCGAGCCGGGCCGGGGTGAAATGGAGCTTGCCGCTGATGGCGGTTTCGTACCCATAATGCTTCAGGAGCGTCGGCAGCAGCAATTGCGATTCGCGCGGCGGCACTCCGTTCGTCAGGGCGCCGTGTACATGGGCGTAACGGCCGGTGAAGAAACTGTAACGCGAAGGCGAGCAAACGGCCGAGCACGTGTAAGCCGTGGCGAAACGTGTGCCCTCCCGTGCCAGGCGATCAAGGTTGGGCGTCCTGACGACCTGATGCCCCGCGCAGCTCATGGCGTCCCATCGCATCTCGTCGACCATGATGAAAAGGATGTTGGGTCGCTGCGCATCGGCCCCAGCGGAGTAATCCAGTGACGAGCAGAACAGGAGCAAAGGCGTAAGGATGGACGCTGAGCGGTGCATGGTGTCTCCTCTCTTCAGGATGTCCGTGGGCGGTACAGGTCCGAAATCATGACGAACATGGTGCGGGTAGAGGGAAAGATCGGACGCTACTGTATCCATCCTTCGTGTTCATGTTCGTCACCGCAGGGTTGCCGGAATCCGACTGCCTTCCCGCCGTCACGGGACATTCCGCTATTTGGACTGCACCGCACCCAGGTCGGGCTGTCTTCCCTTGAAGTAGCCGCGATCCATGCCAGGCAGGGGCTGATATTTCCTGCCGCGCAGCTCAAACGGCTTGGAAAGGTCCAACCCGGCGCCGCGTGCCGAGCTATTCTTCGGCAAGCCGAAATCCGGCTGCTTGGCAACGTCCCACAGCGCCTGCCCCGCAGCGGCCACGTTGTGCGGGCCGCACCACTTGGCAGCCGGCTTGCCCGACCCACCTAACCAGTTGTAGTCAAAAGCCGCCCAGCCGTCCTCCATGGCCGCGAATCGCGAGTTTCCGTACACCGGCTGGCGCGTGGAAAAGATGTTGTTCAGCACGAGCGTGTTGGGCAGGCCGCCGAGTCTGTCAGCGTGCCCGGATAGCTGCATCCCGCTGCGACCGCCGGCGAAACTGTTGTGGTAGATGTAGATGTGCGGGTGGGGGTAGGGTTCGACGTCATTCTTGTCGTGGTAGTGGAAGAACATCCCCGCGCCCACGCCCGCTGGCTGCCAGAAGCGATTGCGATACAGATATACGCTTCGAGGCCCGCTTTGGCGTTGTTCGTTGACGTGGTGCATGCGGCAGCCGAGGTTCGAGTCAACGACCAGATTGTCGAAGACCTGGACGTTGACCACCTTGTCCAGGGTCACGATGATGCCGATGCTGGACATGCCTTGCACGAGGTTGTCGTGGATGCGGACGTCCGTGGCCTGGTTGCCCACGTGAATGCCTTGTCCGCCCTTGAGAACCTGGTTTTGGCAGACCTCGTTGCCCACGCCGCCCGACAGCCGGACGCCGTAGTCCGATGTGCCGTTCGGCCCGAAGAACATCTTGTACTGGTTGTAAAAGAGGAACTTGAGTGCGATTTCATACGGGATGGCATCTCCGGTCAGTGTCGTTTCCCACGCGCCGGTCTGGCATTTGGGCGAATAGAAGTCGGCGGTGATCTCGTTGTTGCGGACCAGGTTGTACGAAGCGCCTTGCTCAACGGTGACGCGCTCGGATGCGTTCACCAACCGACAATCTTCGACGACGTTGTGCGCCGCCTTTGGCCCCTTGATGAGAATGCAACTCTGCCCGCCCTCGACAAACAGGTTCCGCAGCACGATCCAGCTCTGGTCGACGATCTCCACACCGCCGCCCTTCGGGGCAATGCGAATGTCCTTGGCGTTGGGATCGTCCCGGTCGCGGAAGCGGATGTACAGCGTGCCGTCCTTGCAGCCGTACATGGCCCCCATCACGTCCCAGTAGCACACCTGCTTGCCGCCATAGGTCTCGACCTTCTGGTCCGGCGGATAGGCCAGCTTCTGGAACCCTTCTCCGTCCGCCATGTGATCCGGCCAGATGCGGGGGATAAACTTGCCGTCCACCAGCATCAGGTACGGCTCGAAGCCAGGGTAGGGCATCTTGTAGACGCCCGCGCCGACCTCGGGGGCCGGGGTCCACTTGGCCTTCAGCGGCACAGACTGATCCAGCACGGACAGCCACTCGCCTTTCGGCCCGCGCTCGCCCTCAATGGTGATGGAACGGCCTTCGCTGCCGGAGACCTTCACCGCCACGCGCTCTGCATACGTTCCGGCGCGGAGCCGCACCGTATCTCCCGGCCTGGCCAGCGAGAGCGCCCGGGCGATGGTCTTCAACGGACGCTCCGCATCGCCTCGGGCGCTGTCGGAGCCATCCGGGGCAACGACGTAGACTTTTCCGGGGACCTTCGCCGTCGATGGGCGAGGCCTGGGGGGCGCGGCGTGGCCTAACGCCGTGCCTAAGACCAGAACAGCAGCCGACAGGACCGCCAAGCGGGAAGATCGAGTGTGCATGCGTGGGACTCCGTATTACACGCCGGTGGCAGAGGCAGTCTCGATTCTCTATCTTCGCACCCGAGTGTGGTAGTATCAATCGGCCACCGCAACTTCATGGACTCGGTGCGCAAGTTCCACGGAGGTTTCTGCGGCATCGGCAAGAGGTGCGGCGCGGAGGATGGCGGGCCCCCCCATACCAACACCAGCGAGGTGCTTCGTTGGAGGAAGTCTCGGCGGGTAGTCATTGAGGTATTCTCTCGACAAAGGTCTGCTTGGGGATGGTCAGATGCATGAGGCTGATGCGGCTGTTGCTGAACTTGTCGTCCACAAACTCGATGCGTCGAACCGCGACGTGCAGGCAGTCGCCGACCCATAGGACAGCCGGGTAGTCGAACCAATGCTTCCCGTCACGGGAAGCGGCGACCGGCGTGGGCGCGGACCAGGTACGGCCCGCGTCCCGGCTGGTACGATACGCCAGCACCTGCCGAGTACCGCCTACGAGCTTGGCCATTCGGCCGGTGTCGGTGACGTTGACTTGCGGATTGTGCAGGAGCACAAGGATGTCGGTGCCGGGCACCCGGGTGAGTACCGGCGGGGCCAATGGGTTTTCTACGAGGGACTGCACGGGCGCACTCCAGGTGGCGCCGCTGTCTTCCGATTTGCACTCCCAAAACCAGCCCGTAGCAGTCCGCATCATCAGGAGCAGGTGGCCGGGGGCGTGTTCGACGAGGGAAGGCTCCCAGGCACCCCACTCCAGGTGGTTTTCAGGGTTTGCCGGGACATCGAGCACCCTGTCGTGTGGCGTGCGGCGCCAGGTACTGCCGTGATCGTCGGAATACACCACGTAGAACCCGTGCGGCCCTCCTTGCCTCGTCAGATGCTGCTGAAGATTGCAGTGCAGCAGTGCCAGGAGGCGCCCGCTGGCCAGAACGTAGAGCCGGTCGTGCGGACCGGTGGTGTAGCTGAAGGAGTCATCGCTGATCTTCACCGGTGAGGACCAGGTGCGGCCTTCGTCGGTGGAGCGTCGAAACAGCTTGTATGCATCCTTTTCTTTCCCGGTGGACAACGAAGTGTAGGTCAGGCCGAGATCGCCATTGGCCAACCGGGCCAACGAGGGCTGAAAAAGAGAACGCTGCACGTCTTGCAGCATGGTGACGGGCTGCGACCAGGTACGCCCACCATCGAACGAGTGCATCTGGCGAATGACAGCGGGATTCCAGTCGGCAGCCGTGGTGTGCGCGCCGTAGAACAACAGCAAGTTGCCTTCGCCGGTCTGCACCATCGATGCCTCGCTGTTGCGGGCAAACTCCGATGAGGCCGAAACGAGCACTTCCCCGCCGAAAGGCAGGATCTCTTCTTTGCCGCCCGCATGCGGGTTCTCGTACCAGACGACCCCGAGTTGATCGCGCTCTTCGCACGTGATCAGGTCGAGGTCCCCATCACCGTCCAGGTCAAGGACCTGCATCAGATCGTACTTCAGTCCTTCCGGGCCGCCGAGGGGCCGTTGCAGCCAGGGGCCGTTCCTCTGTCGCTCCAGCCACACGATTCCCTCTCGTTGGCCTTTGGCGTTCTCGCAGGTGAAGAGCAGGTCGGGAAGCCCGTCGCGGTTCAGATCGGCGACTTTGACCGCCTTTGCATCACCCAGGTTCGCCGAGTCGAGCTTCAGAGTCGCCTTGCGCCAGATTCCACGGGCTTCCTGCATGCACAAGACAATATCGACCGGCTTGACCGCTACTGCCACGTCCACCAGGCCGTCACCGTCGAAGTCGGCCACGTCGGCGAACATCACCTCCCGCCCCAGGACGCCGATAGCGTGCTCTTTCCAGGGGGCATGTTCGCGATTCCTCTCGACTCCGGGATTCTCCAGCCAGAACACCCCGGTGCGAGGTCCTTTGCGGTCGCTGATCACGACATCCAGATCCCCATCTTCATCCATATCGTGCGGGATCAGCGACATCACCCAACCAGACTGGCGCAGCGTGTGGAATTGCCAACCCGCAAGATCGCGTGGCGAGGGGGGCGACTGTAGCCAGCCGACGGTCGCGCCGGCGTTCTTGGAGCCGAGCATCAGATCGAGTCCATACTGACCGTCAAGATCCATTGCCGCTGCCTGCATCCACGCCTGGGAACCGCGCGTGGCGGGAAAGGCCTCCGTGCTCCATCGCTCGGAACTCGTGAGGTCCGCGTCGGTTCCGGTGAACCGATGCCAATACACGGTGCGGGTCTTGCCTTCGGTTCCGCTGACCACATCCAACCTGCCGTCGCCATCCAGATCGGCCAAGATGGCCTCTTCTACATTGCTCACCTTGCCGACCGTGACGCGCGGCCAGGCGTGCCGCGCCTTGTCCGGCCCTGGGTTCAGGTAGAGCCGCACCTCGCCCCCCTCCTCCCAACCGGTGACGATGTCCTGCAAGCCGTCAGCGTTGATGTCGCCGAGCTTCACGCCATCCGCCCCCTTGGAAGTGTTGTCGATGGTGTGACGTTTCCAGATCGGCCCCGGCGCAGGCACCACCTCGACAGAGAGGGTTGGAGCGGGACTGCACCAGGCCATCCGGCGGGCGAAATCCCGCTGAAAATCGGGACGCCAGCGACTGACAGTCTCACGCGGGTCGAAGCCGGGTTTCGCGGGAAGATCGCGATACCAACCATCGGGCTGGCGCTCGTACTGGCCGCCCCAGCCGGGCTTGGCCGGATCGGCCGGATCGTTGCCCCCGATGGGCAGAAAGAAGAACCACGAGGGCGTATCGCCTTCCTTCAGGCAACCGTGCTTGTTCGGAGCCGTCCAGGTCTTCATGGGATAGATCGCGCCGAGCGGACCGGTACTGCTGACGTGGCGCTCGACCCACTCGCGGCTGGTGAGCGATTCGTCGCCGGTGAGATACATGCCGCGATAGGTGCCCTGGCGTTTGTCCTGGCCAGGGGGCGCCTTGGCGAGGATGTAATGCATGCCCGGGAACTCGGCCCGCATCCACTCGGCGATACCGTCCTGGTCGCTGATGTCGAACACGCGGAACTTCTCGGCAAACTGGCGGAACCCTGCCTCGCCGCGCTCGTGCTTCACGCGCCACAACGCCTGAGCCAGATCGGTCTGGCCACCCCAGATGGCGATATTCAACGACCTTTGAGGGGTCCCGGCGTCAATGCGCTCGACCAGGAAGCGAGAACCCTCCGTGTCATGTCCTTCGCCGATGTGTTTGTCACCACGCTGCGGGTTTCCTGGTTTCACGCAACGGAGCAGTTGTTCCTCCTCGGGCCAACCGGCCGCATGACGCAGGAGGTTGGGGCGTACCTGGCCATAGGCGTGGATGATTTCGCGAATGAGGTCGGGCCGGGTGACAGCCTGCTTCAACTCGCCCCGCGTGCCGGAGGCGCTGGCGATCAGCGCCTCGATCTCGAATTCGTTCGTATAGACCATCAGCCGGATGAGTGACTGCTGGTCATCCGGATCGCCGCCGATGTCAGTGAGCACGGCCAGACGCGGTCGTTCAGCCGCCTGCAACGGCAGGGACGTGAACAAGAGTAGCGGTGCGAGCGGCAAAGCGGCGAGGAAGGTCCTGGCCAGGGTGTTCAGCGAAAGAGTCATGGTTTCGGGAACTGGCGGATGGGACTGTATCGCTGGTAAACGTGGTCGCGCATGTGGGTTACTCCGCATAAGCTGGTCATTGCCGGAGCAGTTGTACTGGCAGGCGCAGATGGAAGACGCCCGCCACGGATTTCTTCCCCGGCACCTTCGCCTCAAACAGACAATGGAGAACCTGCCGGTCCGGCGACAGCGCCAGATCGGAGTACCCGACTCCATTCCAGTCGAGGGTGTGGGCGAGTCGCCAGGTGGCGCCGCCATCGGGGCTGGTATGAAGGGCAAGCTTGGTGCGTTTCTGCATCGGCGTGCTGTGGATGATCAGTCCGTGCGCACTACCATCGTGCAGGATGACCATACCGGTATTCGAGTCCCCATAGGGGAGCCCGCTGTTGAGCCAACTGGACGCGATGCTCTCCCCGCGATCTTCGCTCAGGGCCAGCATTTGTCCACCGGAGATTTTTCTGGCAGTGGGGTTGAATCGGTCATTCGCCGGACGCGGAGTGGCGCGGATACTCAACAGCAACCTGCCGTCAAGGCGCTCGACGATGGCAAACTCGCGCACCTGCTGATGGGGTATGTTGATGCCCCGCTTCCATGTAGTTCCTCCGTCGTCACTGAAGAACGTGCCAAGGTGCATCCGCAGGGCGTCAGGGAAACCTTCCCAGGTCATCATGTGCCCTGCCTGGAGGATGAGCCGTCCATCGCGCAGTTGAATGCCGTGGTTCCCGTTGCCCGTTCCGCAGCGGAAGGCGGTGGACGGAAAATCAAGGGGCACGGGGCTTGGAGGCGACCACGTTCGACCATGGTCGTCACTGATCACAACGTGGTCGATCCAGCCCGCCTCGACCATCTTCGCGTAGGGTGATTCATCGATGGTGTGCATGGCGGCTTTGTGGTCGGCACCGCCGGGCCAGAACTTGCCGAACTTGAACAACCGTCCGCTATTTCGCTCGACGACGGCCGGGCCATGGTGAATGTCTGCGCCCGGCTTCGTCATCAGGGTGCTTATAGGTCCGAAGGTACTGCCGCCGTCCGAACTGCGCCGGAGGACCACGTCGGAGTCATGCCCAAAATCCTTCACCCCGCCTTTCCGACAACTGCAAAAGGCCAGCACGCTGCCGTCGTTGGCGACGACCAGGGATGGGATGCGGTAGAGGGTATCCGATGTCTGTGAGAAGATCGCAACCGGCTCCGGGGCACCTTTCTCCGCTCCCGGCGTCAACGTGCCGCCCAATACGAGAACCGCGCCCAGGGTCTTGATTACAGAGCTGTAGCAGAGTCTCATATTCCGTAACCGTTCACAGGCCGTGGACGGTCGCATTGTTCGGGCCGGTTCGGGCCGACAAATGCGACTATCCCCTTGCCGGCCGAGGCGGACAGTCCTATTTTCGCAGACTTCGCCGCGAGAACCGGGACAGTCCCCGTGAATGGTTACCACGAGTACACTCATCGTTCGGCTCCATCTGATTGCGGGTGTCGCCGCCTTTTTTCCACCGACTTCTCGCGGTTGACCGCTTCCAGATCGGCAAGCTGGCGGATGCGTTTGGACACCACTCTCAAAATGACAACCGCGTGGGTGGTCTGAGCGGTCACGAAGAGATGGCCATCATGATACACCAGGTCGTGCGCGTCGTCGTCTCCGCCGGTAAAGACCTCGGGCAGGCGTAGGTTGGCGAGTTCTCGGGGCCGTTCAGGATCGGAGACATCGACCGCCTGGATCGTCTGCCCCCCGGCAGCAAACACCACATTGCCCGACAACTCCAGACCGTTCGGACCACGCGCATCGGGGAACGGTACCGCCCCGCGCAGCCGGGGAGAAGCCGCGTCCTGGACGTCCACCACGACCACGTTGCCGCCCAGGCCCGACTCGCGCCGGGCCTCGGGCGACACGCATGAGCCGACGTACGCGAACTGGCCTCGGGCCATGACACGGTTGGCGCCGGCCAGCGACTGATGCTCCAGTTTACCGAGCATCGTCCACTGTTCGGGCGGCAAAGGCTGTCCGGTGACAGTATCGTTCACCCGGTACACGGCCAAGCGTCCGGGACGGTCTTGGCGGCCGAAACTGCTGGCGTCGACGATCACCAGTAACCCGTCGAGCAGGGCGATGTCGTGCGGTGATTGCAGTCCGTCGAGGCGCCGGGCCTCCCGGACCCCGTGCAATCGCAGTGAGTTCTGCCCCACCAGTTCCAAGGCCACGACATACCCCTGTTTGTTGACGCCGTAGACCATCTTCCCGGCCCGCACCAGGCCATTGATGCGGTCGATACGGGGTCGGTCTTTCAGGGAAGCCAAGAGCCCTGGCTTTGCCGCGTCGGCCACGTTGAACAAGAGCAGGTCGCGTGTGCCCACCAACAGGCGGTTTCCGCCCAGCGGCAAGACGGTTTCCGCATCCTCGTAAGTTGCCGGGTCAATGGTCGACCAAAGCATCCGGGGCTGAGCGGGCTGTTTCAGGTCGAGGATCGCCAGTGCCCCGCCTTTGCCGGCCACGTAGCCCAGACCGTCGTGGATCTCGATGTCGTGTGCCCCGGCCAACCCTCGGTCGTCCTGCACGACCGCCGCGACCTCGAACGCCGCTTGGCAGGACGGAGCTTCAGCGGCGAGGGCAAGGAAGGCGAATGTAACGACCCATTGTGAACTCATCGCCCTGTCCCTTTGGCTGTTCTCCGCCACTCAACGACCTCTACCAACCGGCCCTGTCGCTAGCGGCCTGGTGGCGTGGTGGGCGTGCTCCGCCGGGAGGAGCGGATGGCCTGGAAAAGCCGAATCATGTCCTGAACGCGGTCAGCATGTACCGGCTCGCCGATCAGGTTCCGCTCTTCCGCCAGGTCTGTTGATAAGTCGTAGAGGGCTGCCGCCTTGTCGCGGCCGTCGAACACCAGCTTCCAGTCACCGCGATAGATCGCGTGCGCGATGCCGTCGCTGCCCTTGTTCCTCGCCGCTTTTCGTTTCTCAGCTTTACGTTCAATCTTGGCAGCGGGCTGCGCTGGGCCGCCATCTTCGGGAGCAGGTCCGCCGGCACGGAAGCCTCCGTCGTCGAAGGCATCGCGGCCAGGGCTGGATTGCACCAGCAGGCTCTCGCGAACCGGCTGCGAGTCGTCGCAGCGCCCGAGCAAAATCGGGGCGAGACTGACACTGTCGAGCGCCTGATCATGTGGAATGGGAACGCCGGCCAGTTCGAGCGCCGTGGCGACGATGTCGTGTGTGCCGACGACCTGATGGCGCACGGTCCCACCGGGCACCTTGCCCTGCCAGAAAGCCACCAGGGGCACGCGGTGTCCACCCTCGAAGATGAACGACTTCTTCCCTCGCAGGCCAGCGACGGCGTCGTGGCCCAAACCCCGCTCGCTCGGAATGCCGCCGTTGTCGCTGGTGATCACCACGAGGGTTTCGGCCAGCAAACCCCGCTTTTCAAGGGCCTCGACGAGCTTGCCGGCGAGGATGTCGGTCTCGTGGACCATGTCCGTATGCTCGGTCATCTTCGTGACGCCCTTCAGCGGCCTGCCGGCCAGCGTCTCAGCCGGCACGTACGGCCCATGGGCGCCGTCGGTGCAGAAGTGCAGGTAGAACGGATGGCTTTTTGCCTCGGCCTTGTTTCGGGCGTGGTGGTCGTCGAGGAACCCGAGGGCCTTCTCCAGCAGCCGCTCGCCGACCTTGCGATGGTCCCAATCCGCCGCGCGGGCATCGATGCCGTCGCCGTTGAGCTTGCCCACCGCCACGCCGTTCTCGAAAAACGCCAATGGCGTGGCTTGGTGGCCGCGCGGGATCAGGAACGAGTAGTCGAAGCCCCATTCCTGCGGCGCCAGGGTCTCCCGTGGGGTCTTGTCGGCTGAAAACGCGTAGAACCCGCCGGTGCCCGCCTTGCCGAACATGGCTGTCCGGTAGCCGGCCGTCTGCAACAGCTTGGCGACCGTTTGCTGCCCCGGCTTGAGCTGCGAGGGCACGTTGAAGCCCCAGGTCCCGCCCGGCGACCGGCCGCGCCACGGGTAGTTGCCGGTCAACATGGCGTAGCGGGTGGGTGCACAAAGCCCCGCCGGGGTGTGGGCGTGCGTGAATCGCATCCCATCGCGGGCCAGCCGGTCGATGTTGGGTGACGGGATCTTGCTCTGCGGGTTGTAGCATCCGTAATCGCCCCAGCCGATGTCATCGGTGAGGATCACAAGGATGTTTGGCCGAGTAGCGGGGTTTTCGGCGAAAGCGGCTACGGCCGGCATGGCAGCCAACAGGAAAGCTAGAGGGCGCATGAGGGGCTCCAGGTTGCAGACTAGGCGGCAGAGGCAGTCTCGGAGCCGCTATTCTCGCAGCCAAGCGGGGCAGTATCAATCGGCCACCGCAGCTTCGTGGGTCCCCCCCGTCCCGGCAGCAGGGGCCCGAAGCATTTGATCACGGCTAGACGTGGCAGGTGACTTTCGCTTCGGCAACCACTGAACGCGCGCACCGGGCCAGGCCGTTGACGAAGTCAACCAGCGTCTCCAGGGAGAAGCGATCCAGGGCCTTGTCGCGCGGTAAGTCGGGATGTGCTTTGGCGTCCGTGGAGACGATCAGCTTGTAGCGGCTCGATACCGCCATGAGCCATTGGCCGGCGGCGTGGCGGGAAATGGCCACGTTGCTCCAATCGGCCGGAGGCTTACCGGTCACCAGCAGCGACGACGCATCGCGGCCGTCCGTCCGGCCGTCGCTGGAGACACCCATCAGCCCAAGGATGGTCGGCTTGAAATCCACCGTAGCGAGTGCTTCATGGACGACGGTCCCGGGTTTAATACTACCGGGGAAGCAAATGACAAATGGGATTCGCGCGGAGGCCTCCAGTGGTAGCAACGCTCGGTAGCAGCCGAGTGTGCGGAAGTTGTGCTCGTCGGTGTGGATGATCAACAGGTTCGGCGACTGCGGGCTGGCAGCCATCGTTCCCCCGCCCCAGCCGATGGCCACTGTCACGAAGATAACGATATTGAGCTGTTTTCGCACGGCGGTTCTCTCACTGGTGCGGGTGTTCGGCGGCCGAGAGCAGCAAGAAGCTGCTACGAAGGCTTCAGGGCTGCGGCTTTGGCGTCCTCTTGGCCTTTCTTCGTCTCTCGCTGGGTATCTCGGCATTGACAGACTTCAGATAGCCCACAAGGGCCTGCTGCATCTGGTCGGCCCGGGTGGGCTCTTGGTCAGAGAGATTGCGACCCTGCTCACCGGGGTTCGGTTCCAACAGGTAGAGTTCTCGCGACTGGACGGTGCCGTCCGGCTTCCAGAAGAGCATCAGCTTGTAGGCGTCCTGACGCATGGCGGAAAACTTGCCGCTGGGTCGGTGGAAGAACAACGCGCCGTCGGGACGTTCTACCTTGCCCGCGATGGGATCGCCAAACAAGGGTCGCAGACTGACGCCGTCGATCTCCGCAGGCAGTGGGGCCTTGCCGCCGGCCAGGTCGTAGAACGTGGGCAGCAAGTCGTATCCGGCGACCGGCGTGCGGCATACGGAGCCCGGTTGGATACCGGGGCCGCAGGCCATGAAGGGGACGCGGATGCCGCCTTCATACAGGCTGTGCTTGGCGCCGGTGAGCGGATGGTTCGTCTCCCGGCGCGACGTATCGCCGCCGCGCACAGTTCCGCGTCCGCCGTTGTCGGCGGTAAAGAAGACGTAGGTGTTGCCGGCGACTCCTAGCCCTTCGATGGCCTCCAGCAAGCGTCCGACGCCGGAGTCGAGTTCCTCCATCATTGCGGCCCACGCCGGCGTGTAGCCACGGTCGGGGGTGCCTTTCTGCTGATACTTCTTCAACGTCTCCTCGCGGCAGACGACCGACAGGTGGACGGCGTAGTAGCTCGCCTGCACATAGAACGGCCGCTTGGCCATGGTCTGCTCGCGCATGAACGCGATGGCGCGGTCGGTTATCGTGCGAGTCCGTTTCGGGTCATCGTTGTCGATAAAATGCGGCGGGCCGGCGGTGTGGCTTCCCGAGGCCACCCCCAGGCTGTTGGGCATACCCCCGGTCACGTTCCCGGTCATCCCGTCGCTGGCATCGTAGCCGCACTCTTCGGGGGTGGAAATCATCTGCTCGCCCCACTTGCCGAAGTGGGCGCAACGGTAGGCGGAATTCGCTTGCCTGAGGACCTTGGGAATTGTCAGGTGCTCGGCCGGGACCCACGGGCTTGCGAACTCGGTGCCGCTGCGCGCGGCGGTCGTCCCGCAGGCAATGCTCCGCCGCGTGGGCGTGCACAATGGCGCCGGCGAGTAGCCGCTGGTGAAACGCAGCCCATCCCGGGCAAGCCGGTCGATACTCGGCGTTTCCAGGTAAGTCGAGCGGGACTCGCGAACCTGCGGGTCCATGAGGCCAGAAGTCTGAGACCACCCTTGGTCGTCGGTGAGAATGAGCACGATGTTGGGAGAACGTTCCGTGGCCCAAGCCAGGCTGATCAGCAATCCATAGAACGCAAGAGAGACGAATAGACGGCGCATGCGATGGGCCTCCGAGTTCATTGGGATTGTAAAGCCAAGGTTCTTCCCGTTGCTTCCCATGTTTTCGGCGAGGCGACGAAGGGCTGCGCCCTCAGGCGGAATTCGGCCGTCTCGCCAACTTCATAGTGATCGGCCGGAAGCAGTGCCCGGAACTCGACGTCCTTGGCCTCACAGTTAAGCAGATGGTTCGTCCCCGGATACTGTCGAGGGTACACGTAGACAATCGCGCTAGGGTTTCGGAATCTGGGTCGACGGGACGGGCCAGGGGTAAGAGGCCTTGCCGGCCTCGGGGGCGACCGGCCCTTCCGGGAGCAGCGACTCCCATACCGATAGCTTCTTCGCCAGCCGTTCCACGATGTCGGGGTTCTGGGCCGCGACGTTGAGCGTCTCACCGGGATCGGCGGGGATGTTGTACAACTCGATTCGGCTGCGGTCAGGATTCATCAACAGCTTCCATTGTCCCTCGCGAACCGCCCCCATCGGGGAACGGTTTATGGGATGGCCAGTAATCGGAAAACGCCACTCCCAGAACAGCGGCTTTTGCCGCAAGCGTTCCGCGCCCCGCAAGATGTCGGAGATATCTTCGCCGTCCCGGGTCGCTTCCTGCGGTGTCTCGATTCTGGCCAGCGAACAGATCGTGGGCAGCCAGTCGACGGCACTGGTGACCACATCGCTCACCCGGCCCGCCGGCACTTGCCCAGGCCAGCGAACCAGGAACGGCATACGCACGCCCCCTTCATACAGACTCCGTTTGCGACCGCGAAATGGCCCGGGGCTGCCCACGCCACTGTAGCCGGCGTTGCGGACCGCGATGTCCTCCGGTCCGTTGTCGCTGCTGAAGGCCACGAGGGTCTTCTTCTCCAGGCCGAGTTCTGCCAGCTTCTCAAGGAGGCGACCGACCTGCGTGTCGATGTCCGTGATGGAGGCCAGGTAGATTTGCTGGGCACTGAGATAGGGGAGATCCGGGTCGGGTCGGAGATGCGCGTACGGCGCGAGCTGCTCTTCGCTAGGGTGCAGCGGGGCGTGGGGCAGTCGAGTCCAGACATTGACGTAGAAGGGCTTGTCCCGGTTGGCCGTGATGAAGCGAATCGTCTCGTCGATGATTTGCGTGGTCGAGCGAGACTTGGCCTCGGGCGTATTGGCATCGTCCCACGTTGGCGCCCCGCGAATCGTAGTCGTAGTGCGGTGCTCGTCGATCCCATAGGCATCGGGCAAGGGGCAGTTTTTGGCGTTGCTCCCCAGGTGCCACTTGCCGAAGTGGCCGGTCGAATAGCCTGCGTCCTTCAACAACCGGGTGAGGCAGGGAACCTTGGGGTCCAAAAAGTCCGGCGAGCCCGTCTGCCGATTCCGTCCCACGCCGGAAATGACCGTAGGAATGCCCAGCCGGCCGGGAAACTGGCCAGTCATGAAGGCTGCACGGCTGGGAGAACACACGGCGGCGTTGACGTAGAACTGCGTGAACAGGGTGCCGTCACGCGCTAAGCGATCCAGGTGGGGTGTCTTGGCGGGCAGATTGCCATAGCACTTCAGGTCGCCCCAGCCGAGGTCGTCCGCCAGAATGAAGACGATATTCGGCCGGCCGGCTGGAGCCTCAACGGCAGCAGCCACGGCCGGCAGGACAGCCAACAGGAACGCTAGAGGGCGCATGAGGGGCTCCAGGTTGCAGGCCAGGCGGTAGAGGCAGTCTCGGAGCCCCTATTCTCGCACTCGACCATTGCTGTATCAATCAGCCACTATGCGGTAGACGCCCTGCGGACGGTCGCATTGGCCCCATCCACCGGCAGAGCTGGATCGACTGGTATTGCTCCGATGATTGCTTTCGTCCGAACGCGTAGTCTGCGTGCGTGATTCCGTTGATCAGGCGAAAAACATCGACGCTGTAGAGGCGATCATAAGTCATGGTCACTTCACTGTTTTTGTGTAGGCCGACGACGGGCTGAGTCATATCAGCAGTTCATCCGGGCGGGACAGTCTTGGCTCGGGGCTTAGCAGGCGGCTGTAAAGCTCCCAGGACGGGTGGTAGCCCTTGCCGAACGTGGACTCGTCAGATGCATCTGTGTGGGCCACGTCGACAGAATACCAATTCGAGTGGTTGTAGAACACCGTGCCATTTCCACACGCTGCGAAGGAGCGATGTGGCCGGGTCTCCAGTATGCGTTCGATCCGCCAGCGGTAGATCATGGGAATACCCAACCGCTTCGACCAGAATTCGCGGTAATCATACGGATCAACGCTGAAACCAATGTTGCCGGCGACGAACTCGTTCTGCTCAATTTCGTCGTCGCCCGTGTCCCGCGTGTAAGCCCGCAGTCCGCAATCGATAACGTAGATCTCCTCGTCGGTGTGCAGAACCCGAGCCACCACGTCATAACAACCTGTTTCGACACGGGGCAGCAGTGCTGGGTCGCGCTTGTCAGTTAGGGCTAGGGTGGCGACCCCGCCAAACCGAAGTGCGCACTCAAATTCCTGCCCGACTCGGAGATCGGGATAGTAACTTTCCTGGATGATCCAGGCGGCGATGCCCAGCGGAATTACCAATTCGCTTGATTTCGGGGGGATGTTCATTCGCCTTCCCTCAGGTGACTGAGCCGCGGCCAACGTCCGTCGCACCGGAAGCAAGGCACATCGAAGTCAAACGCAGTTCACCGCTGGAATGCATGCTGCAAAACCGGGGGCCGATGGCCGAGAGGACTTGTCGCACCGGCCCAGGTGGTGGCGATGGTGGAGACAAGCTGATCGCCGCAAGTTGTTGCGAAGAATGACCTTGAAACGCAAAAAGCCAAGGCGCTGGGGCCTTGGCTTCTAGCTATAACCCGCGGGTATCGTGATTTCGATACCGCGATTCGAGTGGCGGGGACAGGATTCGAACCTGCGACCTCGAGGTTATGAGCCTCGCGAGCTACCGGACTGCTCCACCCCGCGTCATGGGGGCACCGACGGCGCTGACCGTCAGTGCGTGCTTCGTATTGTAACATACGATCGGCGGCCGTCGAGGGGCTCTCCAGCAATTCCCGCCCCGGGCACCCCCCTCAGAATGGGCCGGGTGGTAGTGCCGTGGATGCGAAGGCGCGGTCCGTTCGTCGTTCGGCTGCTGGGCAGTTGGGACGGCGGCCTCCGGAGTCGGCCCAAGACCTGTCGCTGGACAAACGGAGCAGAGCCAAATAGTCTGTAGGCAATTTGGAGGTCTGTGTAATGAGTCTGTGCCTGAGCGTCGTTGTGGTCTGTGCGTGGACGGCGGCCGGCTCGGCGAGCGAGACGCCGGTTTACCGCTCGCCCCAGTCCGTGGCCATCGCGGCCGCCGCAAAGACGGCCTATGTCAGCGATCGCACGGCGGGCTGCGTGGCGGTGTTGAAGCTGGACGCGAAGCGGGCCGCGCAAGAGATTGGCCCCCTGGCCGAACCGTGCGGGATCGTGTTGGCGGCCGATGGCAAGACGCTGTACGTGGCGGAGCGCAAGGCTGGCTGCGTGGCCGTGATCGACACCCTTCAGGCCAAGGTGACCCAACGCATTTCCGTGGGCCCCTGGCCCTTTGCCGTGGCCTTATCGGAGAAGAGCGGTCGACTGTACGTGTGCCAGCGAGGCAATCACAGCCTGGGCGTGGTGGACCTGGGCGCGGGCAAGCTGGTGGGCCAGGTGCCGACCGCGCGTGAACCGGCCGCCGTGGCGGTCACCCCCGACGGATCACGCGCCGTGGTGACCAATCTGTTGCCAGTGGAAGCGGGGACCGATCCCCGATCGAGCGCCGAGGTAACCCTTGTCGACACGGCCAAGTTGGCGGTCGCCGCGCGGATCAAGCTCCCGCCAGGCTCGACTTCGGCCTACGGGGCATGTGTCAGTCCTGATGGGCGGTGGGCCTATGTGGTTCATGCCCTAGGGCGTTTTACGCTGCCCATCACGCAACTGGAACGCGGTTGGGTCCACACTTACGGCCTGACGGTGATCGATCTGTCTGCGGGAAAACTGCTGGCTACCTTGTTGATGGACGACATGACTGGCGGCGCGGCCGACCCGTGGGACGTGGTCTGTTCGGCGGATGGATTGCGACTGTTTGTAAGCCACAGCGGAATCCAGGAGGTGTCGATCATCAATCGAATCCTGGTGCACGAGCTTCTGGAAGGCAAGGTACCGCCGGCCGTCGCGGGGTTGAAGGAGGCTGCGCGGGACAACATTTGGGTCCGGATCAGTCAGGACCGCACGCTGATCGACACCTTGGTCAACGACCTGACGGCCTTGTATCTGGCGGGGGCGATCCGTCGCGTGCGTTCGGGAGGAGACGGCCCGCGCGGGCTGGCGATCTCAGCCGACGGCAAACAACTGCTGGCGGCCAACTACTACGCGGGCACTGTCGGGGTCATCGATCCGGCGGCCGGGCAACTGCTGACGACGATTCCGGTTGGCATTCAGCCGCAGGCGGATGCGGCACGGCGCGGAGAAATCTACTTCCATGACGCGGGCCGCTGTTTTCAGCGCTGGCACAGTTGCGCTACGTGTCATCCGGATGCGCGTGTGGACGCCCTGCCCTGGGATTTCATGCGTGACGGGATCGGCAATGGCAAGGACGTGATCAGCCTGGTGGGCATTGAGCACACGTCGCCGCACAATCGCCGGGCGACGCGAGCCAATCCGCACGAGTGCATGCGCACGGGCGTGCTGGGGAGCCACTTCGTGGTGCCGACGGCGGCCGAGGTGGATGACCTGACGGCCTACGCGTTCACGCTCCGCAGCGAACCGAATCCGGTTCCACCGCCGGCCGAGGCGGTGGCCCGGGGGCGGGCGATTTTCGAGGGCAAGGCGGGATGTGCGGCATGCCATCCAGGTCCGCATTTCACGGATTTCAAGATGCACAACGTGGGGATCACGCACCCCAGCGAGCCCGACGGGTTGTACGACACGCCGTCGTTGGTGGAGATCTACCGCACGGCGCCCTATCTGCACAATGGGCGCGCGGCGACGCTGCGTGATGTGCTGACGGTCCACAATCCGCACGACGAACATGGGCACACCAAGGATCTGCAGCCACAGGAAGTGGACGATCTGGTGGCGTATCTGCTGTCGCTGTGAAGGACTCGCATCGGCGATTGGCCTAATCGCGAGGCAGTCGCCGGCACCTTCTGCAGGTCTATACCAGGGCCAGGCGGAGGAGGTTCAGGGCCTGTTTGAGGCAGTAGATCCTGGCCGTTGCCGGGTGGCTGGCGAAGGGGAGCGGCTTGACCGTGACGCCGTTGGGGGTGGCCAATGCCAGGAACACCGGTTGCGGTTCCGGCAGATTGACGGAGGGAAAGGGGCTGATGGCCAGGCCCCAGTCGGTTTGCAGTCGTTTGCGGCACCCCACGGCCATGGCCTCGGCGGCCAGGCTGCTGCGCAGGCCGTGCTGGTCCAGCAGCGCTGGCGAGACATCCAGCAGGCGGACCGCCGCCGGCCCGGATACGGCCGTGACACCTCCGCGAAAACAATCGCCGCTGGGGTCGGCCACGGCCAGCGCGTCGGCGAGCATGCCCGCGGTCCCGGCTTCGGCGGTGGCCAGCGTCTGACGCCGCTCGCGGAGCACGCGGACGACCACGTCCTGCAGTTCGTCGTCGGCCTCGCCAAAGACCAGGGCGCCCAGGCAGTCGCGGATGGTCGAGACGGTGGGCTCCATGGCCTTGAGGCATTCCTCGCGTGTGTTCGCTTCGGCGGTCACGCGGAGGATGATCGTGGTTTGGCTGGCGGTGATGCCGACGCGCGGGGAGCGACCGCGGCGGATCAGGTCGGGCAGCATGGCCTCGACCTGGCTCTCGCCGGCCCCAAAGCACTTGATGGCCCGATGGACGATGATTTGCCGACCCGCGCCTGCCTCGCGCAGCGATTGGTCGACCTGGGGCCACATTTCTTTCATTTCGGCGGGCACGCCGGGCAGGCAGTAGAAGCGGCAGTCGGGGCGCGCGTCGCGGGGCACATCCAGGGCGATCCCGGGCGCGGTGCCGTTGGGATTGTGGATGATGCGGCTGCCCTCGGGCATGTAGCCCTGCAGTTCGTTTTGCGCGGGCATGGGTCGCTTGCGGCGAGCAAAGATCGAGCGAACGTGCTCCAGGGCGACCGGGTCGAGCAACAGTTGGCGCTGAGCGGCGCGCGCCAAGGCCTCGCGCGTCAGATCATCGGCGGTAGGCCCCAGGCCTCCGGTGACCACGATGACGTCGGCGCGTTGCACGGCCAGGCGGAAGACGGCCACCATGGCCTCGAGGTCATCTCCGACAGCCGTGTGATAGAGCACGCGAATCCCCAGGTCCTCGAGTCGCTGACTGAGCCACTGCCCGTTGGTGTCCAGGATGCGTCCACTGGTGATTTCGTCTCCGTTGGCAATGATTTCGGCCTGCATGCGTGCTCCAGAAGTGCGAACGATCCGATGGGCGTGGTGTGCCGGGCCGACGTCCGAGTCGGCTTCTGGCGAGATGGTCAACTCAGCCCTTCACGGCCGTTCGGGACACGGGGAGACGGTTGCGTGAAAAGGGGGCTTCAGGGCCCGGCGCGACGCAACTGCTCGATCAAGTTGGCCAACTGGTCATGGACGTCGTCGGTCTGGCGCACGACCAAGGCATGACCAGGGCGCCAAAGCTTGATCGTACCCATTCCACCGCGTGTGTCCCAGGTGTGCGGGGCGATTGTGGTGCGGATCAAGTGCACGAGTTGCTCGCCAGGATCCCCCTCATTTGACGCATCGGCCCGTGCCGCGGCCCGGGCACCAGGCCCAACCTGAGCCAGATACGTCGTCTGAGGCCAAGTGATCCGCGAGGGCGTTGCGGGGTGCGTTGCGTCACGGCGCTGGCGTCCGGAGATCTGGCGGTCCAGATCCATGAGCCTCGTGCGGAGTCGCGTCAGCAATTCCTGACGGACGGAAGTCGCCAATTGCTTGTCCGCCTGTAGGCGGTTGTACAGGTCGATGAATTGCCGAGCCGCCGGTTCCCACTCGGTGGGACCGGGCCTGGCCCAGCGGTGGAGGGCTTCTTGGGCCTCCGTGCGCAAGTCCCTGCCAGTGCTCTGGTTCCGTGCTGCCAACGGCGCGCCGGTTGAAGCTGTTGGGGTGGCCGCCGCCGGATCCTGACCCAACCCCGCCAAGAGAACCCATATACCAATCATGGGGACCGCCTCTGCAAAGGCCGTTGGGCTGCTGCTGCGCTATTGAAGCTACCGCGGAGCGAGAAAATGTGCAATCCGGTGGCGCGCCGGGTAGAACCTGGAGATGGTCCGGGCAGTCGCAGGCGAGGATGCCTGCGGCCGTCCTCCAGGGCCTTTGTTCTATCCCTGGAATCAAAATGGGACGGCAGGGTAAAATAGATGGATATACGAAGGGGAGTTCCGCTGCCTCGGGGCAGGCGAACGATACTGTCTATGGAGATTCCGGTCGCCCGAGTCAGGCCTTTGGGACGCCAATAGTCGGAGTGCAAGCATGCGACGCTCTTGGTCTGCAGTCCTGGTGGGATGGGGGAGGTACGCTCGGCACCTGGTCTTGGTCGTGGCCAGCGCGCTGGGTGCGAGCCTCACCTTGGGAGCCGAGGGTGAACGAACGCCAACACCACCCCCCCCGTCACCGCAGACCGGCCGTCACGACACGGCGCAGTCGTATCTGCGATCCGTCGAGCAGCGTGGGCGAGGATTGGAGCGGCAGATGCAGACCCAATCCGCGCTGCACGGCTACCGGCCCATGCCGGTGCCGTACCACTTCTCGTATCAGATCGGCATGCCGCCGGTCTTCTTTTCGCTGGGCAGCGGCCCGGTTGCGGTGCAATTAGAGCGGCGTGCTTATCGCGGGCAGTGGGAGATGTGGCCCATGCCTCCGGCGGGCGTATATGCGTATCCTGCCTATCCGTACTCCATGTACGGCAATGGGCGCAATGGTCCTGCAGCTCCGGTGACCGATGAATGGCCTTCGCCACCGCCGTCGACGGTTGGAGAGCCGGCCGCGCCAGACGCGGCCGGGACGGTGGAGACCATTCCCACGCCCGCCCCGTCGACACCGCCGGCGCCGGTGGCGAAGCAGACGGCAACCGTTCAGGAGCCAGCCTTGCCGGCTCCGCCGCAACCTCGTGGCGAGCCGACCCCGGAGGTCCAAGGTCCGCGGCTGTTCTGACTGCCGCATGCAACGTTCCGAGAGCGAGAGGTCTCGGCCACGTGAGTTGGCAGCGCGTTCTACGGAATGGCGTCGCCGGTGGTGGCGATCTTGGAATAGAGGGGCATGTGCCGGTAGTAGACTTCGAGCATGTAGATCGACAGGCAGGTGACAACTAAGCGGCCACCATTCTCTCCAATATAGGCGTCGTTAGCTGGCTTGGTGGGGTGCCAACTGCCGGCCTCCTTGCCGGCTTTTTCCTGCTGCTCGGGGACGAGTTGGCGGAGGCGCGCGTTCCAGCGTTGCCAGTGCTGGCCTTCGAGGTGATGGCAGACCTGGGTGGCGTAGTACCAGTAGTACTCGTTGCGTTTACGATAGTCGATCAGATTCTGGCCGATCCAGTCGGCCCCGGCCAGAAGGCGGTCGTCGGTACGGGGCCAACCGAGGTACTGGCGGCAGAGCAGACCTTCGGCGGTCATACTGAGGCGTGGCTCGTCTTCTCGCTCCATGTACCGATAACGGCTCCCCTTTTCCACACCGACGCGATCCAGGAAGGCCTCGCAACGGGTGAAGGCCTCGGGATCGACGCGCAGGCCGGCCATGCGCGCGCTCTGCAAGGCCATGAGGACCCAGCCGGTGACCGACACGTCGGCGTAGTTTTCGCCGTTGGCATCCTGGGGATAGTACTTCCATCCGCCTTTGGGTTTTTGCGTATTGGTGCAGTACCGTACGGCGCGTTGCGCTGGCTCTCTGAGCGAGGAATCCTTGGTCATGGCGTACAGTTCGCAGATGGCGATTGTCGCCTGCCCCTGGGTGTAGAAGCGGTGGTTGTAACCGCCTTCTTGGAAGAAGCAGCCCAGGGAGTCCTGTTGTTTCAGCAACCAGTTCCAGCCTCTGGCAATGGGACCCTTCCAGGTGCCGCTTTGGTGGGTACTGCCCGCGCCCTGGAAGGCCAGAAGGGCCATCGCGGTGGCGGCGCCTCGATTCTCGTATCCCTTTACCGACGGGCAACCGTCGCTGTAAGGGCCCACCAGACTCCAAGAGCCATCGGCAGCCTGCTGGCGAGCCAGCCAGGTAAGGCCGAGCTGCACGGCCGCCTCGGTGGTCTCGCTCCCACCGAATTTGCCCAAGAGGTTCTTCTTGGTGCCGGTCTGCCGACCGTGGAAGGCCATCCCGAGTTGGGCGGAGATGTCGGACATGGCGGCGGCGCCATCCAACTGAATCTGCATTCGATTGGGGGCGGCGAAGGGATCGTCCGCTGACTTGAGCTTGTCGGGCGTGACGATGGGCTCGTCCATCTGGTCGGTGTTGGTGCCCAGCTTGGTTTCCACCAGGGTTTGCAGGCCCAACTCCTCGCCGTAGATCTGGCTGGACACCAGTTGGACCGACTTGGGCATGTATCGGCTGACGACAATCAGCCCCAGGACAATCAGGACGACCATGTGCAACAGGGCGCTGATCAGCCACGGGGGGGAGCTACGGAGAATGACGGCCGCTTCCCCTTCTTCGATGGCGGGCGAGCCGACGTCTTCGGAAATGGTGGGGCCCAGGATCTGGACCGGCTTGGGGGCGCGCGCCTGCGGAACATTGGCCACCGGCTTGGCCCTGGGCGCTGCCGCCTTGGGTTGGGCGGAAGTTGGTTGGGCCGGACTTGCGGGCGGCACCCCCTTCTTGGAGGGCTGTTTGCCTGCCGGCTGTGAGGGATCCACTCCAGCCATGAACACAACTCCAGGGAAAAACCTCGGGAGGCCTATTGGTATTCAGAACGGTAATGCAATGTACGCGTGGCGTTTGCCGCAGGGAACCGGGCTTCCGTGGGTCGCCCCGATTGCATTGGTTATCTGAGGGTCCATAGACGGCGTGAGACGAGTGGGAGGCCAAGTGTCTAGTCTAACGGCATTTGGCCCTTGTCGCAAGCAATGTCCGCCGCTGCGGAGATCCGGCCCTTCTTTATTGGGTCCTGCACAGCGAATGAACCAAGGGCGACCATCGGGAGCCTGATTTTCCCGGCCTTCCGTTGGTCGGCCGGGGCCATTATTGATCTTCAGAAAAGGAATGCAACACGAAGGTGGCGTTTGCACCGCGAAACCGGGCTCCCGCTGGTCGCCCTCGTTGCATTATCTACCTGAGGGTCAATAGCAATGCAGAGACTAATAGTCGCGTTTGCGGGCCTCAATCGAGCGGCGATACTCCAGCGGCGTGCTGCCGGTGGCACGGCGAAAGATGAGCCGAAACCGTTCCGGACTGGCGAAGCCGCAGGCGCCGGCCACATGGCGCATCTTCATGCGTGCGCCGGCCAGCAAATGCTTGGCACGCTCGACGCGCGTACGGCAGACATAGGCATACGGGGTGCAGCCCAAGGCACGGCGAAAGCGGAGTTCCAATTGTCGGCGCGAGATGCCGGCGGCACGCACCACGTGCTCGATCCCATACCTTTGACCAAGGTGGTCGTGGATGAAATGCACGGCGGCCGCCACGTGCTGGTCCTCGACGGCGACGGTGTCGGTCGACTGCCGTTGGACGACCCCATCCGGGGGAATCAAGATATCCTTGCGCGGTGCGGCGGCGCCGGCCATGAGCCGGTCCAAGAGGGCCGCTGTTTCGTAGCCGACGCGCCAGGCACTCCGCGATACGCTGGTGAGCATCGGCGACCACAATTCGCAGATGGTGGGATCGTTGTCCACACCGATCACGGCCACGTCGTGTGGCACACGCAGGCCCAACCGCAGGCACTCGTCGACCAGCACCCGGGCGCGGTAGTCCTGCACCGCAAAGATCCCCAGGGGGGGCTTGAGGTTGCGGAGCCAGGCATCCAGGGGCGCCATTTGTTCGTTCCAGGACAGGCGTGCCGCAGGCAGCACGGGCGATTCGAAGACCGAGCACTCGACGCCTTCGGCCTTGAGCCGCTGGCAGAACCCCTGGCGGCGTTGCTTGGAGAACTCCAGATCGGGCATGCCGTAGAAGGCCATGCGGCGCAGGCCGCGCTGCAAGAGATGCTCGGCCGCCACCCGGCCGATGGCGTGGTGATCGACCATGACGCGCGGTAGACCGGACTGGGCCATGGCGCCGGAAAGATTGACCACGGGGATTCCGAGTGCCTTTGCGGCCCGGACCTCAGCGGGGCTGCTGATGGCGGCGATCACGCCATCGCCGGGCCATCCGACCAGGGAACGGATGTCCAAGGCGAACTCCTCGGCTCCGTTCAGGGTGGGGGGGCTGGTCGTGAAGGTCCAGCCGCCGTGCGCCTGGGCGTATTCGGCGACGCCGCGTGCGAAGAGGGCCATCCAGGGCACGGCCACCGGATAGGCCAGGGCTACATGGCGTAGGCCGGGCCGGGCAGGTGGACCCATAGCGAGGTTTCCAGGGGAGGGGACGGAAAACACGCGCGAGTTGCGCAAAACGCCGGTTGTATTACGTCGTCTGAAGATCGATGATAGGTGCGTGACTTGGCTCTCGCAAGCGCGTAGAGCCGAGAACCGTGTCATTTCTCCGGGTGAGGGCTTGGGATTATCGGTTCGGCACGGTGGAGAGTGCTCGCGCGGCAAGAAGCCCGGGCATTCACGGTGCGGGATCGATAAGGCCACCACCCGGAAAGCCCTGCCTCACCCCAATCTCCGGCTTGCCCATGCACACGTCTCACACTCTGAACCGGCGGCAGCTTTTGCGTCGCGGCGTTTCTCTGGCCTCCACGGCGGTGGCCGCGCCCTACTTCATTCCGCGCCACGTGTTGGCAGCGCCTGGGCAACCGGGCGCGAATGACCGAATCGGCATTGCCGGAATCGGCATTGGCCGCCAAGGCAGCGGCGTACTGAAAAACGCCCTGAGTTCGAACCAGACGCGGTTCGTGGCGATTGCCGACGTGAGCTTGCCGCGTGCCAAGGAACTGGCCGAGAAACATGGCGGCGAGCCTTATCAGGACTACCGCAAGCTGCTGGAACGCAAGGACGTGGACGCGATTGTCACGGCGACGCCCGACCACTGGCGCGCCCTGGTGACGATCCACGCCTGCCAGGCGGGCAAGGACGTATATGCGGAGAAAGCGCTCTCGCTGACGATCCACGAGGGGCGGCTGATGGTCGAAGCGGCACGCAAATACAAGCGCGTGTTCCAGGTCGGTAGCCAACAGCGATCGCAGGCCGTGAACCGCCTGTCGTGCGAGTATCTGCGCACGGGCAAGCTGGGAAAGATCAAGGAAGTCATCGGCTGCAACTATCCTAGTCCCTGGGAATGCGCCTTCCCGGCGCAGCCCGTGCCCGAGGGGCTGGATTGGGACATGTGGTGCGGTCCGGCCCCGCTGGTGCCCTACCACGTCGACCTGTACAAGCCGCGTGCGAATCCGGGTTGGCTCTCGTTCCGGCCGTATTCGGGCGGCGAGATGACGGGTTGGGGCGCGCACGGTCTGGACCAGATCCAGTGGGCCCTGGGCATGGACGAGAGTGGTCCGGTCGAAGTCTGGGTGGAGGGGGAGAAATACAACCCGCCCACCTACACCGCGCCCGAACCCAGAAAACGGGGCGATGATGCCTGCAGGATCCCCATGATCCATTACCGCTACGCCAACGGTGTGGTGGTGAAACTCGACTCGGGCAGCGGCGGCGGGGGGATCTTCTTCGGCGAGAAGGGCAAGATGGACCTGTCGCGAGGCAAGGTGAAGACCAACCCCGCGGAGATCGGCGAGGAAATCACGGCCCAGGCCAAGGGGCAGGACCAGAACCACGTGGGCAACTGGATCGAGTGCATGAAGACGCGTGCCAAGCCGGTGGCCGACGTGGCGATCGGTCACCGCTCGACGACCGTGTGCCACTTGGGCAATATCGCCCGGTGGCTGAACCGCAAGCTGCGCTGGGATCCGGTCAAGGAGATCTTCCCCGACGACGCGGAAGCCAACCAGTACCTGGATCGGGCCCGGCGCAAGGGTTATGAGCTGCCGGAGAAGATTTAGGGGGAGGCGCAGAGGCACAGAGGCACAGAGGCCCAGAGGCACAGAGGCACAGAGGCA
>CALARR010000007.1 GCA_937889015.1 uncultured Planctomycetales bacterium | reverse complement strand
GCACGTCCGCGGCAAGCGCAGGTGGTTTGAACACCAAAGCTTAGGAACGCATCGCGTTCGATGTGCAACGATTGACAGCCCTTGGGTGCACCGCTAGTCTAAACGTAAGCTGGTGAGACATTGACGCCACACCCCCTCTTCAGGCGGGATTCGTCGCCCGGCCGGTTCCGGTCCCTTGGGTGCTGTGTGCTGCACTGTTCACGCAGACAGCTCTTCTTTGGATCTTGTCTGCATAGCAGTCTGGCACGCGGAGCCTGGCAGGAATTCGCTCGGGCCAACCGCTTCATTGGAGCCGCTTGATGGCCCGACAGAAACTCGATATCGCTCAGATCCTGCTGCGCAAAGGCACGATCACTGCCGTGCAACTCAAAGAGGCCCAAGAGCATGGCCGCACCAACGGCCTCATGCCCGAAGAAGCCCTCGTCAAGATGCAGTTCGCGACGTCGGACGACGTGGCCGAGGCCTTGGCACAACAGCAGGGCCTGAAGTATGCCGACCTGAAGAAAATGACCATCCCTCCCGATGTTGTGGAGTTGGTCCCCGAATCTGTGGCTCGCGAACATACGCTCTTCCCTATCAAAGGGGGCGATGGCCAACTCACCCTGGCCATGGTCAACCCGCTCGATTTCGAGCTCTTGGACAAGCTGCGTTTCGTCCTCAATCGCCGGATTGAGATTGCCGTGGCCTCGCGCGAAGCGATCACGGCGGCGATCAACCGCTACTACAGTTCCGAAGCGGCTGCCGCCGGGGCCGGCGAAGAGGCGCCCGTGTTCGAACTGTCCGAAGACTTCACCAAGGCCGGCGAAGAACTCGCCGGCGGTGACGACGACGTCAATGAGAACAGCGCCCCGGTCGTTCGTCTGGTCCAGTTGATGATCCAGGAGGCGGTGCAGATGCGCGCCTCCGACATCCATATCGAGCCCTTCGAGGATCGAGTCCGCGTCCGCTACCGAATCGACGGCGTACTAGTCGAGAGGGACTCAGCACCCCGCCGCCTGCTGGGCCCCATCCTCTCCCGCGTCAAGATCCTCTCCAAGCTCGATATCGCCGAACGCCGACGCACCCAGGACGGTCGAATCAAGGTCTCCACCGGTGAGAAGGAACTCGACCTCCGCGTCAGCGTCATCCCCACCGTCCACGGCCAGTCGGTCGTGGCCCGAATCCTCGACAAGGCCAGCATTCGGGTGGGGTTGAAGCAACTGGGCTTCGCCGAAGACGACTACCGCACGTTCGCCACCCTGATTCGTCGCCCCAACGGCATTATTCTCGTCACCGGTCCGACCGGGTCCGGAAAGACCACATCCCTCTACGCGGCACTCAACGAACTGAACACCCCTGACCGCAAGGTCATCACAGCCGAGGACCCCGTCGAGTACTACCTTGAGGGGATCAACCAGGTTGAGGTCCGCCACGAAATCGGACTCGACTTCGCTCGCATCATTCGTGCCATGCTCCGCCAAGCACCCAACGTCATCCTAGTCGGCGAAATGCGCGATTTGGAGACGGCACAGATGGGCATTCAAGCATCTTTGACTGGACACTTAGTATTCAGTACACTGCACACGAACGATGCGCCAAGTGCCGTTACACGTCTCATCGATATGGGTGTACCCTCATATCTGGTGGCAAGTAGCGTCATCGCCATCATGGCTCAACGTCTGGTTCGTATCGTCTGCCCCAAGTGCCGTCAACCCTACTCCCCTCCCAAGTCGGCCATCGAGGCCGCTGGCATCACGCCGGAAATGGCCGCCAAGGCCAACTTCATGAAGGGAAAAGGCTGCGGCTACTGCAACGGCAAGGGATACCGTGGCCGACTCGGGATCTTTGAACTCATGCTCATGTCGTCCAAGATCCGCGAACTCACGTTCCAAGAGGCCCCCACCGAACAGCTCCGCCGTGTCGCCGTAAGCAACGGCATGCGAACGCTTTACTGGGACGGTATCGAAAAGGTGCTTCGTGGCCAGACCACCCTCGAAGAGGTGCTCGAAACCGCCAAACGCCAGGACGACGAATAGTCGCTCGCAACATCCCCCGCTCCCAATACCCCAACGCCCAAGGAAGTCTCAAGTACCCCAACCCCTGTCGCATCCACGCCCTGCCCCCGCCACAGCGGTCAGAGCCTTCGAACTCGGTTCGGTGATGCACCCAGAGAATCGCTCGCGACCGGATCTCTCCGGTCGACTTCATACAGTCTTCGTCTTTCCAATCTCAACCTTCTTATACTCGGATACCTTTTGCCTCTCGACTGGCGCGTTTTTGTGCCCGTCGCTTTATTGTCCTGTTCCTGTTGCCAATAATCTTGCGGGCCAAAGGGCAACGGCTCTTCTGCATACCGGGTGAGGTACTGCGGGCAGCAAGGTGAAGCGGCGGTCAACGGGCATTCTGCGCCGGATGCACCGCGGCAGCTCGAAACACTCGACCCAACTTGTCTTGAGAACCTATCCCAGAGCCATTTCCGTCAGCTCGGGCGGCGCGGCCGCACTGAACTGTCGACGGGCTCTGAGACCGGCTTTAAGCCTCGACATTGAGCCTCAGAGCAATGATGCAACGACGGCCAGACGCGGCCCCAGGATTTGTCGGCGAAAGCCCGCTCCCTGGGCAGCAACGCGCACGCCGCGTCGAATGGCCCCTCTGAGCATCAATGGACTTGGTCGCTGCCTGGTGGTTGTCGAGTTTTCGAGGCTTGTGATTGCACTGTTCAGACCAGGAGTGCCGTGAGACCGGCCAACCGATAGCCACACGTCAACGCAACAGGTGGGACGGACACGGACACCCCTTTTCCTGGAGATCGACACCCCTTCACCTAAGAGGTCGCGACACCGCAATGGCCACCATCCTGATCGATAAACTGCTGCAAACGACCGTCAATCGCAAGGCCAGCGATTTGCACATCGCCGTTGGCCAGCCGCCCGTGCTGCGCATCGATGGCCACCTCAAGCGTCTGGAAACCAAAGTCCTCGAGCCCGAGGACACGGTGGCCCTCATGAAGTCGATCGCCCCCGAACGCTGCCAGCAAGAGTTGCAGGAGGTCGGCGGGGCAGACTTCGGCTTTGCCTTCGGCAACGTGGCGCGCTTCCGCGTCTCGATCTTCAAGCAGAAGGGCCACGTGGGGATGGTGCTGCGGCAGATCCCCAACAAGCTCTTGAGCTTCAAGGACTTGGGCACCCCGCCGGTCCTCTCCGAACTGATCATGCGCCCCCGCGGTCTGATCCTGGTCACCGGGCCGACCGGCTCGGGCAAGACGACCACGCTGGCCGCCGCCATCGACCATCTCAACGACAACGTCGACCACCATATCATCACCATCGAGGACCCGATCGAGTTCTACCATACGCACAAGAAGGCGACGATCAACCAGCGCGAGATTGGCACCGACGTGCCCAGTTTCGCCGAGGCCATTCGCCGCGCCTTGCGCCAGGACCCCGACGTGATCCTGGTGGGCGAAATGCGCGACCTGGAGACGATCGAGGCGGCCATCACCGCGGCCGAAACCGGCCACATCGTCTTCGGCACCCTGCACACCACCGGGGCCCAGGGCACCGTCAACCGCATCATCGACGTCTTCCCCACCAACCAGCAGGAACAGATCCGCACGCAGTTGTCCACGTCCGTGATCGGAATCGTGTCCCAGGCCCTGCTCCCCAAGCGCGGCGGGGGCCGCGTGGCCGCCTACGAAATGCTGGTCGTGACACCCGGCATCGCCAACCTGATCCGCGAGAACAAGACCTTCCGCATCACTTCCTCCATCCAAACCGGAGGCAAGCTCGGAATGCAGCTCCTGGACGACCATATGTTCCAACTCTGGCGCGACGGTTTGGTCGAGAAGAAGGACATCCTCTTCCGCGCCAACGCGCCCGACGAAATCGAGGCCAAAATCGCCCGCGCCGAACGCGGCCTGTTCGACGACGACGAGGGGGCCCGCTCGGGCAAGCCCGTCTAGAGCCCCAACCCTGTTCTCCGGCACATTGAGTCTTCACCGCCGAGCAACGAGCAACGACTAGCGAGGAAACAACCGTGGCGATCCGACGCATCGGGCAAATCATGATCGACCTGGGCTTCATCGACCAGCAGCAACTGGAAATGCTGCTGGCCGAGCAGGAGAAGCGCCGGGGCGAGTTGTTGGGGCGGATCGCCGTGAGCACGCACCTCATTACCGAGGAGCAACTGGCCCAGGCCTTGGGCAAGCAGATGCACATGCCGGTGGTCAGCCTGGCCAAGCTCACCATCCCTCCCGAGGTCTTGACCATCATCACCGAGCCCATGGCTCAGCTCTATCGCGTGATCCCCATCGACCACAAGGACAACACGCTCACCGTGGCCATGTGTGATCCGCAGAAGCTCTCGGTGCTCGACGAGCTGCGGACCTTCCTGGGCAAGAACATCAAGGCCGTCGTGGCCACCGAAAAGGAAGTCGTCAAGGCCCTCAACCAGTTCTATTCCGGCGGCGGCGAAAGCCTGGAACAGCTCCTCGCCGACATGGAACAGGACGCCGAGCTGGCCGCCGCCATGCGCGCCACCCAGACCGACGGCCCCATCGACCTCTCCAGCGTCGAGGCCATGGCCGACAGCGCCCCGGTCCGCAAACTCATGAACATCGTGCTCTTGCAGGCCATCCGCGACCGGGCCAGCGACTTGCACTTCGAGCCCTTCGAAAAGGAATTCCGCATCCGCATGCGCGCCGACGGCGTGTTGTTCGAACTGGTCCCCCCGCCGCGGCACCTGGCCCTGGCGCTGACCACGCGGATCAAGGTCATGGCCAATCTGGATATCGCCGAACGCCGCCTGCCGCAAGACGGACGTATCCGCCTCACGGTCGGCGGCCACCCCATCGACCTCCGCGTCAGCACGCTGCCCACCATGTTCGGCGAAAGCGCCGTGTTGCGCGTCCTGGACCGCTCGGTCGTGATGCTCGACCTGGCCACGGTCATGGGCCTGGACCTGGATATCCTCGCCTCCTTCCGCGAGGCGATCACCAAGCCCAACGGCATCGTCTTGGTCACCGGCCCCACCGGCTCCGGCAAGACCACCACGCTCTACGGCGCCCTGAACGAACTGAACACCCTCGAAGACAAGCTCATCACCACCGAGGACCCGGTCGAATACGAAATCGACGGCATCGTCCAGATCCCCATCGATCCCGGCATCGGCAACACCTTCGCCCAATGCCTGCGCTCCATCCTCCGGCAAGATCCGGACAAGATCCTGGTGGGCGAGATCCGCGACCTGGAAACCGCCGAAATCGCCGTGCAAGCGGCATTGACCGGGCACATGGTCTTCAGCACGCTGCACACCAACGATGCCCCCAGCACCATCACCCGCCTCCGCGACATGGGCGTGCCGCCCTTCTTGATTACGGCCACGCTGGAAGCCGTCCTCGCCCAACGCTTGGTGCGCAAGATCTGCCCCGAGTGCCGCGAGGAAATCGTGCCCAGCACCGAAATGCTCAGCCAGTTGGAACTCACGCCCGAAGCCCTGGAAGGCAAGAAATTCTATCACGGTCGCGGCTGCTCCAACTGCAACAACACCGGGTTCCGCGGCCGACTAGCGCTGTTCGAGTTCATGCGCGTCGACGACCGCCTGCGCGAAAAGGTCAACGAAGGCGCCTCCACCGAGGTGCTCCGCGATACGGCCCTGGAGAGCGGCATGCGGGGACTCCGCATGTCGGGCCTGGAAAAGCTCTTCGAAGGCGTCACAACGATCGAAGAAGTCATTCGCGAAACGGTTCACGAGGGCTAGCCCATGCCGACCTATCAATACGAGGCGATGGACCAGAGCGGTCAAGAGATTAAGGATATCATCGAGGCCGCCAACGAGGACGAAGCTCAAGCTACCATCCGGCAGATGGGCTACTTCGTCACCCGGCTCAAGGTCAAGAAGGCCCGCAAAGCCGACGCCAAGCAGGCCGCCAAAAAGAAGGGCAAGACCTTTGCCATCGGCGGCGTGGGGACCAAACAGTTGACGGCCTTCACCCGTCAGCTCTCCATCCTCCAAGACGCCGGCCTGCCCATTTTGCGGAGCCTGAAGATCCTCTCCAACCAGTGCAAACCCGGCGCGCTGAAGAACTGCCTCATCGACGTCTGCGACGAAATCGAAGGCGGGGCCACCCTCTCCGAGGCCATGGCCAAGTGCCCCAAGGCCTTCGACCGACTGTACGTCAACATGATCAAGGCCGGCGAGGCGGGCGGGGCCCTGGAAGTCATCCTCAAACGTCTGGCCGAGTTCCAGGAACGGTCCCAGGCCTTGAAACGCAAGGTCAAAGGCGCCTTGGTCTATCCCGTGGTGGTCGTCACCTTTGCCGTGCTCATCTTGGTCTTCATCATGATCAAGATCGTGCCCGCCTTCGAAAAAATCTTCGCCGACTTCGAAGCCACCCTCCCCACCATGACCCAAACCCTCATCAGCACCTCGCAATGGGTGGGCAAGTACTGGTGGGTCCTGCCCGTCGTCCCCACCAGCATCTGGCTCTTCATCAAGCTGGTGCGCAAGTTTGCGCCCGGGCGCATGGGCTGGGATATGTTCTTGCTCAAGATGCCCATCTTCGGCCAGTTGGTCGAAAAGAACATCGTCGCGCGCACCATGCGCACCCTCGGCACCCTGGTCACCAGCGGCGTGCCGATCCTCGAGGCCCTGCAAATCACCAAGGAAACCTCCGGTAGCGCCGTCTTCGAGCGGCTCTACCAACGCGTGTACGACGCCATCCGCGAAGGCGAAGCCATCGCCCGCCCCCTGCAGGAACATGCCCGCCTCCGCTTCCATCCCGTGGCGGCCTTTTTCTGGTGCATGTTCATCGCCGGGCCCGTAGGCCTGCTGATGTACATCATGCGCATGAACGCCCGGATCCTCGACGACATGGTCGTGAACATGGTCGATGTGGGCGAGGAGACCGGCGAGTTGGATACGATGCTCTACAAGGTCGCCGACAACTACGACGAAGAAGTGAGCGTCTTGACCGAAAGCCTGATGAGCCTCTTGGAACCGTTGTTGATCATCGTGCTGGGCGGCATGGTGGGCTTCATCGTCATCGCCCTCTTCATGCCCCTGATCTCGCTGATCACCAAGCTGTCCAAAGGCTAGGAACCTATCCCGGACCCATCACAGCCACGTCGAACGGCCCAGCAAGACGGAGTTGCCAATCGGTTCTGGGACCGGCTCCAAAAAACTCGAACCAACGCCGGCGTGCCCGGGGCTGCTCAGCCAGCCGCGACGCGCCGCAGAAACCCAATCGCCGCCCCGAGGGGACCGGCATGAAACTCGAACCACGCGGCGCCAGCCCGAGGAGGATCGCCATGGATGCTTTGGTTGCTCACAACGCCCGTTCCGCGCGCCAGGGCTTCACGCTTGTCGAACTGCTCGTGGTCATGGCCATCATCGGCATCCTCGCCGGCCTGATCACGGCCGCCGTGGGCATGGCCAAGGTCGCCGCGCGCAACGCCGCCATGAAGGTCGAGATCACCGAACTGGAACGCGCCCTGAACACCTATCGCGACACCTTCGGCGAGTATCCACCCGACTTCGCCACGATCAGCAACAGTGAGTCCAGGGGCAAAGTCCTCCGGCACCTGCAGAAGGCCTATCCGCGCATGGTGATAGGCGGGAGCAACGTCACCACGCAATGGACCAATCTGACCACCCTGGTCCAGGCTTACAACAACAATCTCAACATCAACAACCTCTCGGCAGCCAATGCCTTGGTCTTCTGGCTCGGCGGCCTGCCGCATCCCAACAATCCCAAGGTGCTGCTGGGCTTCAGTGCCAATCCCAGCAATCCCTTCGAGCCCATTCCGACCGTCTCCGGCACGCTCCGCGTCGGTACTCGCAAGGGGCCCTTCTTCGAGTTCGACCCGGCCCGGCTCATCACCGGGACCCAATACGGCAATAACACGTGGCTGGCCTACCGACCCAACACCGGCGGCAGCGCTGGGGCCACGTCCCCCTATGTCTACTTTCGCGCCACGCCCAGCACCGTCGACGCCGCCACCGGCATCGCCTTGTCCTACAACGCCACCCTCCAATGCTGGCCGCACAGCGGAAACCTCACGGAGATTTCCCAGGGGGCCAGCGCCACGGTACGAATCCGTCCCTACTTCCAGTACGACAACCGCGCCGCCAGCTACAACTGGTTCAACCACAACAGTTTCCAGATCATCTGCTGCGGCCAGGACGGTTATTACGGCGGAAACAAGACGGGCGTTGCCGCCCCCAGCAACCTTCCGGCAACGGCCATCTTCGCTCCGCGGATCCCCTACGCCGACAACCTCAACGAGGGCAATTACGATAACCTGACCAATTTCCTCCCTGGCACAATCGAGTCGGAACTATGAGCCTCGCTGGCCACCACCTCCGCCTTGGTGCTCCTCACGCCCCGCGTGCGGTTACCCCCTGTACTCTTCGTACCCTTCACGCTCCGCGTGAGGCTACCCCCTGTACTCTTCACGCTCCGCGTGAAGTCCCCCACTTCGCTCCTCGCACAGCGTGCGTGCCCTCGCGCGCGTCTGCCGCTCACCATCCAGGCCGCCGCGCCTTCACCCTCATCGAACTGCTCGTCACGATCACCGTCCTGGCGATCCTCATGGCGGCCGTCCTCGGCGGTATGCGCATGGCGGACGAAGCCGCACGCGCTGCGCGCACGCGTTCCACGATCACCAAACTCAACGACGTGATCATGGAGCAATACGACTCCTACCTCAACCGCCGCGTCCCCATGGACTTGAACGCCTACGCCCAGTCCCTGGCCGGAAGCGGCACGGTGCGCCCCGAACACTACGCGCGCGCCAAGCTCAACGCGCTCAAAGACCTGATGCGCATGGAAATGCCCGATCGCTGGAGCGACGTCAACGGCGATCCGCTGATCCTCAAGCACATGTCCAACAACACGCCCATCGTCCCGGCCCTCACCGAGAGCTACCGCCGGGCCCTCCAGAGGGCGCCCAACGCCAGCAATACCCTCGGCGCCGCCGAGTGCCTGTATCTGATCGTGATGAACAATCCCGAGGCCGCCGCCGCCTTCAACAACGCCGAAATCGGCGACACCGACCGCGACGGCCTGAAGGAGTTCATCGACGGCTGGGGCAATCCCATCCGCTTCATCCGCTGGCCCGCCGGTTTCATCGGTAACAGCACCATCGGTTTCTGTTCCGACCTGCAGGTGAACGACTCCGCCGTGGCTCCGGATCCTTTCAACCCCGCGCGCGTCAGAATCAACAACACGGTGGGCCCCGGCTATGCGATCTTTCCGCTGATCTACTCCGCCGGTCCCGACAAGATCTACGACATCAACATCGGCAAGAGCGGCACCGACGACTATGTGTACGTCCTGTCCAACAACAATCTGAACCCCTACACCAACGATGGCCAAGGCAAGTTGATCGGCCTGCCCCAAGACGGCGCTGGAATCGACAACTCCGGAGCCAATGGCGTGCTGAACCACACCGACAACATCCACAATCACCGGCTCCTGGGGCGATAGTCTCCAGTGCCGTGCCGCGGCGTTGAAGGATGGCACTACAAGTCACCGAGAGCCCGCAGAAGACGAGCAAAACCAACACACCTCCGTGTCTCCGTGGTGGACCATGGCTCCGTGGTGGATTGTGGCTGTGTTGCGAGAGGAAGAAGGACGCACTCATGAACCGGAAATCTATGGATCTCTGCATTGTCAATGGCCCCGGCCGAACAACGGAAGTCCGGGAAAACCGGGCTCCCGCGACCAACCTGCGGTCGGTGCCCGGCCCTCGGTTCATTCGCCATGCAGGGCCCAACAGTACTTCGGTCCAATACACCCCGCCCCTCGCCTCTCGCCTCTCGCCCCTCGCCTCTCCACGCCACGGCCTGACGCTGCTGGAACTGCTGGTCACCGTCTCCATCCTCCTGATGCTGCTGACCGTGGCCTTGCCGATCCTCACCCCCACCGACGACGCACGCCAGATCCGCGAGGCCGCACGGAGCATCAGCGTCTACCTCAGCGCGGCGCGCAATCGGGCCATGGAGACCGGCCGGCCGGCCGGCGTCTCCCTGGAGCGCATTCCCACCCTCACACGCGGCAGCCTGGTCCTGCGCCGCGTGGAAGTACCGCCCGTCTACTCCGGCGACGACTTCAACACCATGGTCAAGATCCAGGGCAACAGCGCCAACTCCACCCTCCTCACCATCAAGATCACCAGCGGCACGTTCAACAACAAAAATATCAACCAGTATGACCGTATCCGCGTGAACTACCGAAATCCCGATTACCGAATCGATGACGTCAATACGGCGGGAGATACGATCACCGCCTACAACGACAGCGGCGCAGCGCTCCCCTGGCCCACCGCCTACGAATCCGATCCCATGCCCTTCGAGATCTTCCGCCGTCCGATCCCGGCGCGCGCCCCGCCGCTGAACCTCCCCCCCACTGCGGCAATCGATCTGCAATACTCCGGCCGCGAATACACAGGCCTCACTGGGACTCTGGCCAATACGGCCTTCTGGACATCGAACCAAACCAACAATACCCTTCCCACAATCCTCCTGTTCGGTCCGAACGGGTCGTGTACGCGGGTCTTCAACATCAATTCCACGAGTGGTGCCTTGCAGTCTTATAACTGGGCCGATCGGATCTTCCTCTTGGTCGGCAGACGCGACCAATTGGCCACCGGAGTCCAGTCGCAATACAACTGGCAGGACGCAGCGAGCCTCTGGGTGACGATTGACCAGCAGAGCGGCCAGATCGCCGTCAAAGAGAATGCGATCGGCACAACCTACCTCGAGTCGCGAATTCTGGCACGCGGCACCGACACCAAGGGAGGGCGCTGAGATGTCGCACACCGTGACCAGAACAGCCACGCGAGCGCGCCTTACGAGCGCACGGCCCCTCCGCATCTCTCGCCCCTCGCCCCTCGCCCCTCGCCCCTCCGCACGCGGCGTCACCCTCATGGAGGTCCTGATCTCCATCGGCGTGCTCTCCATCGGACTGCTGGGCGTGGCCGCCATGATCCCCTTGGGCGGAATCACCATCCAGGAAACCGCCAAGGCCGACCGCGCCGGCGCGTGCGGCCGCGCCGGACTCCGCGACGTCAAGATCCGCGGCATGCTCGACCCCTGGAACTGGGTCGACTGCAATGGTCCCGCCTGGGCCACGAGCAACAACACGATCGAGCACAGGCCCGTCTGCATCGATCCCCTCTTCCTCTCCCGCACGAGCAGCGACAGCAAGGCCCACAATTTCCCCTACAACACCAGTTGGCTGCGGCGTCTGAGCCTGACTCCCAAACCCCGCACCCCCAGCAGTTCACCCGCGGTCATGAACTACGGCCTCGCCGAGCAGATCTTTCGCTGGGCCGAGGACTTGACCTACGAAGACCCCAAAGGCAACGAGCGCCCCCGACTGCAGTACTTTGCCAGCAACGGCACCCTGCTCACCCCCCCCAGCCTGACCGGCGCCGTGATCCCGGCCTCCGACGGCAACTATTCCTGGATGTTCACCCTCTCGCCGGCCCCCTCCGAGCGCAGCAGCGACTTCCTCACCAAGCGCC
>CALARR010000006.1 GCA_937889015.1 uncultured Planctomycetales bacterium | reverse complement strand
CCCAGTTCCCAGTGCTTGGCCAGCCAGTCGCCTTCTTCTGGAGCATCCAATGCCTTGTGCAGCCCCACCAGGCGTTGAATCGGCGGAGGCAACACCGAATCGTCGACCGGACGCGGTTCGCGCTGCAGGTATCTCAAGCCCAGGGTGGCGACGGCGAGGACCACCGTCGCCGCAGCACTCATAGCCAGGATTCGCCGGGCCAGTGGCTCGCGCCAAGCCGGAACCAGCAGACCTGTCGCGGCGCTCGCCAGCACGCAGCCGAGAATCAGACCAGACAAGCCTCCGGGCAGCGCGATCCCGACCACCTCCACCCAGCAAGACGCGCAGGTCGCAACCAGCAGGCCCACGGCCGCATAAACCAGCCACGAACGGTAGGCTGTGTGCAATGGCCCCACGCGCTGGATTCTCCTGACGGTACGCTCGCCAACAGTGCCGTTCGCGCAAGACAACACCTCGCGAGGTTGGCCCGCCGCGAGGTGTTGACGTTGGTTCAATCGTTGCGCGCCGGTCTACCGGAAGTGGTAGTTCGGGTTGCGAATGTCGAAATCGGCGTCCGTGAAGCCGTTGTTGAACTTCAGGTTCAGGTACGTGTATTCCTCGATCAGTTCCGGCGTCCCACCCGGCTCCTTGGGCCAGTCGTGCGACTCGTAACGGACCGGGACATTGTACTCTTCATCCACGAAGATCCGCGCCACGTGGAACAGGAAGTTCCGCCGCGGCACCGGATGCACCACCTGGATGCAGGTGCAACTCCGGTCGTTGATCTTCGTCTTGGGAATGAACTTCGTCTCGCACTCGCCGTAGTTCATGTCCTGTTCGCCCACCTCGATCAGCCGGCGAACCATGTTCAGCAGGCCAATCTCGGTCAGCGGATAGCGCTGGCCCTGCATGGCCAACATCCCATCCGGCTTCAGCGACACGGTGCCGAAGAGCTTGTCCTTCACGCCCGTGGTGTGGGCCCACATCTTGCCGTCGTTCTGCCCGTCCACGAAGATCACCTCCTGGCCCTTCAATCCGGCGGGAGCCAGGAAGTAAAGATAGACGCTGAAGGGCTTGGTCCGGATCTTGGTGAAGATGTACTCGTGCTCGCCCACCTTGCCATTGACCCGCTCACGTTTGACCATGATCGCGGAGTAGTCTTTCAAGGCCTCGATGCCGGCCAGGCCTTCTCTGGCCCAACGCACGGCGGGCAGCAGCGGGTGCTCGCCATCGGCCGATGCTTGCAGCTTCGGCGCCTGCGAGGCATTGGGAGCCAGGGGCTCGACCAGACGATTCGCCACCTGCACCGGCTCTACGCTGCTCTTCGCCGCCGGCTTCTGGTCGGCGTCGGCAGGCAGACTGGGCGATTCGGCCAGCACAAGGGGGAGCGGAACGGCTTGGGCCAGCAGGGCCACTAGCCAGCAACGCCAAACCGAGTTGCCTGAACTCATCCATTCACTCCTTTGAGTCACGCCGGGGCACTGGCGGGTGTCGTTTGCCGCCACCCCGTTTCCTCCGTGAAATTGGTTACCGAAAGCGGCTAAATGGTCCTGCACGATCCTGGGGCACTTGTGCTACATTCAAGCCGCCTCCCGCAAGGTGCGGCGGAGATGGCATGTCCCAAAGATCACGAAACTTCATTTAGAGTGCTAGAAAGACGCGAGCGACGGCACGCCCTCCCATGTCGCCTTATCGCCCATTTGCCCCAAGAGGTTTACAATGCTTTCCTAGCTGAGTGAGGCTTTCCCAAAGCTCCTGGCCAAAGCCTCTTGCTCCACAACAGTAATCCCTACAGATTAACGCAACTGCCTTGTCTTGTGGAGGACACTTTTTTGCATACTCCCCAGGTTCTTATCGATCGTGTCGTCTCCGTCCCCTTTGAAGAGAACTGCTATCTCGCTCGCCTGCCCAACCGAAACGACTGTCTCGTCATCGATCCCGGCCTGGAACCCGAAAAAATCCTGGCTCGAATGTCCTCTTTAGGGGTGGTTCCTGGCGCGATCCTCAACACCCACGGCCACGCGGATCACATCGCCGGCAATGCGGCTCTGAAGGACCGCTGGCCAGAGTGTCCAATCGTGATCGGGGTGGCCGACGCCCCAAAGTTGACCGATGCAGCGCTCAACCTGTCTGCCGCCTTCGACTTCGGCCTGACCAGCCCGCCGGCAGATGTAACTGTCTCTCAGGGAGACACTTACAGCGCAGCCGGATTCGATCTGCAGGTGCTCGGCGTGCCAGGACACTCGGCCGGCCATGTGGTCTTCCTCTGGAAACACCACCAGCCCCCGATCGCGTTTGTCGGCGACGTGATCTTCGCCGGCAGCGTGGGCCGAACCGACTTCCCCGACGGAAATACGGCTGAACTGCTGTCGGGAATCCGACAGAAGATCCTCGTCCTGCCCGACGAGACTCTGCTGCTTTCCGGTCACGGTCCGCCCACTACCGTTGCGCAGGAGCGTCGCGGCAACCCGTTCCTCCAGGGCGACGACCCCCTCGACTAGAGCGTACCGTAAGCATCGGCAGTGGGCATTTCCTTGGTCCAGGCGGCCGAGAGCGGCCACCAGGAATTCGGGCCGGCGCAACACCGCAGGACACCTGCGATCAAGTCGGCAGGACATCCAGAGGAGGGGTGGGACCGCGCGGGCCGCGGTTCCACCCTTCTCTTACGCGAGAGGCAAGCCCCGGGTTCATTCCAGCCGCGCGCCGATGCGGATCGTCGCCTGGTACTGCTGGACCTTGCCGTCAACGATGCTTCCCCGCAGTTCCGCCACTTCGAACCAACTCATCCCCTGCAGGGACTGGGCCGCCTTGGCCACGCCATTAGCCACGGCTTCGTCGAACGACTTCGAGGACGTGCCAACAACTTCAACCTTCTTGTACGCGGAATCCATGAGACTGCGTTCCTCCACGGGAGCCAAATGCACTGTCGGTAGTTGATCCAAGAGCCTGTCCCAGAACTGTCCCTGCCTGGCCGAGTGGCCCAGTCGGACCGAACCGCCGACAGCTTTGGGAAACCGGCTCTGAAGCTCGGTTGTAACTCTAGAGCCTGATTCGAGAAAGGCAAGTGGCGACCGCCCCTGTGACCGAGGCGATGCCCTTCCATCCCCTCGCCGCAACGCGCAACCAGCCTTGGATAGGCCCGCAGACGACAGTTGACGTCTTACACCATCCCGGTCGAACTCAGCGTTCGACGGCATTCATGGCAGTCGCTTGGCCACTGGGCTGAGGCTGCACCGCCGGCAATTCCAACACGAACAGGCTTCCCGTCTCGGGCGTGCTGGTGACCTCGATGCGACCGCCATGCTCGCTGAGGATCTTCTGACTCACCGGCAAACCCAGGCCCGTTCCTCGCCCGCGCTTGGACGACACGAAGGGGCTGAAGATCTTGTCCATCTGCTCTGCCGGAATGCCCGGTCCGTTGTCGCGCACGATGACTCGAACCTTGCCCTCGCTGGCCGAGTATTCGGTGCTCACTTCGACCCGACCAGGATGGTCCACCTCGTTCGCCGCATCCAGCGCGTTCGAAACGACATTCAGCACCGCTCGGTGCAACCCTTCCGGATCGAAAACCAGGGTTGGCATGACCTCGCAGGGCTTCCACTGCAGTTCGAGTTCCAACTGCGCCGCGGTCACCTGCGCCAGTTCGATCACGTCGGATACGACCTGGTTCATGTTGGCCGGGGCCAGATCGGGCTCGCGTTCCTTGCTGAAGGTCAGCATGTCCATCACCAGGGCCGAGATCTTCTGCTGGTTCTTCTCCATGATCTTCCAGCCCTTGGCGATCAGCGACTCATCGTGCTCGCCCAATCCCATCTCGATCAGGTAGCTGCCGCCCCGTATCCCCTGCAAGATATTCTTGATGTGGTGCGAGAGCGTCGCCACGGTCTGACCGATCGCCGCCAACCGCTCGGCTTGGACCATCGCCGAGTAATAACGCGTGTCTTCCACGGCCAAGGCCGCCTGGTGGGCGATGGCGATCATCAACTTCAGGTGATCTTCCTTGAACTTCGTGACTCCGCCTTTGAGGATGATCTCCTGGGGCGACATCGAGGTGTCGATGTAGATCACCCCCACCACGTCATATCGCCCTTGCATGGGCACGCAAATCGCCTCGCGGATACCCATCTGCGCAATGCTGGCCGCCGATTCCCAACGTTCGTCCTGCTGCGCGTCGCTGGTGAGCACCCCTTCCTTGCGCTCCAAGACATAGTCCAGAATCGTCTTGCTGATCGTGATCTTCTCTTCTCGAATCCCTTGTCGCGTGCGGCGCGCCTTGGGCTCCAGGCGATGGTTCGGCTGATCGAAGAGCATGATGCAGCCCCGGTCGGCCTCCACCCATTCAAAGATCAACTCCATGATCCGGTTCAGCAACTGGTCGATGTCCAGCGTGTAGCTGATGGCCAACGCGGTGCGGTACATGACCTGCAAGTTGCTGCGCGCGCGCGCCAGCCAAGTGTTTTGCGCGGCCTCTGCGCCGATCTGAAACATTCGGTTCCCCTCCATCTGGGTTACCGAATGCACGATGTGCGACCGATCCGACGACCGACCCGAGGGAGCAATGGCGATCGATCCGAGAAGATCCTCGTCCGGTTCGTCCGAGGGGCCTGTGTACAGGATCAGGCTCCCGCCTACCTGCACTTGATCACCACTCGACAGGCGCTGCTTCTCGGTGATCCGTCGGCCATTGACGTAGGTCCCATTGGAACTGCCCACGTCGTTGATCCAATGGGCGCCTTCTTGCCAACGGAGTTGCGCGTGTTGGCGCGAGACTTCCGTGTCGTGCAATTGAATGACGTTCGTGGCATCTCGACCGATGCCCACCGCCTGCTCATCCAATTCGATGCGTGCGCCTTGATCGTTCCCGCGGATGACAAACAGCGACGACACGTCCTGACTCCGCCCGGTCCTGCCACGACCCCACGACGCCCATTGGTGGGCCGGCTGCGGCGACCTCAGGCGGACCGGCCCTGCGCTTGCGAATTTGTGCCCAGCAATTCCTCGATTTTACGAACCAGGGCCCGGTAATGATAGGGCTTGGCCAGGAATTCCTCCCCCGGTCGGGCCGCAGCTTCTCGCCGCGCATGACCCAGAAGGATCACCGGCCGTCCCTCGGCCATCGCCTGGTCCCGCAAGGGCACCGAACGCGGACCTTCTGGTAAGTCGATCTCCATGTCCAGCACGACCAGATCCGGACGATGCTGGCGCGTCATGTCCAGTGCAGGCCCCGGGCCTTCGGCCCCCAGAACCTGCATGCCGCGGCGCGCAAGCACCGCCTCCAGTACTTCGCGCGTCTCTCCCGAGCGATCGACGACTAAAACACTCGGTTCGTTTAGCAAGATCCGGTCCTCCTTGACTGTCCGCCGGACTTCCTGTCCGGGTGCGTTCGGCTCATTGGCTAGGTGGGAAACGAGCCGTAGGTGGGTACGCCCATGTGAGGGGTCAAAGCATACCCGTCGCCGCCCTGACTGTCAAACCCGCTTCTTCCTTGACCGTTTTGCAGTCTCCCTGAAAAATGAAACCGCCTTCTCAATTGGCCTTTCCCGCGTCCCAATCCTGCGACGCAACCTATATTTCTTATCTGCTTTATCTACTCACTCAGGTCAGCGAATGCATTCTCCCTTCGATGAGAACCCACGACCACGTGGCTCGGAGTCCCCTGGACTGCGGTGTATGTTCGTAGGCGGGGGGCGATGGCCGTTCCGTAGGGCCCTTTCAGCTCGCGAGTCGTCGATCTGGGGGCTCCTGGCCATCTTGGCCATCCTTGTCCTGTCGCCTCCTTCGGCGGTGGGGGGAGGGCCGCTACAAGCCCAACCGCGCGGCGACGCCGGTCGACTGGCGAACGATGCCCGTTACCTGAGCGCCCCAGAATTGCAGGGCCGCGGCATCGGCACCAAGGGCATCGACTTGGCGGCGGACTACATTGCCCGGCGTATGGCGGCCGAAGGCCTGCGCGTTGATCTGTGCGACGGCACGCCCTTTCAACTCTTTCCTGGCCCCAATCGTCCCCAACTGGGACCAGACAATCGGTTGCGTTTTGTCGGTTCACACGGTGCAGAGGGCGCAACCCAGATCGAATTGACGCTGGACGAGGATTACTCCCTTCTTTCGGTCAGTGGTTCGGGTGTGCTCGACATGCCGCTGGTGTTCGTGGGCTACGGAATTACCGCCAAGGCCGAGGGATTCGACGAATACGCTGGACTGGACGTACGCGGCAAAGCCGTGGTCATCCTCCGGCACGAACCTCAGCAGGCTGATCCTCACAGCGTGCTCAACGGCACGCAAAACTCGGAACACGCCCTCTTTCGTCGCAAGCTGGAAAATGCCCGCCAGCATGGTGCTGCAGCCGTGATCTTCTGCACCGACCGCTTCAACTTGGACCAGCAACTGTCGGATCTCAAGCGGCAGTGGCAGACGGTAGCCGAGAGACTCGC
>CALARR010000005.1 GCA_937889015.1 uncultured Planctomycetales bacterium | reverse complement strand
CGCCACGTTGGTGACGGCGCACTCGGACAAGGAGCACGCCAAGCCGACGTTCAAGAAGGGCTACGGGTTCCACCCCTTGTGCGTCTTCGTCGACCACGGCCCTGATGGGACCGGGGAGCCCCTCGCCATCTTGCTGCGGCCCGGGAACGCCGGCTCCAACACCGCCGCCGACCACATCACCGTCCTCCGGCAAGCGTTCAAGCAGCTGCCGGGACTCCCCGGGCACCGGCCGGGGAAACGCGTGCTGGTCAGGGCCGATGGTGCCGGGCACAGCCACCAACTCCTCGACTGGCTCACCGGCCAACGGGTCCAGTACTCGGTCGGCTGGACCCTGCCCAGCGACGCCAGCCTGCTGATCGAGAAGATCCCAGACCGCGTGTGGACCCCCGCTTACGACGCCGACCGGCAGCCCCGCGACGGCGCCTGGGTCGCCGAACTCACCGGACTGCTCGACCTGTCGGGCTGGCCGCCCGGGATGCGGGTCATCATCCACAAAGAACGCCCCCATCCCGGCGCCCAACTACGGATCACCGACATCGACGGCCACCGCATCACCGCGTTCGCCACCAACACCACCCGCGGCCAACTGGCCGACCTCGAACTCCGCCACCGTCGAAGGGCCCGCTGCGAGGACCGGATCCGGCTCGCCAAAGACACCGGGCTGACGAACCTGCCCCTGTACTCGTTCGCGCAGAACCAGATCTGGTGCGCCATCGTCGCCCTCGCCAGCGAGCTCACCGCCTGGATGCAGATGCTCGCCCTGCCCGACGAGCCAGCCCGCCGGTGGGAACCCAAGAGGCTCCGCTACCGGCTGTACACGATCCCCGCCGTCCTGGTCCGGGGCAGCCGACAGGTGCGGCTCCGCTACGCCGGCCACCACCCCTGGGCGGCCGTCCTCATCGGCGCCCTGACCACCCTCACCATCTTGGACAGCACCTGACACGACAGCCCCGACTCTGCCCCGACAAGCTGAAACACCCACCGGGACCTTGGAACCCCCGCCCACCGGAGCCACCTCCGGGAAACTGTCACACCCACCCGGCAGAATCACACCAACACGGTGATCCTCAAGCCGTCACAACGACCCAAGCCAGCCCGACGAAAGATCGAGGCTGAGGGGCAGCTACTGACGCGAGATCCGCGCGGGTCTCGGGTTCGAAGCGATTCCCCACGCATTCCCCACGGCAAGGTGACGAAGTGCCAATCAATCCGCAAAAGACCTTGTCAGGGGGGGCCACAGGAACAAAGGCAGCGCAAGCGATGGCAACTGGGGTGCGAGCGACGCGGGCAACAAGTTGGTTGGCGGGCCGGATGCACGTTGGGAGGGGGACAATTCCCAGGGCCGCCAGGAATGGCGCAGCTTGGCGAACGCATGCCAATGGTAAGTTCCACTGGCGGGGTCCTGTGAAGAAAGGAAAGGCCACACGTCAAATTTGGAAGTGTACCAGAGTGGCCACCACCTTCACCGAGACCTCCACATTATCCACAGGAAGCCGAGCAGATGGATGCCTTGGCGCTAGACCATGCATTATGGCCCAGCCGAGGCCGTGTCTTTCTAGCGCATTGCTATCAGCCGGCGTTGCTCTACATCGTGAAAGAATGGAATTCTGAAGCGTGGTTCTTCGACCGCCTGGAGGCACCTCCGCCAGAGTTGAACATCCCGCGTCTAGATGACTTTGTCCTGTTGGATGCAGACGCCCAAGACCGACTTGACGCCATGCAGCCAGAATGGCTAACAGGTGAAGTCGAAGAGGAAGTGCTTATTCGCAGTGGATACTGGCCCGAAGAGCAGCCAGAAGTGGACGGATGGTGGATGCGATGGCTTCGCTCGAAGGGCATCGTTTTCGACATGGATCGCGGGTGGCATCGACTACACAAACGCAATTTCAAATGACTCAACACGGGAGTAGCCCGTCAACACGCAATGAAAGACGTCGCACGATACATCGAACTGCGCTACAATCAGAGACAACTTCACTCTGCGCACGAATACCGGCCCCGAACGAAGTCGAACAAGCCTGGTACGACAGCCGGGCCGCAGCGTAAACAACAACATAACGCCGATCCGGAAAAAAATCATTTAGCCCACACGCGCCTACAACGTCGGCTTGCGGATCGCTTCACGCCTGCACCCGACTGGCCGGCCTGCTGGGTGGGGTGGAGTCGAGGTTCGGGGGATCAGGTACGACTTGGCGACTTTGAACTCGAGGAGGGCACAATCGCTGGTACGGGTTCGACACGACAGTCAAATGGCCCCACCTGAAAGGTTGACCCCGTGGAACGGAACTCATTCAGTGAATGGCCAACCCTAAACATTGTGCGCGAACGCCTAAACAAGATTCTGTCCGGCGCAGGTGCAACAATCGTCTGGATCCCAAGCGAACTGATGTACGAAGTCAGGAACGCCTGGAGCCAGCGTCTCCTGCTCTTGGTGATCGATGAAGATGCATTTACGCTGGCCATACCGCCGTGCGGTGGAATGGATTGGGACGTGCCTTGGATGCAGGATGATTTCCTTCAATTGGTAGAGGACTTTCTCGCAAGCCCAGTAGAGTTCGAAGTCG
>CALARR010000004.1 GCA_937889015.1 uncultured Planctomycetales bacterium | reverse complement strand
TTCTGCACTTCCGCCTTCGCGGCCGGCTTCCTGACCTCCAACTCGGCTGCCTTCGCTGCAGCCGGCGGTGCCGCCGTGGCCGGCTTGGCGCCCTTGGCCTCCGGTTTCTTGGCCGGTGACGATTCGCGTTTGACCTCCACGCGGATCGTCTTGCTGGCCACGCCCGACACGATCCCGTCGCGCGTGGCCAGCGTCTCGCTGTTCATCAGCCGGTCAACCACGACCATGCCGATGTTCCGCGCCTGCGGTGCGTACCAGGCCTCCAGCCCCAGGCCCTCCGGCGCCTCCAGCAGGAACACCTTGCGGAACGCCACACCGTCGGTATGGTCCTGAAACCCCACCCAACCGCGCAGGTGGCGATACTTCAACTCGGGATGATGGAACGTGTTGTATTGCTGCACCAACTCGCCGTTGACCCACGCCGAAATCATGTACCCGTCGGCCTTGATCACCACCCGGTTCCACTCTTCCGACCGATCGGCCCGGGCCAGGGGCGGCACATGGCCATAGATGGCCATGGTCTGATGCTTGTCCAGGGGCACGTCGTAGGGTTTGTCCCAGGTCTGCATTTCCATGCCGTCGGCCGAAGGCCAGCCCAGGCGCGGCGTGCGGACGCCGACGCCCGAGTTGCCCCCCTTGGCCACCTTGTATTCGCACGACAGCGTGAAGTTGCCGAACTCCTTCAAGCTCCGCAGATAGCTCCCGCCGCGCTTGATCCAGGCGATCTCCCCCTCGCGCACGTCCCAGGCCTCGATGTCGCCCGGCGTCCACCAGCCGCGCAGGTTCTTGCCGTTGAACAGCGACTTGCCCGCCGGTTCCCGCATCCGCAACTCGGCGATCGTCGCTTCTCCCGCGCCCACCGCCAGCCCCAGGCCAAAGCGGCTTCCGGCCGGCAGCGCCACCGACGAGACCTTCTGCCCATCCACGCTCAGCGTCAATCGCTGCCCGGCGCGCTGCAGGCTGGCCTTGTGCATCCCGTCTGCCGCCGGCGTGATCCGGGTGCCCTTGGCCAGCAACGTATCCCCTTCCAGCACGCGCCCGCATTGCGCGCCCTCGTCGAGCACGATCTCCAGCCCCGCTCCCTTCGGCACCGCAGGCAGCAGCACCTTGCAGGCCCCGCCGCGCGCCACCGACCATTGCCAATCGAGCTGCACATCGCCAAAGGTCCAGCCGGACAGAAGGGGCGTGCTCGCGGCCGATCCGCTCAGACGCGCGCCGGAAATGCTCCAGCCGCTCGGCGCCGGACTGCCGTGCGTCCAGCCGGCCAGGCTGTCGGGCCGCAGCAGGCTCACGCCGCCAGGCACGTCGGCGGCCTGCGCCGCAACGCCGCCCAACGCCAACAGGGCAACACTCAACCACCACCGGGTGCCAATCATGAGCGACCTCGCAAGACAAACCGACTGGGGCCGGCAGGTGCCCTCAGAACCAATCCCAAAACCACCCCAGCCACGTCGGGCGGCCCAGCAAGACTGAGCTGCCAACAGGTTCTGGGACCGGCTCTAAAGCAGCAGGAACTCTTCCACCGCCTCGCGCATCACCGTGCTGTTAGGCTCCACGTCGACCCATTGCCGCAGGCTCAGCGACGCCTGCTGCAGAAACAGCTCCAGGCCGTCGACCGTCTGGCAGCCGCACTCGCTCGCCGCCTGCAGCAGTCCCGTGCGCGGCGGATTCAGAATCACGTCCGCCACGACCATCCCCGGCTTCAGGCTCGCCAGGTCCACTGGCAGCGGCGTCTCGCACTCCTCCTGCCCCAACGACGTGGCCTGGATCACCACGTCGATCCCTTCGGGAATCGCGTATTGCCCCTCCCAAACCACGGCCGACGCGGTCGCCTGCAGCTTGCTCGTGAGCAGCTCGGCCAGTTCCGCCGCGCGCCCCAGGGTCCGATTGACAATCTGCAGCTCGGCCGCCTTGGCCTGCGCCAGTTCCACGGCGATCGCTCGGGCCAGGTTGCCCGCGCCCAGGATCACGATCCGCGTGCCCGCCGGATCGACCACCCGTTTCAGGGCCGCGACCATCGCCTGCCCTTCGTTGTTGTCGCCCACCAGCACGCCGTCCTGCCGGAACAGGCAGTTCACGGCCCCCACCAGCGCCGCGCGATCCGTGGTCCGCTCCAGGTGTGCGATCGCCGCCTGCTTGTGCGGATCGCTGCAGATGCCGCCCAAGAACCCCATCGCACGCATGCCGCGCAAGGCGTCGCCCAGGTTCTCGGCCGTGACCTCCACGGTCAGAAAACGACAGTCGAGCTGATGGAAGGCAAAGGCCTTCTCCATCATGTATTGGGTGGGATTGGCCGCCGCCGGATAGCCAATCAGAGCCAAAATAGGCTGCAACGCCGAATCAGACACGGGCAACTCCACAATCAAAAAGACCGGCTCCAAGAACAAGCAGCTATTGTGCGTGCGCCGAAAGGGGAATGCAATCTACCCCCTCGCCTGGCCCGCCCAGTGCACCGCCGGGTGCCGGGTGCCATGCAACGCCAATAAGGAGTCTATCAGATATTGGCCTTGAAGAAAAAA
>CALARR010000003.1 GCA_937889015.1 uncultured Planctomycetales bacterium | reverse complement strand
GTGTCGCACACACGTGTAGCGTTCCCGGCGGCGTGTCGCCACGGTTCCGAAAGCGAAAAAGCCGCTACAGGTGTTTGAAACGCGCTCTCGAAATAGGGATGGTACAAAACGCCCTGGCGCTGGGCGGTTGGCGGCCCGTGTCGGCTTTCGCTCCACGAAAGCAACGCACCTTTCGCGGAGCGAAAGGCGACACAGCACGGTCGCTGCATCCCCAAAGTAAGGTGTGACAAAGCGCTACGGATTGGCCGGCCAACTGGACAGCGGCGAGAGCACCGGCGGCTTGGCTTCCTTGGCACTGCCGGGCACAAACAGTACGGCCAGGCGCAGAGGCGTTTTGGCCGCGGCCAGTCTGACGGTCAACTTGTTGACACCGCGAGCCGGGCGCTGCGGGGAGGGAATCTCGACGGCTTCGGACGCGAACTTCGCATTGGCCGGAGCAAGAGCGCGAATCTGGAGTGTCTCGTCCTTTTGCTTCAGAATGGCCCGGTTTCCCTGCAGCGTGATCGTGGCTGGCGTGTGGATCTGCCAGACGATCTCCCGGCCAGAGACGGATTCCAGTTCGTCCTGGACCAGGACCTGGCGCCGCTGGAGCAGGGCCACGCCCCGCGCCACGCGTTTCGCCGCGCCGGCGTAGGCAGCGGAGAGATCGGCCACGGCGTGCGCTCGGTCGGGCGAGGAGTAAAAGGCCGTGATGGGAGCGACGGCCTTGGGATCCTGATTCTGACCGTCGATGAGCAACGTATTCTGCCCCTGCGTTCCGGCCCGATAGTAGGTCCACCGCTGGCGGCCAAAGTAGCCGGGAAGGCTGTAGGCGTCGGGACCGAGGGCCATGACCCAACGTTGGCCATCGGCGTCGAGCACGAAGTTGCCGAGTTCGAGGTGGCTATGATTGGCGTGGTTGTCGCCGCCGCGGAAGGCGACGAACAGGGCCCGGGGATCATGCCACTTGCTGCGCAGGGCCACGGCTTCGGTGTGGCGGAAGCAGACGTCCTTGGGCAGATCGGGCGGTTCGATGGCACGCGGATCGAACCACCACAAGAGTTCGGCGGGATCGCTCTTTCCATAGGTGCGCGCGAACCAGGCGTAATCCGGGCGATCGAACTTGCGCGCCATCCAATGCAGGCAGGTCATGTCGCCAACGCCGGACGCACTGTCCCCGAAGTTGAACGCCTGGCGCGTGGGCCCGGTCATGTGGATGCGGAAGTCGCCAGTACGAGAGAAGCCGGGGAAACCGGCCAAATCGAAGTCCGTGCCCAAGGCCGATTCCAGGGCCGCCAGCATGGACACGGTGTAGCGCGTGGCGTAGGCCCAATAGCCAGGGCCTTCGGGCCAGGCGCCATCGGGCGCGTATTCGCCCATGGCCAGCGGCAGCGACTCGCGCACGTTGTGCAGGATGTAGTTGGCCAGTTGCGGTTCGTCTTCGGCCACCGCCAAGGCGCCGATGGCCAGGGCCCCGTTGCAGACCTGGTTCCAGTTGTGCCGGGCCTTGGCCCAGGAGCCCCCCTGACGATAGACGCGTTCGCCTTCGCGCAAGCCCTTGTCGACGATGGCCTGGCGAATCGTGCGGCGCTGCTCGTCGGAGAGGACGTCGAAGAGCCAGTCGTAGCCGATGGCCACGGCGTGGAGCATTTCGGCCGTATCGAGGAAGACGCGAGGATTCCAATCGGAGAAGGCGGTCACGGCCAGCAACTCCTGGATTGCGCGGTCGGCATAACGCCGATCCGCCGATATCCGGTAGGCCGTGGCCAAGGTGTAGATCCGATCGACACCTTTCCGACTGGTGGCCAGCATGGACATGCTGGAGCGTTGCTCCAAGACGCGATCCAAGGGCGCTGCCTTCAACAGGGCATCAGCGGAACGGATCAGGTTCTTGTGGAGGGCTGCCACAGCCGGGTCGTCGGCGATGAGTTGCTTCACGCGTACCAGGTCGTCGGGCAATCCGATCAGACGCGGATGATCAGGACGGAGGGTAGCCAGTAAATCCGGGGAGGCAACAGGCGGCGCGGTAACCAGGAGCAAGGCAAAGGCCAGGGAAGCAGTCATGGGACGGTTCAGGAAAGGAAGTGCAAGGGGGGGACAGCGGTGGGCAACCTACGGTGTCCCAGGGTATGGCTTGCCCCGGCACAGCGGCCCCAGGCAAGGTGGGACACTTGGTCGGCGTCTATCTTGAGACAGTACCTCAGTTGATAAGCTAGGCAAAGCCCCTATTGTTGCGGAACCACGGTCGCGGCTGAGGATGCAAACTACTTTCGAGGGAGAAACACCCGGGCGTTCCAGCACATTCAATCGCCAACGCGCGGTGGCGCTGGGCACGTGTGGCGGGTATTGGGGGACAGAAGCAACACCGGCCATGATGCGCGAAAGTGCTGTTGATTGCGCGAACGCGTACTTGTTGGCTTCGTCCTAACCCCTTACGCTAATAGAAGCTCCGTCAGTGGCGTTCCTGACTGTGGACCTCCTGTGCGAGGGGGCGAAAACCACCCCTGAACGTGCCGACGACAGCTCCAACTCGCCACGCTCGTTCCTCCAGATAGACCCGCCCGACGACGAACCTGTTCTCCCACCGCGTGGTGTGGCGTCTCACTGGCCGTCCCCTGCCGGTACTTTGCGAAAGGGTTGAGACATGGCTTCGAAGCAATCCCTGTCGCGGCGAGCGTTTGTGGCAGGCACGTCGGGCCTGCTCTTGGCCGGAGCGGCGGAGGGGGCCGCCCCGGAGACGGCCAAGCCGGCAGCAAATTCGGCACTGGCTCTGCATGGCGGCGCGAAGGCCGTTCCCGGTCCGATGCCGTCGCAGCCTTTGCGTTGGGGAGTGCCCGAGCGGGAGCAACTGGATGCCATGCTCCAACAGCCATCGCTGTTCTTCTGGAAGGGCCCCCAGACCGAGTTGCTCATCAAGCGAGTGCAGGAGGTCTGTCCGGTCAAACACATTTGCACCTGTTCGTCGGGCACGGCAGCGCTACACATGGCCGTGGCGGCGGCAGGTATCGGACCGGGCGACGAGGTCATCACCTCGCCCATCACAGACATGGGTACCGTGGTCGGAATTCTGTTCCAGCAAGCGGTGCCGGTGTTCGCCGACCTGGGCGCGGACAACTACAACCTGGACGTGGCCGACGTCCAGCGGCGGATTACCCCCAAGACCAAGGCGATCATCGCCGTACACTTTCTGGGCAATCCCTGCGACTTGGACGGGCTGAAGGCCCTGGCCGATCGACACAAGCTGGTTCTGATCGAGGACTGCGCCCAGGCCTGGGGGGCCAAGTATCGCGGCAAGCCGATCGGCACGCTGGGGCACCTGGCCTGTTTCTCCCTGCAGAACTCGAAGCATGTGACCTGCGGGGACGGTGGGGTGGTGGCCTCGAACGACGAACGGTTCGGACCGAAGTTGCTGCGGTTCGGCGATAAGGGATTCGACCGGGTGGGACGGGATGATTTCGGCGTGCTGGCGACCAACTATCGCATGAGCGAACCGCAAGCGGCGGTCGCGGCCGGACAGATGACCCGGTTGGAAGAGATCGCTGCACGGCGCGCGCGGCTGGGCAAGCTGTTGAGCGAGAAGATCGCGGGGATTCCGGGTATACGGCCGCACCAGACGCATCCGCAGGACCGTTGCGTGTACTGGCACCACATGTTACGCTTGCGACCGGACATGTTCCGTTGCGACCGGGCCGGGTTCATCAAGGCGTTGATCGCCGAAGGCGTGGCCGCTTCCGCATCGATCAT
>CALARR010000002.1 GCA_937889015.1 uncultured Planctomycetales bacterium | reverse complement strand
GCACGCACTCCATCTTCTGCGGATCGGTGGCGAAGTAGGGGGAGAGGTAGCCGCGATCGAACTGCATGCCCTCGACCCACTCGACCTCGGTGGCCAGGCTCTTGCCTTCGTCGACGGTGATCACGCCATCCTTGCCCACGCGCTCCATGGCCTCGGCCAGCAGATCGCCGATCTCGTTGTCGTTGTTGGCGGCCACGCAGGCGACCTGGGCCATTTCCTTCTTGCTCTTGATGGAAATGGACATCTTCTTGAGCTTTTCGACCACGTCGGTCACGGCCTTGTCGATGCCCTGCTTGAGCTGCACGGGGTTGACGCCGGAGATGACCGCGCGGAGGCCTTCGTTGAACACGGCTTCGGCCATGAGGGTCGCGGTGGTGGTGCCGTCGCCGGCCACGTCGCTGGTCTTGCTGGCCACTTCGCGGACCATGCGCGCGCCCATGTTCTCGTAGACGTCCTCCAGGTCGATTTCCTTGGCTACGGTGACGCCGTCCTTGGTCACGGTGGGCGAGCCGAAGCTCTTCTGCAGGATCACATTGCGGCCGCGCGGGCCGAGGGTCACCTTCACGGCCTGGGCGAGCTTGGTTACGCCTCGCCGCAGGGCATCGCGGGCTTCCTGGTCGAAAGCAATCATCTTGGCCATGTGGATGTCTCTCCTTGAATGGGAATTGGCTTGGTCTGGGTAGGATTGGCGCGCGCCGGGCAGGACCGCACCGCAGCCGCCGGCGTCCGGCCGTTAGTCGAGGACCGCCAGAATGTCTTCTTCACGCATCAGCAACAGTTCGCGGTCGCCCAGCTTGAACTGGTCGCCGGCATAGGAACTGAAGAGCACCCGGTCGCCGACCTTGACTTGCAGCGGGGCGCGCTGGCCATCGTCCATCAAGCGACCGTCGCCAATGGCAATGATCGTGCCGCGAGTGGGCTTGTCCTTGGCGGTGTCGGGCAGCACGATGCCGCCGGCCGTAACCTGTTCCGACTCGGCCCGTTCGACCACCACCCGGTCGCCCAGGGGCTGAAGCTTCAGATCGCTGGACTGCGTTGCGGATTTCTTCTTCGCCATGCTCACTTGTCTCCGGCTAAACGATAAAAGAGGTTGCGCTGGTTGGGTGTGTACGAAGGTCGCGGCTGCTGGGCGACCACCAGGCAAAACACTGCCAAACGTGCATGCAAACGATGCTTGGGTTCGGGGGAACGCAATCGGCGCGCCAAAGTCGGCCCCACGGCGCTAAGGTCAGAAAGGCCTTGTGGTTGCGAAAAGACCCCCCAATGCGACTAGCGCGCGGCTCCCGCCACTCTCTGCAGTCACCCTTGCCCCGACTCTACGCCTGACTGCCAATTTGACAGCCCCAGGCCGTGGCCCAACGCGCCTCGCAGGCCAGCAGAGGCCCCCTTTCCTTGCCGACCGGCCGAATCGCCGCCTCGGGGCAAAAAAATCCTGGTAGGCGCGAAAGACGCGCGAGGGGCTTGGAAACGTAGACCTACCGGCGCTGTGGGCCGCAGTGCGTCGGCGGCCCTGGCGTGCAGCGTGGGCCGTTGGGGTGGCCCAAGAGGCGCCGTTGGTCGGCTGTTTTTGCCCTGCGAATGCTGCTCGGATCGTCGTCAAACCGGGAAAAACTTTGCCGTCCCCCCTGGAGGCCGCGTACCCTGGCAAACTATAATTTCATTTTTGTCCAATCCACGCGGGCAGGCGACTGCGCGAATTTCCCCCCGTTTTCCGCGTTGGTTTCCCCGGCGGCGAGGCCGCCAAGGTCCAGCGGGCTGCCGCCGGGTGGCTTGCTGTGGCCAGCGTGAGTCGCTGAATCCCCAGCGCGAATTCGAGAATCCCGGTATTTGGATGCGCGTCTTGTTCTCCTTGTTTTCAACCTAAGTCCGTAGTCTAGCTGGAGCGAATGCACCATGTCGCACACGCAAGGTCCCACGATGATCGAGGCCGCAGGGCTCACGAAATACTTCGGCGACTTTGCCGCCATCCGGGACGTTACCTTCCAGGTCCGCCAAGGTGAGGTGGTGGCGTTCCTGGGACCCAACGGCGCAGGCAAGAGCACCACCATGAAATTGTTGACCGGCTACTGGGCCCCGTCCGCGGGCATGGCCCGGATCGCCGGACACGATATGTCGACCGACCGTTTGGCCGGCTCCGCGCGTTTGGGTTACTTGCCGGAAAACGGCCCTCTGTATCCCGACATGAGTCCGCGCAGCCTGCTGTCGTTCTTCGCCGAGGCGCGGGGCCTGAGCGGGGCGCGCAAGCGGCAGCGGCTGGAAGAGGTGGTCGCGCTGTGCGACCTGGGGTCGGTGATCGGCAAGCCGATCGGCAAGCTGTCGCGTGGGTATCGGCAGCGCGTGGGCATGGCCCAAGTGTTGCTGCACGAGCCGGACGTGTTGATCTTGGACGAGCCCACGGCCGGGCTGGATCCCAATCAGATCCACGACGTTCGGGAGACCATCCGCAAGCTCGGCCAGAGCAAGACGATCCTCCTCTCCACGCACATCCTGCAGGAGGTGTCGGCTATGGCCGATCGCGTGCTGTTCATCAGCGAGGGGCGGTTGGTCTATGACGGTCCGGTCAACCAGTTGACCAGCGACGGCAAGCCGCTGGACGTCCACTTCCGCGAACTGACCATGGCGGGCGCCTGAGCGGGCCTTCCGTGTGCGGGCGTTGCGGGCACTCACAAGTTCTCCTGGCAATCAGATACAAAGTGGTGGGAAGCATGAACACCAACGTTCTTGGTGCGGTCTTCAAGCGGAACTTCTACAGCTATTTCTCCAACCCGACGGGCTATGTGTTCATCTGCCTGTTCGTGGCCTTGAGCACGGTTGCGGCCTTCTGGCCCAACGACTTCTTCAACAACAACCTGGCCAACCTGGACCAGCTCAACTGGGTCTTCCCCTTCATCATGCTGGTCTTCATTCCGGCCATCACGATGGCCGTGTGGGCCGATGAGCGGCGGCAGGGCACCGACGAGTTGCTGCTGACGATCCCGGCCGACGACCTGGACGTGGTGCTGGGCAAGTACCTGGCGGCGGTGGCCATCTACACGGTGTCGCTGGTGGTCTCGCTGGTCAGCAACTGGGCCGTGCTGGCGATGCTCGGCTCGCCCGATCCGGGCCTGCTGCTGGGCACGTACGTGGGCTACTGGCTGCTGGGGCTGGCGATGCTTTCGGTGGGCATGGTGGCCTCGTTCCTGACCGGCAACCTGACCGTGGCCTACGTGCTGGGCGCGATCTTCAACGCGCCGCTGGTGTTTGCGGCCCAGGCGGAAGTGATCTTTCCGACCGAGGCGGCGCGGATCATCAAGCAGTGGAGTATTGGCGACCAGTTCTACGATTTCGGCCGGGGCGTGATCTCCCTGGCCGCCGCGGTGTACTACCTGGCGATCGTGGCCATCATGCTCTATCTGAGCGTGCTGTTGATCGGCCGCCGCCACTGGGCCGGCGAGCGCAAGGGCCCGCCGATGGTCCTGCACTACCTGCTCCGCACCCTGTCGCTGGTCGCGGCTTCCGTGGGGCTGGTGGCTTTTCTGCACGCCCACGACCTGCGCCTGGACGTGACCAGCGAACGGCTGAGCTCGTTGTCCGGCGAAACGGTCAAGTTGCTGGGCGAGCTGAAGCTGGAGCGGCCGGTGAAGATCGAGGCCTTCATCAGCACCAAGGTCCCGGAAAGCTATGTGCAGACGCGGCTGAACCTGTTGTCCATGCTCCGTGAACTGCAGACCCGCAGCGGCGGCAAGGTGAACGTGGTCATCAATCCCACCGACCGCTTCAGTGAAGAAGCGGCCCGGGCCGAAAAACGCTACGGCATCACCGGCCGCCAGGTGCCCTCGGAAACGCGCGGGGCCATGAGCCTGGAGAACATCTTCATGGGCGTGGCCTTCACGTCCGGTCTGCAGAAGGTGATCATCCCCTTCATCGACCGGGGCATTCCGGTGGAGTACGAGTTGGTCCGCTCGCTGTGCACGGTGGCCGAGCAGACGCGGAAACGCGTGGGCGTGGTGCAGACCGACGCCAAGCTGTACGGTGAGTTCAACTTCCAGTCGATGAGCAGCAGCCAGAATTGGCCGATCATCGACGAGTTGGAAAAGCAGTACACGGTGGTCAAGGTCGATCCGGCCAACCCGATCAGCGAACGCTACGACGTGCTGCTGGCCGTACAGCCCTCGTCCCTGGGCCCGGAGCAGATGAACAACTTCGTGGGCGCCATCAAGAGCGGCCAGCCGACGCTGATCTTCGAGGACCCGTTCCCGATCTTCAACCCCGACGTGCCGGCGACCAGCGCTCCGCGCAACCCGCCGGGCGGCATGAACCCGATGATGATGATGATGGGCGGCGGGCAACAACAACAGCAGCCCAAGGGGGACATCGGCCAGTTGTGGAACATGCTGGGCGTCGATTTCTTCGGCGACCAGATCGTGTGGCAGAAGTACAACCCGTACCGCAAGGCCCAGCAATTCCCGCCGGAGTTTGTCTTCGTCGACGAAGGTTCCGGAGCGCGCGAACCCTTCAACGAGTCGGCGGAGGTGAGCGCCGGGCTGCAGCACATGCTGTTCCCCTTCCCGGGAGCGATGCAGCGGTTGCAGGCTTCGGGGCTGAAGTTCGAACCGCTGGTGCGCACGGGCATGAAGACGGGCACGGTGCGCTTCCACGACATCTTCCAGACGGGGCCCTTCGGCGGGCGCTCGCTGAACGAGATGCGGCCCTTGCAGTCCACCAACGACAGCTACATTCTCGCGGCCCGGATCTCCGGAAAGATCAAGGCCGATCAACCCATGGCGGCCGAGGATGACAAGGCGGCGGCCGACAAGGCGGCCGCTGACAAGCCGGCGGAGGACAAGAAGGCCGAAGCCAAGCCGGCCGAGACGGAGATCAACGTGATCGTGGTCGCCGACACGGATTGCCTGTCGCGGGACTTCTTCCGCCTGCGCGAGCAGGGCGAGATCCGCGAGGCGGGGATCCACTTCGATTTCGACAACGTGACCTTCGTGCTCAACGCCTTGGACGAGTTGGCGGGCGACGAGCGTTTCATCGGGATCCGCAAGCGCCGCCCGGCGCACCGCACGCTGTCGGAGATCGACAAGCGCACCGAGGCCGCGCAGCGCGAGGCCTCCGAAGCGCGCGAGCGGTTCATGAAAGAGTTTGAAGAGAGCGAGCGCAAGGAACGCAAGGCCCTGGAGGACAAGGTTGCCGAGTTGCAGAAGAGCGAGGGGATCAATCCCCAGCAACTGCTGATCGAGGTGGCCATGGCCAAGCAGGCCGGCGAACGGCGGCTGACCGCCAAGCTGGAGCAGGATCGCCAGGAGCGCGACAAGAAGATCAACGAGGTGGAGCGCAAGCTGAACCTGGAAGTCCGCCGCGTGCAGGACTCGTATAAGATGTGGGCCGTACTGCTGCCGCCGGTGCCGCCGTTGCTGGTCGCGTTTGGCGTGTTCCTCACGCGGCGCGCTCGGGAACGCGAAGGCGTTTCCCGCGCGCGGCTCCGCTAACCGGTCCGATTCGGCCCGCTTGCACCCGGATCGTCTATTGAATGTCAGAAAAGGAATGTCGTAGCAGTTGGGCCCGTTGCTGTGGAAAGCCGGCCTCCCGATGGTCGGCCCGACGGCATGACTGGCTTGCGACGCAATCGCCTCATATGCGAATCAACTTCAGGAGTGGAAATCGATGAACGAAAACAAAAAGACGGCGATCTTCGTAGGCGCGGCCGTCGTGCTGGTCGCCCTGGCTTTCATCAGTCGACCGGCCAGTCTGTCGGACATCAAGCCCGCGGATCTGGTGGGCCAGAAGCTGTTTGCGGATTTTGATCCGCTGGCGGCCAACAGCCTGGAGATCTTGGAATACGATCAGTCCACGGCCACCCTGCGGCCCTTTGAAGTGGCCCAGGCCAAGGGCCGCTGGTCGATCCCGTCGCACGACGAATATCCGGCCGACGCCAAGGACCAGGTGGCCCAGGCGGCGACCGCCTTCGTGGGATTGAAGATCCTGGAAGTCGTGAGCGAGGATCAGGGCGACTACTCGGTGTACGGCGTGGTGGATCCGGGCGAGAAGGGGCTGACCGCCGGCGCCACGGGAGTCGGCATGCGCGTGACCATGAAGGACAAAGCCAGCAAGGACCTGGTGGCGATCGTCATCGGCAAGCAGGTGCCCGACAAGACCAACCTCCGCTACGTGCGCAAGGTCGGGGATTCCCATGTGTGCACCGTCGAGTTGAGCACCGACAAGCTCACGACGAAGTTCGAGGACTGGATCGAGAAGGATCTGCTGCAACTCAACGCCTGGGACATCAAGCAGATCGAGATCCGCGATTACTCGGTGGACGAGTTGAACGCGCGCGTCCAGTTCCGCGGCCAGATGAGCCTGGAGTACAACGACACGGGCGATCCGAAATGGAAGCTGGCCAAGGACGAGACGTTCACCGGCAGCAAGTGGACGCCGAGGAAGCTGGGCGACGAGGAGGAACTCAACACCAGCAAGCTGGATGACATGAAGTTCGCCCTGGACGACCTGAAGATCGTCGACGTGCAGCCCAAGCCCAAGGGGCTCAGCGCCGACCTGAAGACGGACAAGGACTTCGCCTCCAACCGTGAGGCGCTCCAGTCGCTGGGGCAGCGGGGCTTCCACGTGGCGCAACTGGGCAACCAGATCGAACTGCTCTCCAATCAGGGCGAAATCCGCACGCTGATGAAGGACGGAGTCGAGTACCTGCTCCGCTTTGGCGAGGTGGCCATGGGCTCGGACAGCGGCAGCGACAAGGAGAAGAAGGATGCCCAGGACAAGGAACCCGAGGGCAAGGACAAGAAGCGCGGCGGCCTGAACCGCTACATCTTCGTCACCACGCAGTTCAATCCCGAGGCCATCGCCAAGCCGCAGCTCGAGCCCCTGCCCGAGGTGCCGGAAGAGAAAAAGGACGAGGCCAAGAAGGACGAGAAGAAAGCGGACCAGAAGGCCGACGAGAAGAAGGATGAGAAGAAGGACGAGGCCGCCAAGCCGGATCCCAAGGCCGAGCGCGAGCGGATCGAGAAGGAGAACAAGCGCAAACAGGACGAATACGACCAGAAGGTCAAGGACGGACAGAAGCGGGTTAAGGAGCTGAACGAGCGCTTCGCCGACTGGTACTACGTGATCTCCGACGAGACCTACGGCAAGATCCACGTGAACCGCAAGGACATCGTGAAGAAGAAGGAGAAGAAGGACGAGGAGAAGAAGGAGGAGGCCGGGCTGCCCGAGCTTCCGGGGGCCCTGAAGGAGCACGTCGGCCAGGATCATGGCCACGATCATGGCCCCGCGCACGACGCGAAGAAGGACGCGCCGGCCGCGGAGGCCAAAGACCAGCCGGCCGAGAAGAAGGCGGACGATCCGGCGGCCAAGAAGTCGGACGAGAAGAAGGACGCGGATCAGCCCAAGGCCGACCAGAAGAAGGCTGAGGAGAAGAAGGCCGACGCAGGGGCGAAGAAGCCCGAGGCGGACAAGCCGGCGGCCGACAAGGCCCCGCCGGCCGAAGAGAAGAAGGACGCCAAGCCGGCAGCGGCGGAGAAGAAGCCCGAGGCGGACAAAAAGTCGTAGCCGGCAGCGTCTGTGAGCAACTTGAATCCGATCCAGGGCGGCCGCGTGGCAACGCGTGGCCGCCCTGGTTGTTTCTTGAGGCGTCCCGCAGGGCTCAGTGCGCGGCTTCGGCGGCGGCCATCACCAGCTCGCCCTTGTAGATGCCCTTCAGCCCGGTCAACTCGGAGGCCATCTTCCGCAGGGTACCGGCCGGGCCGCGGAGGACGATCGTCTCCAGGCACAGGTCGTGCGACAGGTGCGCGTGCAGCGTGGCAATCACCAGGCTGGTGTGGTCGTGCTGGACCTGCATCAGCTTGTCGCGAAGCTGGGTCCGGTGGTGATCGTAGACCAGGGTGAGCGTTCCGGCCACCTCTTGGGAGTCGGATTCCCAGGCCCGATTGGTCAGCTTCTCACGCAGCAGTTGGCGGATGGCCTCGCTCCGCGTGGCGTAACACTCCTCCTGGCAGAAGTGGTCGAACTTCTCCAGCAGGTCGGATTCCAGCGAGACGGAAAAGCGAACGATGTCGGACATGATTGGACTGCTCCCCAAACGCCGCGCAGGGCGTTCCCTAGATCGATAGACCGGCTCTATTGTACCGCGGCGGCGCGGATCGGGCAGGGTGTGGCGCGGGGCATTCCCGTGTCTGCCCCGGCGACCACTTCTTGCTCGGCAGGGGACAGAAGTCCGAGCCACGGGTCTGCGGCCCGAAGGGCCGGCCTCGATCAGCCCAGGCC
>CALARR010000001.1 GCA_937889015.1 uncultured Planctomycetales bacterium | reverse complement strand
GGGGGCATCATGCGTCCTTCGCCAGGACCACGATCATCACGCGGGTCGTCGAACTCGGGGCCACGCTGGGCGAAGTGGCCCGGGCCCATACGCGGTCCACCACGCGGCGGGCCAAACTGCTGGCCACGCGCTTCGCGATCACGGAACGGCGGTGGGGGCATCATGCGTCCATCCCTAGGACCACGATCGTCACGCTGGTCATCGAACTCGGGGCCACGCTGGGCAAGGTGGCCCGGGCCCATGCGCGGTCCACGTTGCGGCGGGCCAAACTGCTCACCACGCCCCTCACGATCACGGAACGGCGGGGGAGGCAGGGCCTGATCTTCCGGGCCACGCGAGTCACGTTCGGGAGCGGCTGCTACGGGCTTGTGCTCCCGTCCGGGCGCTTTCTTTGCTTTCTTTTCCGGCCCTGGCGGCTGGCGACGCGAGTCGACCTTCTCGCGATCCGGCGGGGCGCGATCGGGGCCTGGGGCTGGCTCAGCCGCTTGGAGTGGCCAAACGATCGCCGCAAACAAGGCCAACCCCATCATGGGCACAAGCCTGTGAACGCGTCGCAGCCATTGTCTGCGGGAGGGGGAACGGGTGGACATGAGCAAGTCTCCTTACGAGGGTAGTTGTTTCGCGCCGAAACTGAGGTGTCTTGATATGCGAGGCAACCAGCCTGCTGAAATGGCGGCGGTCGCGATTCAGATGCTCTGCAGCAGACGAGTGCTGGATTACTAAACGAACGGGGCCGGAGTTTTCTACAAATCCGTCCAAGGTTGATTCCGTGGATGACCGCGGCAGCCTCGGCCGCCCCCCGCTGGAATTACTACTGCCGTCGCAGTCCATGATCGCTGTACCGTGCCAGAAGCCGCTTATTGAGACCGGCGCAGCCAGTGACCGCAATTCCGTCCGGATTCCGCGACCGCGGGAGGATCATTGGCAATGCGGACCTCAAAAAAGCGCCCGAATCGGCTCAAGTGGATCTGGGTAAGGTGCGCGGCGGACGCCCTGGCACACCTTCCAGAGGGTCGAGCATCTCCGCTGAAGGCATCAACCGCCGAAGAACCTACCATTGGGACAGAAAACATTGCGCGCCGTGCCCAGATTTCTTCCTGCCTGGCGCCGGCGATTGTCCTGGTGCGTGCCGCTGGGACGTGCAGCGTACAAATGCCCACGGTCTTCAAGGCAAGACGGGTAACTGCACGCTCCACGTTGACGGGGCGCGCCTTACCTAAGGAGTACGTGGTATGTCCGGTATCAGTGGTGTCTCTGGATCGAATTCCTACGCGTGGCTGGACCAGATCTTTGCCCAGATGAGCGTCTCGTCGACGACGGGCAGCACAGCGGCCACAACGACTTCAACGAGCACGGACGCCACCTCTTCGACGACGGCCAGCGACAGTCTCAGGGAGCAGCTCAAATCGGCCATTTCCTCGGCCCTGGCCGAAGCGGAAGAAGCGGGCGATACGAGCGATCTGCAGACGGTCATCCAGCAGGCGATCGAAGAGACCTTGGCCGCGAACGGGATCGAGACGAGCGAACCCGTGCGGGGTGAGATGCCGCTCCCTCCGACAGACGGCGAGAATCCGCTGCGTTCGCAACTCCAGTCGCAGCTCGAGGCCCTGGGACTCGAAGGTGACGAGTTGGAGAGCGTGATGGAGCAGGTGGATGCGGCGGTGACCGCGGCCATGGAGACGGCCCAGTCCGAGGGGACCGACATGGGCACCGCCGTCGAAGAGGCGATCTATGCCACGCTCGAGGCGAACGGCATCGACACGGCGCAAATCGACCTGCAAACGCCGGCCGGGATGCCGGGAGGCATGATGCCTCCTCCGCCGCCGAGCGGTGCTCCTGCCAGCACCAGCAGCACCGAGACTTCCAACAGCGAGGAGACGGAGAGCACCGACTCCTCAAGCACCAGCAGCTCCAACATCACCGCGATGCTCGAGGAATTGCTCAGCGCACTGGGCTACAGCAGCGATGAGCAAGAGGCCCTGCTCGGATTCCTGGTGGACACGAGCAGTTGAAGGGGCGCTGCCGCGGGCGTTTCGAGGGCTGGCGCGCCAGACCGGCTCGCCAGCCTGGATCATGTGCCGGAGGCGCTGGTTGCAGCGTGTGGCGCTGGCCGCCGAATGTCGGAGCGACGACCACTAGCGCGACCCGCCCGACAAGACCAGGGAACGTCGATAGACGCCGGGAGTGGTGCCACTCCAACGCTTGAAGGCGTTGCTGAAGGCGGGGGCGGTGGTGTAGCCGACCTGCACGGCGATTTCCTTGATCCCTTGCCGGCCATCGGCCAGCAACTCACAGGCCCTGCGCATCCGGCATTCCAGGAGATACTGCAGGGGCGGCTTGGAGACCAGGGTCTTGAACCGCGTGGCAAACGCGGATCGGGACAAGCAGACACGATCCGCCAAGGCGGCCACAGTCCAGGGGGCGTCGATCTTGGCATGCATCAGGTGCAAGGCGCGCAGGACGTCGGGGTCCTTCAGTGCACGGAACCAGTTGCCGCCTTCCTCGGAGGACGAGGTGAGCCAGTAACGAATGGCCTGAATGAAGACGACTTGGACCAGATGGTCGACGACGATCTCGCTGCCCGGCCATTTCGGATCCGATGCACCCACGAGCAACCGCAGGGTCTCGTCCAGAGGAGAGATGGCCTGGCCTTCGACTGCGCGGATGTGGATGAACGGCGGCAGGGAGGCGAGCAGCGGACTGATTCGCTGCGCGTCGAACTCCAGGCAACCACAGACCAGTCGCGTCGAGGGCCCACTGCCGGTCAGGGTAATCCGGCGTCGTGATTCCGGATCGGGAAGGTCGAACAGATTCTCGGAAGCGACCGCGTTGTTGCGCTGGTCACGGAGGCAGTGCTCACGGCCCGGAAACGCCACGATCATATCGCCGGGGCCCAGACTGACGCCGGTGGGACCGCGGTCCACTTCGAGGCCGCAGAAGCCGTGGCGGAGGCAATAGAAGGCGGCCGAGTTGCGTCCGGCGCGGATGATCCAGGGGGCGGCCAGATCCCACTCTTCGGCGACCCAGCTTCGCGGTCGCCCCCCCTGAAGCACATCGCCAAGCATCCGGAACGCGTCGGCGGTTGTTCCACTGTTCAACTGGGAGTTGCCTCCCAGAGGCGACACTCCAATCCCAGGAGCGGTCTCTGCCAGCAGGAGCGGCACGAGAGGTCGGCAGCGGCGGGCCGTGGTCAGGGCCGGAGGTTGGTACGGCAAGTTGGACACTTCGGTGTAAATGGGACTGCCCCGGTTGCAGGACGCGTTGTGTCACTAGTTACTAAGGCTAAACGCGAACCGCCGCATTTCTTCTACAGATTTTTCGGGGTTCGTTCGTAGGACCTGTCGCGCCCCCCCAACTGGCCTATTGATTTAGCGGGGTGGTCGCATGTGGCCGGCGGCAACCGCGGAGCCCATGGCCCACGGCAGAAAGGGGAGAGATGTAAGACACGGACACTTGGGCAAGGGCGGTTGGGCCGCGCGTTTGCCGACCGGGGCCAGGCAATCGTCGATAGCCAAAGGGGCGAGGCGTATGTAGACTGAAATAGGTGGTTGCCGTATAGCTAGCTATGGGACTATTCATGGCCGACAGCGTGGGAGAATCCGACGCGCTGCAACTGCGTTTGAGGCACGGAGATCGGGACGCCCTGGCCGTGCTCTTCTCCCAATACCGGGAACGACTGTGGCGGCTGGTCAGCTTTCGCATGGACCGGCGTCTGTTGGGCCGCGTCGATCCGGACGACGTGCTGCAGGAAGCGTATCTGGCGGCGGAGAGCCGTCTGGAGCACTACAACCAGGACACGCCTTTCTCGGCCTTTGTCTGGCTGCGCATGATCCTCCTGCAGACGCTGACGGACGTACACCGTCATCATCTGGGAGCCCAGATGCGCGACGCGAACCGGGAAGTCGCCTTTCCGGGCGGCCGATATCCGCCGACCACATCCGCCTCGTTGGCGGCCTTGTTTGCCGGCCAGTTCACCTCTCCCAGCCAGGCGGCTGCCCAGGCCGAAGTGCTCGCGCAGGTCGAGCAGGCGTTGGCCGCCATGGATCCGTTGGATCAGGAGGTGCTGGCCCTGCGGCATTTCGAGGAACTGAGCAACAGCGAGGTGGCCGAGGTGCTGGGCATTCAGCAGAAGGCGGCCAGCATCCGCTACGTGCGCGCCATCAAACGTCTGCGCGCCGTGATGGCTTCCTTGCCCGGCTTCTCTCAAGGATGAAGCCATGCAGGAATTCGAGGACCAGGATCGGGATCCGTTGGAGATGCTGGCCGCGGAGTTCATGCAACGGCAGCGGAGCGGCAAACATCCGTCGATTTCGGAGTACACGGCGCGCAACCCGGAATTGGCCGGCGAGATCGAGGAGTTGTTTCCGGCGATTGCGGCCATGGAACGTCTCAAGGCGCAGCGTGGTTCCCAGAGCGGGAGGGCGACGCTAGGCGGTCCCCGGTTGGAGCGGCTGGGCGACTTCCGGATTCTCAGCGAGATCGGCCGGGGCGGGATGGGGATCGTCTACGAGGCCTTTCAGGAATCGCTGGGGCGGCACGTGGCGGTGAAAGTTCTGCCCCGCCAGGCGTTGCTCGATCCACGGCACTTGCAGCGCTTTCAGCGTGAATCGCAGACGGCGGCGCGCCTGCACCACACGAATATCGTGCCCGTGTTCGGCGTCGGCGAGCAGGATGGGTTCCACTACATTGTGATGCAACTCATCCGCGGCGTGGGGTTGGACGCGGTGCTGTCGCAGTTGCAGCAGGCCGGCCAAGGCACGGCGGCCGCTGTGCCTGGCGATGCGCCCTCCGCGTCGTGCTCGACGAAAGACGCGATTCGCCTGGCGGAGATGCTGGTCCAGGGGCCGTTCGAGCCGTCGCGGAGCTCGGTATGTTCCGGGGCGGAGCTCCTGGAGAGCGAAACGGTTCCGCCGTTGGTGGCTGCGCCGATGTCGATTCACGCAGAGGGCCGGGCCACGTCGGATTCGGGCCAGACGCCGGTCGACACCCTGGCCAACGGAAGCGCGGCGAGCGCAGGGGCGCAGGGCGCAGCGTCAGGGGCCGCAATGGAAGCCCGACGCTTCGGTTCGGCCTACTGGCGGAATGTGGCCAGCATCGGGCTGCAGGTGGCCGATGCGTTGCACTACGCGCACCTCCACCACACCTTGCACCGTGACATCAAGCCGGCGAACCTGCTGCTGGACGCGCAAGGGGTGGTCTGGATCAGCGACTTTGGGCTGGCCAAGGTCATGGAGCAGACGGGCGTGACCCACACCGGGGCGCTGGTGGGGACGCTGCGTTACATGGCGCCCGAGCAGTTTTCCGGCCAGGTCGACGCGCGGAGCGACCTCTACAGCCTGGGCCTGACGCTGTACGAATTGCTGACCCTCCGGCCGGCCTTCGACGACGCGCGGCGGAGCAGCCTGATCCGCAAGATCAGCCACGAGGAACCGGACCGACCGCGGAAGATCAACCCGGCGATCCCCCGCGACCTGGAGACGGTCGTTCTGAAGGCCATCGCCAGTGATCCGGCGCGCCGCTATCCGTCGGCCGGCGAGCTGGCCCGCGATCTGCAGCGATTCCTCGAAGACCGGCCGATCGAAGCGCGGCGGGCTTCGCCCGTGGAACGCGTATGGCGCTGGTCGCGGCGTAATCCGCTGGTCGCCAGCCTGACGATGAGCACGCTTTCGCTGTTGGCGCTGGTGGCGCTGGTGGCGAGCGTGGGATATGTGCAGACGACGCGTGCCAATGTGCAGGAGGCGCAGCAGCGGAAGAAGGCGGAAGACACGTCGGCCCTGGCCTTGGAGGCCCTGGACAACATCTTCCAGCAATTTGCGCCGGATCGCGTGCCATCGGCCTCCACGCTGACGGTGGTGGGCGACTCGGGCGAGGAGCTTGCGGTGCCCGTGCAGCCGGTGCTCTCCAACGAAGCGGCGGCCCTGCTGGAGCACTTGCTGGCGTTCTACGATCGCCTGGCCGTGCAAGGCGATGACGACGTGAAGCTGCGGCGCAAGGTGGCCGAAGCCAACCGCCGCGTGGGCGACATCCGCCAGCGGTTGGGAGACCACAGTCGATCGAAGGAGGCCTATCTGCGGGCCATTGCGTTGTATCGGCAGTTGCCCACCACGGCCGGAGACGACGCGGACACACGCGTGCAGATTGCGCGCATTCACAATGAGCTGGGCAACGTGTACCAGGCGACAAACGCTCCGCAGGCCGCTCAGACATCGTACCAAGAGGCGCTGTCCTGCCTGGAGACTGCGTCGAGCGGCGCCACGGCCTCACCGTCGTACGCGTTCGAGTTGGCGCGGACGCACTACTTCCTGGGCAAACAGCCGGGGCCGTCGCTGCTGGCCTTCAACGGTCCGCGCGGCCCTCGTCGCGGCCGTCCCGGCCCGAGCGCTCTGCGCGGGCCGGAGGGCAGGGGCTTTTTCGAGGGTCTGGAGGGGCCACGCGGTCCCGACGGTCCGGACGGCAGGCTGGGGTTCCGCGGTCCGGGTCCGGATGGCCCGGGCGGACCGGACGGCGCGCGTGATCCGCGCGGACCGCGACCGGACGGCCCGCACGAGGCCGCGGACTGGGCCGCGTGGTTGGACGATCCCGGCGGGTTGGGACGAGAGTTGGAGGACGTGCTGCGGGGACCGCCGTGGGAGGAGAACGGGCAGCGCGGTCCGCGCGGCGGGCCTCGTCCGCCGTTTCCCTTGATGGCTTCCGCGCAGCGGGAAGAGTATCTGCAGAAGGCGATTGCGCTTCTGGAGCGGCTGGTGGCGGAGAATCTGGCGGTGCCCGATTACCGTTTGCTGTTGGCGCGCTGTTATTGCGAGGCACCGCGCGGACCTGGTCGAGGGCCGGACCCGGCGGCCGAAACCGTGACCAAGGCGACGCAGATACTCCAGAAGCTTGTGGAAGAGTATCCGGACGTTCCGGACTATCGATACGCCTTAAGCGAGACCTACGCGATGCAGGATTGGCGCGGACTTCCGGGACGCGGAATGGATGTCCGCGCATCGCCGGGACGGAAGCCCGACGGCCAAACCAACGAGCGGCGAAAGCCCGAATTGCACCAGGCGGGCGAGCGGGGGCCAGACCGCCGGCGGTTCGAGTCGCACGGGTTCGAAGAGGGCGAGGCGGATCGCCGGGCAGGGGATGAGCGATCGCGGGCGATCCTCAAGAAGGCCTTGAGCGTTTCGGAAGAGTTGGTGGCCAAGCACCCCAACATCCCGGAGTACGCCGCGTCGCAGGTGTTCATTCGACTGCGATTAGCAGAGTTGGATGGCGACGACGACGCCCAGGCCGCGGAGGCCAATCTGCGCAAGGCACTCGATCTGCAATTGTCGTTGGTGCGCCGCTATCCGCAGATGTCGGCCTACAAGTTCACGTTGGCCTTGATCCACGAATCGCTGGCCGATCTGCTGCAGGAGCACGAGCGTTTGCCCGAGGCACAGTCGCTGCTGGAGGATTCGGTGGCCACGCTCCAAGAGGTCTTGCAGGGCGAGTCGACGGCCAGTCCCATTCAGAACGTGCTGGCCCATCACTACCGTCGGCTGGCCGAGGTTCTGCGGCAGATGGGCGAGGAGGATGGTGCGCAGCAGGCGTTGGACAAGGCCCAGGCGTTGCGTCCTGGCGAGGGGCGCGGCGGCATGCCGCCGATGCCCTTGGGCCGGCCCAAGAATTGGGGCGCGCGGACCAAGGACAAGTAGCGCGGCGGTCGGCTACCGTCAGCGCCGCTTCGCACGCGTCGGAGGACGTCCGACGGCGGTCAATGCACCGCGGAGCGTGTTCTGGCGGAGGGCGGCCGCGAGATTGGCGGGCTTTTACAGGCTGCTGGCCTTGGCGAAGTTGAGCGAGACGCCCTGGAACGGCACCACGCCATAGATGCCGCGCGTGAAGACCAGGTTGATGAAGTCGTCGGCAATCAGGATCGATCCCTTGGGCACGATCACAATATCCGAATCGGAGAGCCAGATCTCGCCGGCCGGGGTGGGCTGATTGCCAAACAGGGCCGCCTGGAGATTGACCACGGTGGCCATCAGACGCCAATCGTCGCCGCGGCGGAAGACCACGACCTGCCGCAGATTGGCGCCCACATTCCAACTGCCGGCCATGCTGATGGCCTGGATGACCGTGGTCGGTCCTTCCAACACGAAACGGCCCGGCGCTCGGACCTCGCCCAACACGTAGGCATAGCGCGGCGCGCGTGCCACGAGGATGGGGATGATCTCGATGCCTTCGATTTCACGGCGATAACGTTCGTTGAGCTCCAACTGGGCTTCGGGGAGCGTCAGGCCCTGGACGGGTACGGAACCGATGGCCGGCAGCGAGATGGTGCCCTCGGGGGTGACGCGTACGGCCTGGCTCTGGCCGCCCACACCCCAGCGGCGGTCGACCGCGGCGCGCAGGTCTTCGAGCTTGGTGTTGACCTTCAGCGGCGTGACAGAGATGGTGGGGATCTTGTAGAACTTCGTGTAGGCTTCTTCCAATTCGTCGCGAAGCTGAGCCACGGTCTTGCCCGTGGCCTTCACTTGTCCCAACAAGCGGAGCGTGATCGTGCCGTCGGGCTGGAGGATCAGGTCCCGGTTGAGGTCCGGATCGGAGAAGGACTCCACGCGGACTTCGTCGCCCACATTGAGCCGGTAAGGCTTGCTGGTTTCCTCGCGCGTCAAACGATAGACGAGGTCCAATTGATCGTCGACGCGGATGCGGTATTCGGGGACGTGGGCCAGGCGCTCGTGACCGCAATACTCGCCCTGGGCGAAGGCCTGCCAATTGATCATGCGCGCAGCTTCCCAGCCACGGCAGCCCCACTTCCCGTTGGTGCAGGTGGCGCCATCCACCGCGCAGATATTGCAGGGAGCGGCCGGTCCCAAGGCCTGGCAGGGTTGAACGGCGGGGTCCGCGTGGCGCGGCGCTTCGTCCGTGCGCGCCTCCTGCCGGGCAGAGACGGCCAGGCACACCAGGAGAATCAAGCCAAGACGGGCAGTCATTTGATGGCAGGACATGGGCAGGCGTTCCTTTGGCGCTCAACCGCAATCCATGGGCATCACTTTCGCGATGCGGCGGGATCGGTCAGCGTGGGCTTCATCACCAGGCTCTTGCGTTCCAACTTCGGTCCCACGCCCGCCGGCTTGACTTCCGCACCCGCCGTTTGGCCGATGTTTCGCACCGGCGGGGGCACATGGGCGTCCGGAGTCTGGGTATAGGACTGGGCGAAACGTTGCGGGTCCATCCACTGCACCAGTTGACTGGGTGACGCTTGGGGTCCGGAACGGGCCCGGGCTTCGGCCTGGGCCGCGGCCAGGCGCAGGCTTTCGGCGCGTCGGGCCAGGTCGGCCTCGCCGAGATGCTTGTAGACCACGGCCAGATTCTGCCAACCGGTCGAGTGACGATGGATCGAAAGGCTGTGCTCCAAGGCCATGCGCGCTTCGCCAAAATAGCCGCACTGGGCCAACAACACGCCCAGATCGTTGGAGGCCAGATGGTTTTGCGCGCAGGCCAGCAGGGCGGCTTGGAAGTAGACCACGGCTTTGGATTCACAGGCGCGGATGCGACAATCCGGCTGGGAGGCCAAGGTCGCGTGCAGCTTGCCCAATCCGTGGAGGGCCATCGAGCCGGCCACCTCCTGGCCCGCCGCCAAGCCCATCTGTTCCTGGGCAAAGGTGAAGTAGCACTTGGTGGCCTCCAGGGACGCGACATCCCCATCGGTCGTGCTCTTCAGGACGGGCGTGACATGGCTGCGGACGAGGCTGGCCACGTTCACGTCGGCGGTGACGCGATCGGGCGTGGGCAGAAAGTCTTCGGCCTCACGGAGGGCGTTGAGGCCGGCGGTGAAGGCGCGCGTGTGGATCGTGGTGCGCTGCTCGTTGTCCAGGCCTTCGGCCATCAATCGCAAGGCCATGACGAACTCGGCTTGGGCCGCATAGTAGGCCTTGCGGCCGGCCAGATCAAAGGCGCGGCGCGAGTGCCGGTCGGCTTCCTGGGCAATCGCCTCCAACTGTCGCGAGCGTGTCACGGGCATCACGGGGGGAGTCAGCGGCGAAGCCTGAGCCTGTCCCAGCAGGCCGGGGCTGGCGGTGGTCGGCTTGGGGGCCGTTGCAGGAGATCGCCACTGCGAAGCGGCGGGCCGTGTGGGAGCCGTTCCCCATTTGCCTTGCGTGAGGTCTCGCGCGGGCTCGCGAGGGAACTCCGGAACCTGGTTCAAGGCCTTCGGCACCTGTTCCCCAGTGGCCTGATTGGCGATCTTGGGCGAGATCGGCATCAACGTGGGTTGGGATCCCGGGCGAGGCGCCAGGTTCCACGAGGATTCGCTGGGAGCCGAACGATCAGGCCTGGGCTGGACTGCAACCGGCGGCGCCGGCTGCTGGGGAGCGGGCATGGCCTGGGCCGGTGGAAGCGACTCGGACGCGAGGACCTGGGGCGCCAAGGGGGCGGGAACGACTTGAGCAGGGGCCCTCTCTACTACTGGGCCTTGGGGCGAAACCAACAGGGGGCCCGGCTCCGCCCCCCCCCTCGACGCCGTGTCCGCGGTCTCGCCTTGGGCCGGGAATCCCATCGTCAAGACAGGTCGAGGCCGACCGTCCAACGAATGCAGACGGCGACAATCCCCCCCTAACTGCAGCAGGGCCGGCTGTGGTCCGGCTTGCGTGGGACTGAGGGAGGCGGTGACCGGGGGCAAGGCCACCACGCACCCGTTCTCGCGGGGGGATTGGATGCCGCTATCCGTGTCGCGGCCAGCAGGGGCCAGGGTGACCGGCTGTGGCGACGGGTGCGTCTGGCAAGCCGGCGAATCCTCGGCTGGGGGGCAGGAAACAGGGCCGAGGATCCACAACAGGCTTAGCGAGACCAAGCCGATCAGCGGCAGCACCAGCGGCCGCGACGTCCAGAGCTGATTGAGGCGATCCATCGTTCTTCCGTGAAGGCTCAGACACGCACAGCATGCGTCCCGACATCCGTGGAGACGTTCTGCCTTTTGACCCCATCGACCAGCGTGCGCAGCAGCCCTGAGAAAAACCAGAGTCGGTGGAAGGCGTGCGGCCGATGCAGGCCAGATAGCCGTTACAGGCCGAACAGAGATGGCGAACGAACCGCTACGCGCGGCACGCAGCGCAAGATCTGAAGCTTGCGCACAGCCGTTAGAATCGGATCTTTCGGTCTTTGGCGGCGCGGTCGCGCAGGGCCGAGCGATCATGGGCGCTGTTGATCTCGATGCCGTCAAGGCCTCAGGACCGCTCTTTGCGCAGACTCAAGATGAGTTCGATTTCGCCTTGGGGCAGGTTCAGGCGGCGCGCGATTTCCGCCGGCGCGTGGCCGTAGTCGGCCAGGGTGTAGATCTCCTCGTGGCGGCGAGTCTCGGGAGCCTTCTCCGAGCGAGAAGTTTGACTCGTCGAGGCCGCGGCGGGGTTGGTCTCAAGCGCGCCGCGTGCCGCGGCGGCGCGGGGCGCGGCGGCGGGTTCTGTGTGGGGGCGGACCTGATCCAGGGCTGATTCCAGGCGTGCGGCCGCCCGGTCGGCATCCTGGATCAGATGCTCCAGGATGCGCACCTTGTTGTCCAGGCGTGCGGAGACTTCTCGCGCCAATTCGTGCATCTCGACCTGCCAGCGCACGGCCTCGTGGGGCGGGGTGAGCGCCTCGGCAGGATGCGGGGCGCCTGGTGCCTGGCCGGCGCCGGTTCGCGCAGCGCGCGCGAAGTAGCGCTGCGTGCGAAAGAGCAAGAAGCCGCTGACGAGCAAAGCCACCGCCAGCAAGGCCAGGGCCGAAGGATTCGGAAGGCTGATTTCCGCAAGGAACATGGTCACACCTCGTCGGCTCGAAAGGCCTGTTGGGCCGCCTCATATACCGCGCGCAGCGGAACGGTTTGCTCCGCGGCGAGTTGTCGGCAGGCCTCATACTCCGGCGAAAAACGCACTTCGCCCGACGGAAGCCAAGCCACTTTGCCCTGGACCGTTCCCCAGCGCGTGACGACCTGGTGCGGCTGCCGGCGCAGGGTCTGACGGAGGACCGGCCAGCGGCGCACGCCGAGCGTGCCGGTCTCGGCAAACAGAATCTCTTCCACGGTCTGCACGCGATCTGCAGCGCACAGCACCGAGAGCACAATGGCCGGCCGATTCTTCTTCATCTGGATAGGAGTGGTGTAGACGTCCAGGACGCCGCATTCCCATAGCCGGGCAACACAGTAGCCGACCCATTCCCCGCTCACATCGTCCAGATTGGTCTCCAGGACCCACACCTGCTCGGCGGAGGAGGGCGACGTGCATTCCCCAATCAGCAAGCGGAGCAGATTGGGCTGATGCTCCAGGTCGCGCTGGCCGGCGCCGCAACCGATGCGTTCGATGTTCATGGCCGGCAGCGGCCCAAAACGGTCGGCCAGGGTGGACACCAGGACCGCGCCGGTGGGCGTGGTCAACTCGACCTGCAGCGGTGATTCGGCCAGGGGAACGCCCTTGAGCAGTTCGGCCGTGGCCGGGGCGGGCACGCTGCACTCGCCATGCGCGATGCGGATCTTGCCGCCGCCGGTGGGCACCGGCGAGACCACCAGTTGCTGAGCCCCCAAGAGATCCCAGCCGACGGCGGCGCCGACGATGTCGGCGATGGAATCGGCCGCGCCCACCTCGTGGAAGTGGACTTTCTCGACACTCGTGCCGTGGACCTTGGCCTCGGCCTCCGCCAGACGCTGGAAGAGGCGGCACGCGAGTTCCTTCTGCCGCTGGTTGAGTTGGCTGCCGTCGATCATCCGCAGGATGTGGTGCAGATGCCGGTGCGCGTGTTCCGGCTGGTACTGCACTTGGACCTGCGTGGCGCGAAACCCGTTCTTCCGCACCTCGCTGGCCACAAGCCGCACGTTCGGCAGCCCCAGCGAACCCACGGCCTGATTCAGGGCCTCGAGATCCACTCCCGCGTCGACCAGGGCCCCGAGCATCATGTCACCGCTGATGCCGCTCGCACAATCCAGGTAGGCAATCCGCAAGGTTCACACTCCGTCGGAAGAGGTAGATTCGTGGATGATTCGCTCGCCGTCCGCTGTCCTGCGAGGCCGTGCGCCTGGGCCGGTGCCCCATCCAAGACCAGCACCACGACGCAGCTTCTCCGCACCGCCCAAACCAGCGCGGCCGTGCAGGCGTCGCGCGTGTCAGCGTATTTTGACAGCTTTGCGGCCACAGGGCGAGGCCGATCCAGGCGAGCGGGTCGGTGTTGACCCAATTGTCCAGCAAGGGTAAAGTACGACCTCCACCAACCCCCCCTCTGGACCAAGCTGGGGTGCGTCCATGGCCACGGCAACGCGAGCCAAAAAGACCCATCATGCGGCGACGGCTTTGCCCTGGGGCCAGATCCCGGCGACGCTGAGGATATTGTACATCACCACGCGTCAGCGCACCGGGGGGTGGCTGGCCGAGGCCTTTGCCGCGGACAGCGCTGCGCAGATCCTGCTGGAGCAGGTGGTGGGCGCGGCGGCCGGTCTGGCGCGGGTCCGCGATGAATCGTTCGACGCGGTGCTGATCAGCCACGAGCCGGGCGAACTGGACGCCCTGGCGTTGATCGAAGGCTATCGCGCCGGCGGCGCCGAGGAACCGATTCTCGTGCTGGGCATGCAGAGCGAGCAGGAAATGGCCTCGCTGTGCTACGAGGTGGGCGCCGATGCGTACGTGTGCGTCAACACGGCCACGACCCGAAATCTTATCTGGGTTCTGGTGCGCGCCGTACAGCGACACCAGTTGCTGCGTGAGAATCGCCGCCTGACCCAGGCCGAGCAACAACGGCTGCAGCGTGACCGGGACGAAGCGGAACGCGTGCTGCAGCAGCAGCGCGCCATGCTCGGCGAATTGGACCCGAAGTCGGTAGCGGAATGGCCTTCGGCGACCTCCTCGCCCTCCGGCAGCCGCGCGCCCTGGCCGCTGCCAACGCTGCCCGAGGAACTGGTGGCCCATTATCGCGAACTGTTGCGGACCTACGTGATCATGGGCTCCGGCAACATGGCCTGCGAGCTGAGCCGGCTGGCCGAGTTGCTGGTGGCCGCCGGGCTGGGAGCCCCACAGGCGATGCAGTTGCACCTGCAGGCCCTGGAGGAACTAGTCCACGGTCTGGGGGCGCGCAGCACGCGGCATGTCATGACGCGTGCCGATCTGCTGGCCCTGGAGATTCTGCTGCATCTGGCCGAAGGCTATCGGCGGCACTACTACGACCTGCTGCATCCGCCCACGCAACGTCTGCTGCCCGGCTTCTGACCGCACGTGCGCGAGGAATGGACCTCGACAGCCCAGAGCCCATCGAAGCCTGATCGACGCGAGACCGGATCGCCCTTGCAGGGCTGACGGAGCCCCTCGTAATCGTCCCTTTCCGCAGGCCTGCGGCCTGGGCTGGTGAATCTCGGCCCGGCGGGCCTGAGGACTCGGTTGGGAAGTTAGGAAGCCAGACCGACGCTTGCGACGGCGTCTGGCGGCGTGGATCTGGCATGCGGCCGGAGTGGGGGTAATCTTCCATCGTGTCTCGCGCACCGCGCACGATTCTCGCGCGAACCCACATGGGCGGAGCGCGTGGTGCGAGGCACTTTCAAACCGGATCAGGGTCCGACTACAATAGCGGCAAGCGTGTGAGACGTGATTCAACGTACAGCCGACTCGCGACCAAGAAGGAATCTATGCCCATGGCTACAGCACAACCGTGTCCCAGAATGCGCGATATCGATTCGCTGGTCCCGTTTGGAGGAGGCGCGCCGTGGGCTCGGCGTCCATCTGTGCGGCGCGGCATGGCAGGCGTGCTGCTGGTGAGCTTGGGGCTGGGGTTGTCGGCCGCGTCTCTGCTGGCCGCCCCTCCGGCCAAACCGGTGTCGGACTTGACGATCCGCACCGAGCCGGTGCACGCCATGGTCCCGGCCGGCGGGAAGTGCGAGTTCCGCGTGATCTTGCAGGATCGCGAAGGCAAGCCGCTGGCGGGCGAGTTGAGCGTGCGTCTGGACCCCAAGACGTCCACCGCTCCGCCCAGCACGCTGAAGCTCGACGGCGGCAGCGGCAGCTACTGCTTCCAGGCCGCGGCGGGCATGGAGCCGGGAGTCCACATCGTCAGCTTCCAGGGGCCGCAGCGCTCCGCGCTGAATCTGTTTGTGGACGTGGTCGATCAGGCGACCTACGACCAGTTTGGGCAGCTTGCGCAGAAGGTCCGCTTCGAGCGCCTGCCGGCGCATCTGCTGTTCATCGGCGACAGCCTCAGCGACCAGCTTCGCGGGCAAAACTATGTGGACAAGGTAGCTTTCTGGCTGGGAGGTCGGTTCGGCAGACAGTTCGGCGTGCGCAACGCGGGCGTGGGGGGCGACTACATCACGCGCGTCTGGGACCGGCTGAACCATGAGCCGAAGATCAACCGGCCGGAGATGTACGAGCAGCTCTACACGCCGCGGCCCACGCACGTGTTCTTCTTCCTGGGCCACAACGACAGCAAGCTGAAGAGCGAATCGAACTACACGCAGGCCGTGGTTCTGCCCGACGCCTTTGAGGCGACCTACCGCCAGACGTTGCAGAAGGTGAAGCAGGAGACCCAGGCGCGGCTGGTCGTGCTCTCGGCCACTTCGTCCGTGTACGAGATCACCAAGGCCACGGCCGACAAGCGGCGCGAGGCGGGCAAGGCCCACAACCTGTTCGGCAAACCGGAGGCGCTGGAGCAATTCAACACCTTGGCGCGCAAGGTGGCGCAGGAGTGCGGGGCGGACTACGTGGACGTGTATGAGCCCACGCGGCGGCATGTGGAGAAGCCGAGCCTGTTCACGGCCGATGGCGTACACTTGTCCAACCTGGGCAACCGGCTGATCGCCTGGGAAGTGCTGAAGTACTTGGCAGGGCAGGGGGCGCCACGCTAATCACCGCGTGCAGCTTCGGAATGTGCCTGCCGAGCCAGCGCTGCGCGGATGAGCCAATGTGTCCGATGGCAGACTCTAGCGTTCTGTACACCGTGGAGCACGAGGCGATGGCGACCACGTTTCGCCTGAGCCTCGTGGGCACGGACGACGCTTATCTGCGCCAGGCGGCGCGCGCGGCGTGCGAGGAGTTGGATCGCTTGGAAAGCCGCTTGAGCCGCCACATCGAGCACGCCGACGTGGCGCGGCTGAACCGGCTCGCGCCAGGCGAGGCCTTGGTCGTGCATCCCGACACGCTGCAATGCCTGCGCATGGCCGAGACAATCCGCAAGGATACGGCAGGAGCGTTTGATGTGAGCTACGGCTCAGACCGAGTCGTGCCCCACCCGCGACTGCGGATCGATCCGGAGACCCACGCCGTGCGCATCCTGGCCGCCGGTGTGCGGTTGGATCTGGGTGGCATCGGCAAGGGCTACGCCCTGGACCGCATGGCCCAGCTATTGACCGAGTGGGACATCACTGCGGCCCTGCTGTGCGCCAGCGGCAGCACCATCCTGGCCCGGGAGGCTCGACCGGGCGAGAAGGGCTGGCCGATCGCCTTTGGGCCGGACCCGCCCCAGCAGGCCAGGTTGCGGAACATGGCTTTCAGCGGTTCGGGCAAGGGTGTGCGCGGGGCGCACATCATCGATCCGAACAGCGGCCAACCGGCCGAAGGAGCGTTGCAGGCCTGGGCCGCGGCGCCCACGGCGGCCCAAGCCGATGCGCTTTCCACGGCCTTCATGGTCATGCCACAGGCGGCGATCGCCGCCTATTGCCACAGGCGTCCCGATGTCTCGGCCTGGATCCTGCTCAAGGCGAATGGCCCGTTGATCGCCGTAGCCGACCGCTTGGCCAGTTGATGATCTACTTCGCATCTGGCAGCGTCGAATACACCGACAGCACAGCGCCGTCGGGCAGCCGGGCCAGCGCGGGGCCGAGTACCGCGGGCCCCGGCGTGTCGTGCGTCACATCGCTGGCAAGCGGATGCAGCCAGACGGCGCCACCGCTCCGCTTCCATTGCGTGTGGGGCTTGCGTGTGAATCGCTTGTCCAGCGTGCAGAGTTGTTCCATGAGCAGGTCGGCCACGATCTTCATCTCCGCCGCCAGGATCGCGGCCGGGACCAGGCCCAAGCAAAGGCACAGGCTTACGGTAGTAAGCGTGCGACTCATGGTTGCTGCAACTCCCATCGTCTGAAGGCCGAGGAAGATGGACCTGTCTTGCGCGGTGCATCATGCGTGATTGCGTCGCGGAACATCGTGTGCGCTGCGAGCATGCGGACGCTCACGATGAACGTGCCACGGGGCGTGCTATTTTCGCCCCAACATGCGATCCATGGCGTCCGAGGTCTGGTAGAGCAGGGCCTCGGGCCAGTGGGGCCAGGGGTTGAAGTACTCGAAGGTGAGCCAGCCGCGGTAGCCCACCTGGTGCAGGGCCTCCATCACGGCCGGCCAGTTGGTCGTGCCGTCGAGCAAGGGGCGGAAGGTGTGCAGGTTGAACTCGTGGACCTTCTTGGAGTACTCCTTGAGGTGCACGTTGCGGATGCGCTTGCCCAGCAGCGGGATCCAGTGCTCGGGGAAATGGTAGAGACTGATGTTGCCCGTGTCGAAGTGCACGCACACCCGGTCGGACTGGAAGCTATCGACGAACTGGTTCATCTCCTGCGGACTGTGGAGGAAGCCATTGACAAAGATGTTCTCGATATTGAGGTAGACGTTGTTCTTTTCGGCGATGGGGATCAGGCGGCGGATGGACTGCTTGGCGCGTCGATCACACACGTCGTGGGGGATGGGCGGCTCGCCTTCCAGCCAGGGGATGTAGACGGCCCCCGGCACGACCAGGAGGTTCTCGGTGCCCAGCAGGGCCGCGGCGCGGATCATCTTCGCCGCCAGATCCAGCCCGCGATCGCGTTTCTGGGGGTCCTCGTGGGTCAGACTGTAGGGCCAGAAGAGGAAGGAACAGACGCTGCTGATTTCCAGGCCGACCTGGCGCGCCAGGCGGCCGATGTCGCGCAGTGCGCTTTCGCTGGCGTCCGGCGAAATTTCGCCCTCGAGGGCATAGTTGACCTCAACTCCCTCGAAGCCGGCGTCCTTACACAGTTCGAAACAGCGGCGGAGGGTCATTTTCTGGGGATAGGGCAGGGCCCACAAGTTGATCGACTTTCGCATGTCAAATCGGGGCTGGGTGGCTGCTGTGGTGGGGGCTGAGGCGGCCTTAACATCGTCCGACACCAGTCCTTGGGCGGCGAGGAAGGCGCTGCCGAAGGCCGCCGAATAGCCCAACCATTCGCGACGACTGAAGGGGGCAGGGGGCTCCGCGGCCGGATCGCCAAGGCCATCGACAGCAGACCCGAGGGGCTTGGCCACCTCGTTTGCCTTGCCAGACTCACTAGGGCGCATAGGCAATCGGTACCCAGTGGTCATACAAGCCTCCTTCTTTCTGCTCAGTGTATGGCGAAAAAATCGCAGGCGTGGGCCGTGCCGAGTCAGTTACGAACTAGGATTGGCATGGATTTTAGGGTTTGAAGAGTCGGGCCGTCAAATTGCTGTCTCAGGGGGGAGGGATTACGCGTGTCGCGATTGAGTGGTGTCCAGCACCTGCTTCTCACCCTGGCCCGGAGGCTGCCCGCCGTCGCTCGGCGGTTCCTGGTTCATTCGCCCGCCCTGTTCATCGTGATCGCACTGGACGACGGTCGCTGCCTGGAGATCAGCCATGCGTTGGCCAAGCGCCTGGGATATGCGCGCGGGGAGATCGTGGGCCGCGCGCTGCGCGGGCTGCAACTGGCAGCCGGGCGCAGGGCCTGGGCCCGATTTTGTGCGGCGCAGGCCGGCGAGGGTGGAAATCCGCAACGGTTGACGATCCAGAGTCGATCGGGCAGGAGGCTGTCGCTGTGCGTTGCAGGCCGGGTCGTGGGCACGGGCCCAGCGCGGCTGTTGATCGCGCTGGGCAGGGACATCACCGCCGAGCGAGAGGTGAGACGGTTGCGGCACGCGCTGCGCGCGAGCGAGGCCCAACGCATCGAGCTGGAGCATCTGGCCGCCGCAGGGCAAATGTCCGCCCAGTTGGCACACGAGATCAACAATCCGTTGGCCGGCATCCAGAACGCGCTGCTGCTCATCCGACGCGCGATGCCGCCAGACCATCCGCGGTTTCGCTACCTGGAGTTGGTGGATCACGAGATCCAGCGGATCGTGCAGATCGTGCGGCAGAGCTACGATCTGTATCGGCGCGAGCCGGGCCCGCCCAGCGCGTTTGCACTGCGCGACTGCGTGGACGAATTGCTGCTGCTCTGTCAGCCGGCGATTCGCACGCGAGGGTTGAAGATTGAGGTTCTCATCGAACCCGCTCAGGCCACGGTTTGTTTGTCCGAGGGGCACGTGCGGCAGATTCTCTACAACCTGTTGACGAACGCGATTAAGGCCTCGCCCCCCGAGGCGAGTATTAAGATCACCCTCGTGTTGACCGAAAGTATAGTGGGTGTTGATCCCGCAACGGCAGCAAGCACGAAGGGTGGCCCGCAGCCGAAAACGCGATCGTCGTTGTCCACTCCGCCCTTAGGAGTCGTGCCCCCAAGCACGTCCGATCTCGCGTGCGACAAGAACCGCGCGGAACCACGGAAGGACGTGGGGACGGCCCTGGAGATGAGCGTTGCGGACCAGGGCCCAGGTATCCCCGATGACATTCGGGACCGTATTTTCGAGCCCTTTTTCGGCACTCGGGGTCCAGGGCCAGATGGTGGTTTGGGACTAGGGCTGGTGATCTGCAAGCGGCTCAGCGAAGCGCTCGGGGGCTCGATTGAGGTTCGATCCGCGCTCGGCAAAGGAAGCGTCTTCCATGTCATCCTGCCTCTGGCAGACCGCGAAACCGGCCGACCACGCCCCTGACAGCGGCGCCATCCTCGTCGCGGACGATGAGGAGACGTTTCGCCAGAGCACGGTGGAATTGCTGGTGGAGGAAGGGTATCGCTGCGAAGGAGTCGCCGACTCGTTTATCGCGGTGCAGAAGCTCCGCTCCGGCCGCTATGACCTGTTGATTGCCGACATCAACATGCCGGGCAATGCGGACCTGGATTTGCTGCGGCAAATCCAGCAGGCAGACGCGCACTTGCCGGTGATTCTGGTGACGGGCTATCCAACGGTCCGGTCGGCCGTGGATTCGATTCGCCTGGCCGTGGCCGCCTATCTGGTCAAGCCGATCGAGTTTCAGCAACTGCTGCGGGAAATCGAGGTGTGGCTGAAACGCTGTCGCGCCGGACGCGCGGCCCACGACATGCAGCGTTTGCTGCAGCAGGGGTTGCAGGAACTGGATGGGCTGCGCGCGGAACTGAGCAGCGTCCCCAATTCCTCCGCCACGATGGCTCTCTTGGCCCTGGCCATGCGCCAAGCCACCGCGGCGCTGGGGCAGGTGTTCCAGATTGCGCGGAGCGTGCCGGAGTTGCAGTCGGGGAACCACGACGGGGAGCTTTCGACGCGCGCCCTGTTGTCCGGCGCCCACGAACTGCTGGCCGAGACGATCGACACGTTGGAGGCGACCAAGAGCGCCTTCAAGTCCAAGCAACTGGGGCGGCTGCGGCACCGGCTGCAGGTGGCGATCGATGAATGGGGGAATATGCGGGATTTTCCGGCGGGAGACGGCACCAAGTAGGGGGCGAACGAGAAAAGGCGGTTCCGTTTGGGCAAACTGCGAAGCAATTGGCGTACACACGCCGATAACTAGTTCTGGTGTAGCGCTCGCTTACTAGAAGCGAGACCGCCTTAGCGGGTGGACCGCAACGGGTCCTCAAGTCAAGGCACAACCCTTGGGTCACTCTGTTCAACAGAGTCCGGGGGTTGTGCCTTTTCGTTTGCGCCAAGGGCACATCGTCATGCCGCTTCAACGAGACGTGAATCCGCAAACCGATTCGTTTGTGGTCCAAGCGCGACGCCGCTTGCACTGTGTGCAGGAAATGCTGCTGGCCTGGCAGCACGACCCGCAGACCCACCTGGGCACGGCGGAACGCGCTTTGCGGCAACAGGCGGCCGAGAGCCAGCGCGCCGGCTATCAGGGGATTGCGGGGCTGTGTGGCGATCTGGCGGACTGTTTGGCGGTCTCGCGCAGCTCCGGCCATGTTTCGACCGACACGCCGGATGTGCTTCTGGACGCTTGCCAGAACCTCCGTTTGTACCTGGAGGTGGTGGCGCAAGGAATGGTTTCGAGCCGCTCCCGACATGGAGAGCGTGAGCGCGGCCTCTTCGATGCGAGCGAGGGGGCGTGATCGTCGTCTGGCAGGGACGCGATTCCTGTTCTCACCTTCTTTCTCTGGGAGTGTTGCGATGCGATGGTTCTACAACTTGCGGACGGCCACGAAACTGATTCTCAGTTTCTCCGTGGTGTGCTTGATTCTGTGTGGCGTTGCCTACCTGGGCCTGGACAAGATGTCGCAGATCAACACGGCCTTGGGGACGCTCTACAATCGTGACTTGCGCGGCCTGGCGGACACCAAGGACGCGAACATCAACATGGCGTGCATCGGCCGCGCCGTGCGGCAAGCCCTGCTGGATGAGGACAAGGCGGCCATGGAACAGCAGGTGCAAAGGATCGCAAAGCACAGCGCGGGGCTGCGTGAATGCGTCGACAAGGTCGCAGGGACGCTGGCCACCGAGGAAGGCCAGGCGCGCATGGCCAAGGTCCAGACGGCATTGCCCGGCTATCTGGAGGCCGTACACGTGATCGGCCAGCAGACCCTCAAGGGGCAGCGCAAAGAGGCCCAAGCCCAGGTGGCCCAAGCGGCAGCCGTGGGAGGGCAGATCGACGCGGAACTGAATTGGATTGCCGACGCCAAAGACGGGCTGGCCAAACAAGCTTACGAACAAAGCGCCCAGGACTATCGCACGGCCTGGTACATGGTCCTGGGCCTGGTAGCGGTTGCGATCCTGGTGAGCATGGGGCTGGGAATCCTGGTGGCACGGGTCGTCGCCAAGCCGCTGACGAAGACGGTTGGGGTGTTGCAGGACGTGGCTGCGGGCGACTACGCCACGCGGCTGGACGTGGACACCCAGGACGAAGTGGGGCAAATGGCCACGGCCCTCAACAGCACGATCGAGGCCGTGGATCGGGCCATGCGCGAGGTGAAAGAAGCCGCGCAACGCGAGCAGCAGGCTCAGGCGGAAAAGGCCGAGGCCGAACGCCAGCGAGCCGAGACGCAACGCCGGGAGGCGGAAGAGGCCGAGCGCAAGGTGAAGCATATCCTGGAGATCGCCAACCGCGTGGCGGCGCGCGACTACTCGCAGGAAGTCGAGGTCGCCGGCGTTGACGCCCTGGGCCAGTTGGGCGACGGTCTGCGCAAGTTCTTCCGCGACAAACACGAAGCGGAAATCCGCGAACAGCAGGCGGCGGAGGCTGAACGCCGGGCGGCCGAAGACCTGCGGCGTAAGGTCGATCATCTCCTGGAGGTGGTCAACGCCGCGGCTCAGGGCGACCTGACGCGCGAGGTCGCCGTCGAAGGCAAGGAGGCCGTGGACGAGTTGGCGGCGGGGCTGAAAAAGATGCTCGGCGACCTGGCCGGAATCATCGGCCAGGTGACGGAGAGCGCCAACCAGTTTGCCGAAGGCTCGCGCGTGATTGCCGAGAGTTCGCAGACCCTGGCCCAAGGCTCGCAGCAACAGAGTTCCTCGGTGGAGGAGATGACCGCCTCGGTGGAAGAGCTGGCGCGAAGCATCGAGACCGTCAAGGAGAACGCCCAAGAGGCCGACAAGATGGCCAACCAGACTAATCTGCTGGCCGAACAGGGAGGCAAGGCCGTACAGAAGTCGGTCGAGGCCATGCAATTGATCCGCACCAGTTCGCAGCAGATCAGCGAGATCATCCAGGTCATCAGCGAAATTGCCAGCCAGACCAACCTGCTGGCCTTGAACGCGGCCATCGAGGCAGCGCGCGCCGGCGAACATGGCATGGGCTTTGCCGTGGTGGCCGATGAGGTCCGCAAACTGGCCGAACGCAGCAACCAGGCGGCGCGCGAGATCTCGACCCTCATCAAGGAGTCCACACATCGCGTGGAGGAAGGCGCGCAACTGAGCGACGAGACCGGGCGTTCGCTGCGCGAGATCATGCACGGGGTCGGCGGGACGGTGAGCAAGATCTCGGAGATCGCCGCCGCCACCGTGCAGCAAGCGGCCAACGCCCAGGAGGTCTCCAAGGCCATTCAGGGCGTGGCCCAGGTCAGCGAGCAAACGGCGGCAGGCAGTGAAGAGATGGCCTCCAGCAGCGAAGAGCTCGGGGCCCAGGCCTCCGGCCTGCGCGAACTGGTGCGGCGATTCAAAATCCGCGCCGACGCCTAGCGATGGAGGGGCAACTTCTCAGTCATCCCGGTGACGAGGAGACCTGATACGGCCCCAGGGCCGTGAGAACAGACTTGCTTTGCGGGCGCGGGAGATAGACGAGTATCCCTTGTGCTCCCCTGGGAATTACTCGACCGCGGCCCGCAATTGCCGAGGCGCCCCGCGGGCCCAGAAGGAATCTGGGTCCCGCGGGGCGCGACGTTCTTGGGGAGAAAGGTGGTCGTAGCGTTTGGGGCTTGGGAAGTGCTGGTCGCGGTTGCATGGTTGTGGGCCGTTGGCGGGCAACATACAACGCGGCCGAAGACCGCCAGAGGGGGTTGTTCACACCGTGCGTTGGTGGTAACATTTGGAGCAGTCCTGAGCACATCAGCTAGGTCCGCCGCCACGATCCTCTTCTCTCGCAGCGGCTCTCCCGGTGGTTGCGTGTCAGCACCGCCTGCCCACTACGGCCCGCGCCGATTCTGGGCGACCTCAGTGAACCACCAGTGGCGGCTGGTTGCACGGAAGACTCTCAGGCACTTGTTCAGGGAGAGTGCAATTGAAGTGGACTGAGAGCACGGGAATTACCGAGCCCCGTGAATGGGGCGAAAACGAACGGCCAAGTTCCGACGACTGTGGAATAGACTGGAGGTGAGCCTTGATTCGCATCGACCTGGTCGACCATACGGACAAGCTGAAGCACGTCGATTTCCATGTGATTCCCGTCAGCACAGAGAAGGACTTTACCTGCATTCCAGACGGCATGCTGCCGCTAAGGATGGCCGTGCGGCTTTCCCGGAGCCTCGATGCCGGGCGTGTCTTCGGGCAGGTGGGCAAGTACCTCTGGTATCGGCTGGTAGGCGTACCGGCAGGCAGATACAAGGCCCCCCCCAGCAGCCATCGGTGAAGCACGACCTCACTCAAAGGGCGACGAGATGATGATCGACCTGTTCAAGCCGAATGCGGCGGGGTTGTTGGAGATCGTGGGAACCGTTGGGTTTCACCATGTTCCCCTCACGACCGTTGCGGATCTTTACTGCACTCCCCGCGGCGTTCTTTCGTTCGATCGCGCCACGGAAGTCTCCGGCCATTTGGCCATGAACGAGGCGGTTGGCAAGATCGACGAATACGAATGGCGGCGAAGAGTGTGATTCACTTCTTGGAGCCGGCCCCAAGACCTGTCGGCAGCTCAGTCCTGCTGGGCCGCCCGGCCTGGCTGGGGCGGTTAGGGGATAGGTTCTTCCCGGCCGGCATCTCGATCACGCCGCCGGCGGCGACGATCGCGCGCTGCAGTTCGCCGATCGGCACGCAGCGCAGGGGCACCTGCTCGCGAATCGCCAGCCAGGCGGCGATGCCTGAGGCCTCGCCCAGGGTCATGAACACGGGCTCCATGCGGATTGTCTGATAGCCCACGTGGCTGGCCGAACAGGCCACCGGCACCAACAAGCCGTCGATCTTCTTGGGCACCAGGATGCGGTAGGGCAGTTGCAGCGGCTTGTGCGGCACGTAGAAGTAGCCTTCGCGCACGCCGGGATGGGCCGGGTCGAACTTGTGTACGCTGTGCGAGTCCCAAGGATAGGTGGCCACGGCCACCGCGTCGGGCTGAGGGCGCGGCAGGCCCGTGGCCGGATCGGGATCTTCATCGCGTTGCGTGAAGGTGTACTCGCCCACGATCCGCCGCCCCTGCCGCACGTACAAGTAGTGCGGCCGATGGCGATGGTCGACGAACTCGTCCTTGCAGAAACCGTACTGGGCCGTCTCCTGGCGCAGCGCCTCGGGCACCTGCGGATCGTTCGCCAGGAACCACAACAGCCCCTCGTGATAGTCCCAGTAGCGTGCGAAGATCTTCTCCCGCTGGCGCCAATCGGCCTCGGGCCAGCCCCAGTTCTCTTCGGCCAGGTCGAACGACTCGCTGGGGATGCCCGTGTCCGGATGCACGTGGTCGCTGTTCAGTTCGAACTTCTGATTGGGCATGGGGTGCATCTGCATGGCGTCGCGGAGTTTGACGACCTTGCCGGCCAGGATATCGGCCAGCAGGTGCCGGTAGTCGTCGCGGCAATAGGTGGCCGGCTTTTCGAAGGGCACGCGATTGTCGGGCCGGGCGGTCACGTGGATGCGGAAGCAGAAGGCCTGGATACCGGCGTCTCCCTCGCCGGTCGAACCCGGTAGCGGCTCCCTGGTGCGAAACCGCATGTAGATCCGGCCGGCGAGCCATTCGCCGTAGGTGTCGCGTGATTCGCGGCCCACGCGATACTCGACGCCGGCCAGGGCGGCCAGGTCGCCTTCGTAAGTGGCGTCGATGAAGGCCTGGGCGGCGAGCGGCACTTGCCTGCCGGGCTGCTCCAGGTCGTCGAGGACGATGCGCACCAGGCGGTCACCGTCGCGTTGCGCGGCATTCAGACGTTGCCGCAGCAGGAGTCGCACACGCGGCTCGGCAGCCAACAGGGCTCGATAGGCCTTCTCCGCCACATGCGCCTCGTAGTGGTTGCCCTTGCGGCAGTCGACGACCTGCTGCGAGTCGGGGCCGTAGGTCTGGACATAGTAGTCGAAGATCCACTGGCGGAAGCGCGCGAAGAGGCCCAGCGATCCGCCCTCGCGGCCGATGTCGTTGTTGGTCAGGCCGCCGCTGACGATCCCGCCCACATGGTTCGTCTCCTCGACCAGCACCACGTTCAGACCGCGCTGGGCCGCAGCCACGGCCGCAGCCACACCGCCTGGCGTCGCACCGACCACGACCACGTCGGCCGACTGGGGCGCAGATGCCTGAGCAGAAACCACTGGCGAAAACCACAGTCCGAGACCGAGCAACAGGCCGCAACCGACAGCACGTCGCGTGAGCATGGGTGTTTCCTCAGCAGCAAAGGAACTATTGATGCCGGCGCAACCAATGATCGCAATTCCGTCCGGATTCCAGCCGTAGCGGCTGGAATCCCGGGCTCCCGCGGCCGCGGAACGATCATTGGCAATGCGGACCTCAATAAATGGACCGAGGGCATTATGCCACGGTCGGCGGGAGGCTGCCATCCGAGGCGATCCGGATTTGCGCACCACAGGATGCGACCACTGGCACCGCGACGGGGCCGAAGACGGGCGGGATGGTTGCCCGCCACGCGCCGCAAGACTATCTTGATGGTTCCGCCCTTGCGCGGCAGTCTGTTTTCCAGGCCTATTGATTCCGATGCAGCCAATGGCCCCTATTCGGAACGTGGAGGGACCCTTGGCAATCCAAGACTCAATCAAGGGCCAGCACCGGGGAGCCTTGAACACCATGCTCGATTCGCTATTCGCCCGCTTTCGGCTGTTGGTTGCCTGCCTGATGGCCTGGACGGCCTGGGCCTCGCCCGTCCCGGGCACGGAGGTCTCGTTCCGCTCGGCCAAGCCGGTGTGGCTTGCCGGGCGCGAGACGGAGACGAACCTGCAGGTCGGGTTTCGGGCCCTGATCGAAGCACCGCCGGAGGCGCGGCCCGTGCTGCGCCTGGCCGCCTCATGCATCTATCGGGTGTGGCTTAACGGCGAGTTTCTGGGCCACGGTCCGGCGCGCGGTCCACGCGGATTCTACCGCGTGGACGAGTGGGACCTGGGCTCGCGTCTGCGCCCGGGCGCGAACCTGCTAGCGATCGAGGTGGCCGGCTACAACGCCAACAGCTACTACCTGCTGGATCAGCCCTCGTTCCTTCAGGCTGAAGTGACGGCCGCAGGGCGCGTGTTGGCTTCGACGGCCGGGGAGGGCACGCCATTCGCCGCGCAGCTCCTGAGCGAACGCCTGCAGAAGGTGGCACGCTACAGCTTCCAGCGGCCGTTCAGCGAGGCCTATCGCCTGACGCCCGAGAGTCGCCGCTGGCGCGAGGAGGCATCTGCGGCCTTCGCGCCGGCCGAGTTGGCCGTGCAGGCCGACAAACCGCTCCTGCCGCGGCGTGTGCTCCAGCCCGACTTCGCCCTGACGCAGCCCAAGGCCAGCCTGAGCGAAGGCCGGCTCAATCGCCTGGCCAAGGTCGGCAAGCTATGGAAGGACCGTTCCCTGACCCAGATCGGCCCGCAGTTGAAGGGGTTTCCGGAAGCGGAGTTGGAGCTCACGCCCTCGCTCGAATTGCAGCAGTGGGAATCGATCCGTACCAGCGACGCGGCGCGCGCCTGCGATCCGCAACAACCCCAACCGCTGGAGTGCGGCCAGTATCGGATCCTGGACCTGGGGGCCAACCTGACGGGTTTCCTGGGGGCCACGGTCCAATGCCGGGAGCCCTGTCGCCTGTGGATGCTGTTCGACGAAATCCTGACTGACGAAGGGGACGTGAACTTTCGCCGCATGGGCTGCGTGAACGTGGTGGCCTACGACCTGCAACCGGGCGTGTATCGCCTGGAGTCGATCGAGCCCTACACGATGCGCTACGTGAAGCTGGTCTGCATGCAGGGGGCCTGCCAGGTGCGCGGCCTGATGTTGCGGCAGTACTCGCACCCGCCGACCGATGCGGCGACCTTCGTTGCCGGCGACGAGCGGCTCAACCGGTTGTATGCGGCGGCCGTCTCGACCTTCCGCCAGAACACGCTGGACGTGTTCATGGATTGTCCCTCACGGGAGCGCGCGGGCTGGCTGTGCGACAGCTACTTCACGGCACGCGTGGCCGCGGACCTGACCGGCACGACGCGCGTGGAAGACGCCTTCATCGAGAACTTCCTGCTGCCAACGCAGTTCCCCAACCTGCCCGAAGGCATGTTCCCCATGTGCTATCCGGCCGACCATTTCAACGGGAATTTCATTCCCAACTGGGCCATGTGGCTGGTGCTGGAGTTGGAGGAATACGCAGCGCGCGGCGGCGAGCGGGCGATTGTCGAGGCCATGCGGCCCAAGGTGCTGAAGCTGATCGACTATTTCCGCCCCTTCGAGAACTCGGACGGGCTGCTGGAGAAGCTCGAGCGGTGGGTGTTTGTCGAGTGGTCGGCGGCTAACAAGTACGTGCAGGACGTGAACTATCCGAGCAACATGTTGTATGCGGGCATGCTCTCGGCCACGGCCCGGCTGTATGGACTTGCGGACCTGGAGAAGAAGGCCGAGGCGATCCGCCAGACGGTGCGGCGGCAGTCGTTCGACGGGCAGTTTTTCGTGGACAACGCCCTGCGCCGCGACGGCAAGCTGGAAGTCACGCGCAACCGGACCGAGGTCTGCCAGTACTTCGCCTTCTACTTCGGCGTGGCCGACCGGCAGCGCGATGCGGCCTTGTGGCAGACGCTGCGCGACGACTTCGGCCCCGCGCGCAAGGAGAAGGGCTTGTACCCGGACGTGGGGCACGCCAACTCCTTCATCGGCAACGTGCTGCGCATGGAGTTGTTGTCGCAGGCGGGGCGCAATCAGCAGATCCTCGACGAGTCGATCGCTTATCTGCTGTACATGGCCGAACGCACCGGTACGCTGTGGGAGAATGTGGACACGCACGCCAGTTGCAACCACGGCTTCGCCTCGCACGCGATCCACACGCTGTATCGCGACGTGCTGGGGCTGTACCGCGTGGATCCGGTCGGTCGGCGAATCCAGCTTCGTTTCGGCGCCCTGGACCTGACGACGTGCGAGGGGACCCGCCCCACGCCGGCCGGCCCGGTGTCTTTGAGCTGGCAGCGCGAAGGGGACACGATCCGCTACCGGCTGCGTTGTCCCGAGGGTTTTCGGGTGGACGTGGAGAACCTGAGCGGCCGGCGTCTGGTCGCGATTCAATACTGAGTCGATATTGCAGGAAGCCGATTTCCAGAAGCCGTTTCCCTTGTCGAGGTTCACAGCATGCCGAGATCGTGTTGCGCGCGTCGCCAGTTCCTGAAGACCAGCGCCGGAGCGGTGGGAGTCGCTCTGGGTGCGGCAGCCAGTCTGAAATGCTCGCCGGCGGCGGCCGAAAGCCGGGAGGACCTGGACCAGGTTTGGGACGTGGTGGTCTGCGGCGGGGGACCGGCGGGCATCATGGCCGCCTGGGCCGCGGCGTTGGAAGGCGCCACGTGCCTGCTGGTCGAGCGTCAGCCGATCTTGGGTGGCATGGCCACTTCCGGCCTGGTGGGGCCGATCTCCAAGTTTCGCTTCGACGGCCGCCTGATGGTCGAGGGCCTGCCGTGGCGGTTCGTTTCGCTGCTCCAATCGCGCCAGGGGGCGGTGCTCGATCTGCCCAGCGGCAACGTACCTTTCGAGGCCGATGCCTATGCGACTGCGGCCCAGGAAGTCCTCACCCAGGCCGGCGTTCGAGTGCTGCTGGACACCGAGTTGGCCGAGGCCGCCTGCGGCGAGCAGAACCGCATCGTGTCGATCGTCGTGCGCCGGCAAGGGCAGCAACAGACGCTTCGCGCGCGGGTGTTTGTCGACGCCACGGGCATGGGGAACTTGATCTGCCGCACGCCGCTGGCGGCGCCGCTGCGCGCCCCGGCCGACGAGTTGCAGCCCATGTCGCTCATCTTCCGCCTGGAAGACGTCGACACGGAGGCCCTGGTGGTGTGGATGGCCCAGGATCGCACGCGCTATTCCCAGCCGCAGTTGCGCGAAGCCCTGCAGAAGGCGGCGGCCGACAAGCGGATCGCGCTGTTCGGCGGTCCCTGGGCCGTATTCGGCAGCACGATTCGGCCCGGCTCGGTGTCGGTCAACGCCACGCGGTTCGCCGGGTCGGCTACCGACCCGGCTGTGCTCGCGCAGGCCAAGGCCACGATGAGCGCCAATATTCCCGTGATGATCGATGTCTTCCGCCAGGCCCATCCGGCCTTTAAGAAGTGCCGCTTGCGGGACGTGGCGGCGGTGGTCGGAGTGCGCGAGTCGCGGGGCGCGGTGGGAGAGTATTGCCTCAGCAGCGAAGACGTTCGCGCGGGGCGGATCTTCGCCGATGCCGTGGCCCTGGGCGGACACCCGCTGGACATGCACCGGGCCAAGGATGCCAGCCAAGAGGCGCCGTTTCTCGACCGCCCCTATTCCATTCCCTACCGCTGCCTGGTGCCGCAGGGTTCGCAGAACCTGCTGGTGGCCGGCGGACTGATTTCCGCCGACCGCCAGGCCTTCAGCTCCGCCCGGGTTCAGGCCCAATGCATGGCGACGGGCCAGGCGGCGGGCACGGCGGCTGCCCTGTGCGTATCCGCCGGGATTGTGTGCGCGAAGCTCGATCCGCGCCGCTTGCGAGCACGTTTGCAGGCTCAGGGCGCCGTGCTGGCGCCGCCCCAGAAGACTTGAACCACGAAGCAGCGGCTGCAAGGCCATCGCATTTCACTCCTTTCCTCAATCGCAGCGAGCTACCATGAACGGCCTCCATCGAACCTGCCTGGCGACGATTGTTGGTTATGCCTGGACGTGCCTGGGGCTTGCCGCGGCGCCCAGTGACTTGCCCCGCGACGAGCGCGGCCCCGTGAACGTGCGGGACTGTGGGGCCTCGGGCTCGAAATTCGAAACCAAGGCCGCGGCCACGGCCGGCTCGAATCAGATCACGGTGGCCGACGTGGGCGATTTCTCCGTGGGCCAGGGCGTGATGATTTCCAAGTGCCATGTGCGCTACAGCCACATGAGCCTGTGGGGCCCGCGCGAGAAGTATGCCGCGAACCGGGCGTTGAAAGACGAAGTCGAAGTGCGGGGCTACGACGGCACGGCCGGAAGTTGGGTGACGTACATTCTGGATGTTCCGCCCGGTCCGTCCGGGACGTTTCGCTGGACCGACGACTTCGGGCGCACCTGGCAGCCGGCCCTTCCGATCAGCTACGACTGGCAGCCTTTGAGCGGCGGCACCGAGGTGCGGTTTCGCAAGTTCGACTGGCAGGACGGCTACAGCGTGGTCATCTCCGGCCGCGACCAGTTGGTCACCATGATCGAGAGAATCGAGGGAAACGTGTTGACGCTCCGCGACCCGGCCAACCGCACCGTGGCGGACGCCGTCATCCGCCACAACGACACGGTCGCGTTGCAGGCGGCCGTGGATCGGGCCTTGCGCGAGAAGAGGAACGTTTTCCTTCCCCTGGGTCACTACCGCCTGGCGGGCCCCATCGTGGTGAAGAACGCGGCCGCGATCACGATCGAGGGGGCCAGCGCCGTGGACACGGTGCTCGACCTGGGCGAAGGCGAAGGCTCGTGCCTGCGGCTGGAAGGCGGCATCGAGGTCACGCTCCGCAACTTGCTCATGCTGGGGCACATGGGCTTCGCCGATCGCGACCAGGCGGGAAACATGCGCACCCAGGGCGGCACGGCTGTCTGGGGCTTCTACTTCAAGAAGTGCAATGCCGTGTACATCTCCAACACCGAGCGCGTGCTGGTGGAAAACTGCCATGCCCGGCGGATGTCGATGGAGTGTTTCTACTCGCAAGGCCGCAGCCGCGTGGGCGCGCGAGAGCCGAAGGAGTACACCAAGGCCATCACCTACCTGCGGTGCTCGGTCGAAGATTGCGCGCGGAACGCCTTCAACAACAATGACGAGGCCGAGAACACCAGCATGCTCTATTGCCGCATCCGCGACGTGGGAGGCTGCTCGTGGGAGGGCGCTTCGCGCTTTGTGCGTTTCATCGGCAACTACGTGCGCAACGGCGGGACCGTGGCCATGGGCAACATCCGCAGCCGGGCGGAACACCTGGAGCAACTCGGTTCCGGCCAGCATATCATCGCCGACAACGTCTTCGAGAGCCTTTGCCCCTACGGGGGCTGCATGATCCGGGCCGGGGCCAGCGCGACGCAGGTGATCGTGCGGAACAACCTTTTCGTGAACTTCAACTCGTCGGCCGTGCACATTTCCGGGGACACGGGTTCTCGCGATCTGCCCGCCTCGAACGCCCTGATCACCGGTAACATCTTCGACATGACGGCCATCGACAATCCCTCTCAGAAGCGGACCGCGGTGAACGTTTCGGCCTCGGATGTGACGGTGGGCGACAACCAGATCTATGTCCGCGGCGGCTGCGATCCCTTGTTGACCGGAATTACGCTCCGCGAGGACGCGTTGAATGTCAACCTGCACGACAACCAATTGAGCAACTGCGGGACGGCGATCCTGGCCAGCCGCTTGCAGGGCCAGATTGGCGAGGTGCTCGACGCGCAGACGTTCCTTAGAAAGGAACGTCCCACGCCGCCCTTGGTGCGGCGCAATTCGCACCGCTACCGGGGTTGGAACCTAGTGTGGCTGAAGAAGGGCCAGCCCGCCGGCACCGCGGTTATCGACAGCTTTGATCCCGAGACCTGTCAGTTCAGGCTGCGGGAACCGTGCGAGATGAAGGTCGGCGATCTGTTCGAACTTTTCCCCGCCAGCGGCGCGAACTGGAACCTGCACAGCAACATGCTCACCGGTTGCCAGCAACCGATCCTGCTGGACTGCTACGGCAGCGAGGCGTCGCTGGTCAAGGGCAACATGATCACGCGCGGCGACGCGACGGACGTGCAGGCGGCGATCGAAGTCCGCGGACGGTTCCAATTGATCGGCAACTATGTGACGGGCTTCGACGAGCCGGACTCCGCGGCCCTTCGGCTAATGGCCGATCCGCTGGGGCGCACGGCGGCGAACCGCTATCGGGACAACGTCTTCCAGCGTTGCACCGCGATCGTGCCTGAAGACCAGAAGGCCCTCTGGGAAGCGGCCCGGCCGGAGGGGAATGTGTGTCTTGGGCACGACAGCGGCCAGGAGCCGAGTCGGCGTCCATCGCCGTGAACGGCGGCCGCCGCGCACGGTGTCACCGCAGCACCGATACTCGCACGAACGCATCGCGTGCCACGACGAACCATCCGTTCCAGGAAGATTTGCATCCATGACACGCACGACCTATGTGCTGCTGGGGGCACTGCTGTTCACCCCGTTGTTGGTTGTGGCCGAGGAGGTTCCGCGCGAAGGCCCCGCGCGCCTGGACGCGGCGCGCGAGGCGTTGAGCGGCACGGTCTCGAAGTTCGAGTTCATCCAAGGCTACGACTTTCGCAAGAAGCCCGAATTGCTCCGCCCGTTGATGGAGGCGATCAAGGCTCGAGGGTTCGATACGTGGGATCAAGGGTCGGGCGGCAGCCTGTGGAGAGAGAAGGAGTTGGCGGCCTTGGAGGAAAGCCTGCGTGTGGCGCGCGAGGTGGGGCTGCGCGTCTGGGCCACGCTGACCCCGCCCAGCGAAAGCAAAGAGCTCGTGCAGATGCCGCTGGAGCAACGCCGCAACTATTACTACACGGTCGCCGAGCAGTTTGCGCGTCTGGCGGCCAAGTACCCGAACTTCGTGGCCTTTACCTGCGACGACTTCTCCCACAACTTCCGCTTCTTCAAGCCGGAGGTCATGGCCGAGATGGCGCGCCGCTGGCGTGCCATCTGTCCGCGTTTGATGTTCCTGCCCTTGCTCTACCATCCTGGGGTCAGCGAGCGGTTCTTCAAGGACTACGGGCCCTACGTGGACGGGATTGTGTACCATTTTCGTGCCGAAAGCTATCCGCCCGCCGTGATTCCGGCCTACGATCCCAAGAACTTCGAGATGTACGGCGACGTGATGCGCCACGAGTTGGAAAAGGTGCGGCAAATGGCGGGCAAGCACGTGGTCATTTGTGGGATCTACGTGTGGTACTACGAGAAGCTTCTGGCCAATCTCCTTCAGTTCGCCATGTCCCACAGCCGTCAGGAGGAGTGACCGTGCCGCGACTTATGAGCAAACCCGTCTTGGCGTTCATTTTCAGCGCGGCCGTCGCCGGCGCAGGAGAGCCCAACCAACCGTGGACCTTCGACGCCGCTGCGCTGCGGCCGATCTGGCTCTCGCCGACGCTGGAGGGCGAAAGTGTCTTGTTTATTCAGGAAGATCCGGCAGCACGGCCCAAAGCCGCGCTGCTCTTCCGCCCCACGAAGATCCTGGCGGTTCGCAGCGCATCGGGCGCGGTGACGTATGTCGAGGGGCGGGACTACCTCTGGCAAGCAGAAACGCGGGAGATCACGCTGCCCGAGGGTTCCAGGATCCCCTTCAGAACGCCCCAAGATCTTCGCCGCCCAGCCAAGTCGCAGCGTCATCGGCTCACGCACCGCGACGGCAACGGTGAGATCTTCTTTGGCGCTGCGCATGAGTACCACGACATGCAGACGCAGGTCACCTATGAACATCAGCGGGATGCCTGGTGCGGACCTGTGCCGATATTCGCCGGCGCGCAGCTGCCGCGCACGGTGGCGAAGCTGGAGGAGAAGCAGCCGCTGAACATCGCGTTGTTGGGCGACAGCATTTCCACCGGCTGCAATGCGTCGGGGTGGGCCAAGGTGGCTCCGTTCCAGCCTCCGTACCAGGACCTGTTGGTCATGGGGCTGGAAGCGGCCTACGGCGCCAAGGTCACGCTGACCAACTACGCCGTCAGCGGCACCAGCACCGAGTGGGGATTGGCCAATGTCGGCAAGGTGCTGTCAGCCGACCCGGATCTTGTGATCCTGGCCTTTGGCATGAACGACGCCACGGGGCGGCCGGCAGACCGCAATCAGGCCAACATCAAGGCCATGCTCGACGCCGTACGCAAGGCGCGGCCGCAGGCGGAGTTCATCCTCGTGGCCACCATGCTCGGCAACCAGGATTGGACGCTCCTGCACCCGGAACTCTTCCCGCAATACCGTGATGCGCTCGCCGGGTTGTGCGGCCCGGGCGTAGCCTTGGCGGACATGACTTCCGTCTGGGCGGAACTGCTCAAGCACAAGCGGGACTGGGACCTGACGGGCAACGGGGTGAACCACCCCAACGATTTCGGGCACCGCGTGTATGCGCAGGTTCTTTGCACGCTGTTGGTCAGCGACGCCCGGCAACCGTGATCGTCCGCCCGGTTCTGCCCGGCGGTCCGCAGACTCCGCCGGCTCAGATCTCGGTCCACTCGCCGGGAACGGGCGCTGGGTAGCGGCCCTCGGCGTTGGCCTGCACCGGAGCCGGGCTGTCGGCGGTCAACTGCGCGACGTTGCTGCAGAACTGGAATTTCGAGGCCAGGGCCTCCTCCCAGGTGACGATCTTCCCGGTGTGCACGGCTGCCCGGCCCATGATGGCCCCCAAGTTCGACAGAGCCGCGCGGCGGGCCTCGTTGTGCGGGCGATCGTTGCGGATAGCGCCCAGCAGCACGTTCCACTCGGCTTGCCAGGGATTGATCATTTCCTTTGGCGCTTTCCAGGCCACGTTCCCGGCAGCGATCTGTTGATCCTTGTAGGTTTGTGACGTGGGGGCATGGATGTTGCCGGAGAATTGCGCGGCGCACTTCGTGCCGTGCAGATAAGTGGCAAAATCGTTGACGCACTTGGGAATGTAGCGGCCCGTCACCATGGCCTTCGTGCCGTCGGCAAAGGTGTACTCGATCGAGTAGCTGTCGAGATTCTGGCTGCAATCCGTGCTGCCCGGGAACCGTCCGCCGACACCATGCGCGGCAATCGGCCAGGCGTCCTTGATCCAGAAGCACTCGTCGATCTGGTGGATCATCAGTTCGATGAAGATTCCGCCGGAGGCCCACAAGAACTGAAAAGGACGGCCCGGCCGAAGCTGCCACAACAATTCGTTTTCACCGCCTTTGAACGGGCCCATGCAATAGCCGGGGTCCATGCGATAGGCGCGGATGAGCTGGATTTGCCCCAGTTCGCCATCGCGGATCTTCTGGATCAATGCCTGGCGTGCAGCGGAGTGGCGGCACATCAGCCCGGCGGCGATCTTGAGGTTCTTTCGTTCCGCGGCCTCGGCTGCCCGGAGGATCTGCTGGATCCCGCCCGGATCGGCCGCGAAGTCCTTCTCCATGAAGACGTTCACGCCCTTCTCTACGGCGTATTCCAGGTGCGGCGCGCGGAACGCGGCATGCGTGGTCAACAGGGCCACGTCGCCTGGCCGCAGGCAATCGATCGCCTTTCGGTATCCGTCGAACCCCAGGAAACGCCGCTCCTGGGGCACGTCGATCCGGTCGCCCAGCAACTTGCTCAGCGAGCTATGGGCCTGGTCCAGACGACTCTGGAGCAGATCGGCCATGGCGATCAACTTGACCGGCCCGGCGGATGGTGCGTTCTCTTCGCCCGCGGCGCGGAAGCGATTGTCCATGACGAGCCCACCGGCCGCCATGGCGTTGGCCACTGCGCCGCTTCCGCGCCCGCCGCAGCCGATCAAGGCCAGGCGGATGGTGTTGTCTTCGGCGGCATGGACATGGGGAATGGCCACGCCTGCCAGGGCTGAGAC